>JAFOHE010000024.1 GCA_017421975.1 Pseudomonadota bacterium
ATGATATCGACGATCAATATTTTGAAGATTATTATGACATGGAAGAATTTATTTATTTAGCATTCGGAAATTTAAAAGAAACATCTAAAAATGTTTTTATAGATGGAGCCAATAAATATGGCGGAGTTGAACGGCGTCTTTGGTGGCCTCATTCTTCTCTCTCCATCAGAGAACTCTTTTGCCGTCCCCGTCAACCGTTGTTCTTCCGTCCTCGCTGGTATTGCAGCGACTTGTGCACTTGCCTTGTGCTTTGAAAGCTACAAATGGCCTCAGACGGGCGAATTTGTTGGTGCAGCCTTCATCGTAGGTGCCGTCCTTTTCCTCGCGCTTCCGAAGTATTTTGCTGGCAAAAAAGCCCTCGCCGCCAAACGTGCTGCTGAAGCCGAAGCTCCTAAGGCAGAAGAAGCCAAGGCCAATGAAGCCAAAGCTGACGATGCCAAAGCTGACGATGCCAAAGCCGATGAAGCCAAGGCTGACGATGCCAAAGCCGATGAAGCCAAGGCTGACGATGCCAAAGCCGAATAAGCATTGTATTTCTACACACTTGCCGCAATGACGGCATGATTTCACATCACATCTATGAAGAAGGTCGATTCCGTAAGGCATCGACCTTTTTTTGTGCAGGCGCTATGGTGCTACGCCCCATACGCGCTCTGCCGGCCGTCTTCTCGCCACGGCAGCCAGCCAAGGCAGGCGCGTGGCTCCATACGCCGGCCGCGCACTGGCTATGGCCGGCACCAGCTTCGCATGGCCGTCCATACGCCGTGCGATACTCAATGAATTATGCTATTTTGCATTTATGGTCTAAGAAGACGCCATTCATGCGATCCGCAGGATCGCAAATGCGATGACAAATCAGACTACCGACAATCGGTAACCAAGGAAAAAAGATGAAACGGATCTTCGCCATCCTTTTATTGGCCGTCATCACGACATCATGCTCGGGCAATACGCCTGAAGTGGCGACGGCAACAAGCGAAAATAACGGCGATCA
Source organism: Pseudomonadota bacterium (assembly GCA_017421975.1). GTDB lineage: Bacteria > Myxococcota_A > Bradymonadia > UBA4248 > UBA4248 > RGIG464. Next base: position 995 of record JAFOHE010000024.1, read on the forward strand.
GATGGACGCCGCACTCACGTTTGACCTCGTCATGCCCGAAAACGCCCAGCACACGCCATCGGGCTTGGCCTATGTTGCGATCAAGCAATCGGGCGGCACGCGTCCGACGGAGATACAGGCACTCCGCATTGCCCTGAAGGCATACGACGTCATGACGGGAAAAATTGAAGAAGCAACAGTCATTGAGACACTCCAACGCATGCCGCTTTTTGGGGAAATTGTCTCTCAAATGACCATTGGCGACACCTACCGCATCTGGGGCGAATCGGAAGGACGCGTATGGGACGTGACAATTCTCGAAGTTGCGCACGAGTTTGATCCACCCCAAGATCTCACGCCCCCTGCAGACGCTGAAGAAATCAATGGTGCTGTATGGAAACAGATCGAAGCGGGCAACGGCGTCAAAATCACGCATGGTCAGGCCATCCGTTTTTATGCCACGCGCTGGCATGCACAGACAGGCGCCATACTCGAAAGCAACATTTCAGGCGAAGGAACGCTCGCCATTCTCAATAATGATATGTTTTATCAGGATCCTATACATGCAGCACTTCTCCTCGAAATGTCCCCTGGTGCTAAAGCCCGCATTTGGATCAAACTGCCACAACAAGCCCATTCAACGGAAACCCAGGATGACAGTGCATACGATATTCTCGAAGAGCTAACCGTCGTCGAGCGCCTACCACAATACGACGTTCCCACAGACCTCGTTGCACCACAGGATGCCACGACACTTCGCGAAGGCGCTGCCATGAAAATCATTGACGCGCCTCAAGACGGTATTGCACTTAAAGAGGGGGAAGATGTCCTCGTCGATATGACGTGCTGGCATTCACAAACAGGCAATATCATTATGGCTTCAGGACTATTGTCAAACGAAGAAACGCGTATGGAACTTACGGAAGCGCTTGGAATATGGCACGACTTTATGCTTAAAGCAACCCACGGTATGACATTTCGAACATGGACGACCGCAGAAGTGATGCCGGAGAACGTCACCATCCCCATGACCTGCCGTGTAAAAGTGGAATAATGCGTATGTGCAGGCCTAATTCCCTAAATTGCCTTTTTCTAAAGGGGCAAAGGGAAGTTGCCAACGCATTGTGTTGGAACAAAAAATTGGATTTTCAGATATATTTACAAGCGTGCTGCACCGTTGCCAGTGGGGCCAAAACGTTACCTTACTTGGCATTAAAAAGAGAAATAGCACTTGACATTACGTTAACCAGCAAACAGAATAGTGCGCTTCTGAATATGGTATAAACCATATTCATTCATTCACGCATGGGCAAATCGCCCATAGAAGTCAACGGCAACAAGACATGGATATACAGGAAATTTTTAGTTTTAAAAACATCATCATCGTTACGACAGTCTTATTAATTTTATTTATATTTTTGAAGACCTCAAGCTCAGACGGGCTTTCACAAAAGCTTCGTGAAGCGAAGAAGACGCGGGATGTCAAACCCGTCATTGCCGAAATCGACAATATGAAGAATGCCGATATTCAGTCGATCTACAACTCGGCCATCAAAACCCTTTGGGATAGTTATGATCGGGACATTGCGAGCGACCTTATTAAAGCCTTTTTAGAGCGCAAAGATGATGTTCCGATTGCCCAACACTGGCTCAATCAGCTTTTGACTGTGGAGCCAGAGCTTGCCCGACAAAAATTGGGTGAAGAATTTTTAGCAGCACATTTACATGAAGAATGTGCCGCCAAATGTGGTTCATGTGGTGGGAACTGCAAATCCTGTAAATCCTAAGTATCACTTTTCAAAAGAGCATCCTTATAGGATGCTTTTTTCATGTCTAAAGACCATCAGGACAAGGTAACCATGCCCCATTTTCCATTTGCGCATCACACGACCTCCGAGGCAGCGGAGGGAGAACTACCGAAACAAAACATCCCACGCGCCCTGACATATATGATCTCAGCCGGTCTTGTTATTGGCATTAGTTCAGCGGCAATCAGAGCCTTTGGCGCATCACTTCCACCGCTTGAAACAGCATTTTTTCGTGGCAGTGTGGGATTTGTCATTTTACTTTTGCTCATGCTGACAGGGGTCAAAAGGACGCCCCTAGGTCAGAGAAAAGGCCTGTTATTTTTGAGGGGATTTTTTGGCTCACTCGCCTCAATCCTATATGTATGGGCGATAGCCAATATGGAATTAGGCCTTGCGAACGGCCTGAATCAGACATCCCCTATATTTGTATGTTTATGTGCCGCGCTATTTTTGCGAGAACGCTTTTCGTGGTGGATTTATCTTTTGGTTTGCCTTGCGCTATTGGGCATGACCATGATCGTCGCGCCTGGTATTTTTTCGCCAGCCACTCCAATAACGTTCTCTTTATTTAATGGCGCAGCTCTTGTCGCCGTGCTATCCGCCATTTTGTCGGCAGGAGCCTATACGATCGTAAAAAAACTCCAGGCGACAGAATCCCCGGACACAATCGTCTTATGGTTTTTGGGAATGAGCACCATCTTACCGCTGTTTTCCATTCCCTTTGTCCCCTGGGTCATGCCAAGTGTCGGTGATTTTTTTGGTCTAATCTTTGCGGGTGTGACATGTCTTTTGGGTCAACAGCTTATGACACGTGCCTACCGCTACGGTCCAGCCACCATCGTTGCGCCATTCATCTATATCTCTACGATATCGAGCCTGATCATTAGTTATTTCTTATGGGATGAATTGCCGAGTACTCTGAGCTTAACGGGATGCGGCGTCATTATCGTAAGTGCCATAGGCATAGGTGTTTTACCGAAGAACCGTCCAAACGCAACATCATCAAAATAAACTGCCCAAAACAGAGTTATCCACAACTTTAAACTTGACCAAAGCGAGCGATAAGCCTAAAAGCTTCCCGCTCGACTTTGAATTCAGTCAAAAGCCCTGGCTGATTCATTGTTTTTTTCGAGTTTTATCAACCTTAGCTATAGGAGCAGGACATTGGAAAGCAAATCATCTAGAGAATTAGGGCCTCTTCAGGTAACCGTTGAGAATTCAAACCTCAACCGCGCCATCAATCAGCTTAAACGTCACATGGCACGCGAAGGCGTCATGAAAGAACTCAAACGTCGTCGTCACTATGAGAAACCGAGCATCATTCGCAAACGCAAACAGAAAGAAGCTGCTCGTCGTCGTCGTAAAGAAGCTCGTCGCCGTGGTCGTTTTGTGTAATATATATACAAGGCGTCATCATAATCCAATGATGATGGGAGCGATCTGAAACCAGGCCGTTCAACATAAATTCAAAAAGCCACTCGAAAGAGTGGCTTTTTTTTATGATCATATTTGACGTTCGTATCAAGAGGAAGAATTTAATATATTCTTTGCTTCAGCATTTTTTATAAACAATAGTTTTAATTTTATTATAATCATAATAATTATATTTTTTGACAATATGCATACATCAAAATATCATTATTAACAATAAACTACTATTTGTAATTATAATTAGCTTGCCGCTATAAATTATTACGTTTCTGATATTTAGATTTAGGAAAAATACAAATCAGATATAAGAATTTTGGCCCCTAGGCCGATCAGGACAATTCCCCCCACAATCAGAAGCTTATTTCCCAATTTATCCCCAAGTTTTTCGCCCAATTTAGATCCGACAAGCGAAGCAACGAAAGTATCTATAAATGTAATGATACCTATCATCACAATTGAAAGCAAAAGCGGATCATGGGCAAAATTAAGCGTCACACCGACGACACAAGCATCAATACTCGTCGCGAGTGAAGCCAAAAAAAGCGGCCAAAAAGTTGTTATGCCTTCGGGCTCATCTTCATTTGTTTTTCTGGCATCTAAAATAAACTTTGTGCCAATGATGAGCAGCAAAATAAAAGCAATCCAATGGTCAACGGATTTTACAAATTCAGCGACGAGTTCCCCGCCTACCCAACCAATGCATGGCATAATCGCCTGAGCAAGAGCGAAACACAACGAAGGC
>JAFOHE010000265.1 GCA_017421975.1 Pseudomonadota bacterium
ATATCGAAGCTGCCGAAGAATACGTCCTCGTCCGCTTCCGCGTCGACGGTGTGCTCAAAGAAGTCATGCGTGCTCAGAAGCGTTTTCACAGCTCCATCGTCAGCCGCGTTAAGATTATGTCCAAGCTCAATATCGCTGAAAAACGTATTCCGCAGGACGGTCGTATCCGATTCAAAATTGCCGGTCGTGACATCGACGTCCGTGTTGCTACCGCACCCGCTGCCCACGGCGAACGCATCACCATGCGTCTGCTTGATCGTCAGTCCATTCTTCATGATCTCGCTGATCTAGGCTTTTCGGAACGCCATTATCGCGTCATTACACACGCCATCTCTCAGCCAAACGGCATCATCCTCGTCACTGGTCCGACTGGATCTGGTAAAACGACGACGCTCTATGCCTGCCTCAATAAAATTAACACCCCCGATAAAAATATCCTCACCGTCGAAGACCCTGTCGAATATCAGCTCGCCGGCATCAGTCAGATGCAGGTCAACCCAAACATCAATCTTACCTTCGCAACAGGATTACGCAGCTATCTCCGACATGACCCAGACGTCATTATGGTCGGTGAAATCCGTGATCACGAAACGGCACAAATCGCAATCGAATCAGCACTCACGGGCCACCTCGTCTTCTCTACCCTTCATACCAATGACGCTGCTGGTGCCTTCACTCGACTCATCGATATGGGGATTGAGCCCTTTCTCATCAGCTCTTCACTCTATCTTTCGATGGCGCAACGACTCATTCGACGCCTCTGCCCACACTGCAAACAACCCTATATTCCTACACCCAGTGATCTCGAACAAATCGGGATTTCCTATACACAGCTTCAACAGGCAGGCGGAAAACTCTACAAACCCGGTGCCTGCAAAGAATGCAATCAAACAGGCTATTCCGGGCGTACCGCAATCTACGAAATGCTCGAAATCACAAGTGAAATCCAGACACTCGTCAATTCACGTGCCGATGCCGCAACCATCAAACGTTCTGCTCAAAAAAATGGCATGACCACTCTAAGGGAAGACGGCATCGAAAAAATTCTTGCCGGACAATCCAGTATCGCTGAAGTCCTCCGCGTAACACAAGATACGATCAATTAAACCTTCTGCCTCTGATTCATTTCTCTTTTTCTTTCGGTTCGAGTAAAATATGCCACTCTATAATTATACAGGCTATGCCACGAGCGGAAAAAAGGTTACCGGAACGCTCGATGCTGCAAATAAGCAAGTCCTGCGTGAACAGCTCCAAAAAAAGGGTATCATTCTAAGCGTCTGTTCCGAAAAATCTCAGCTTGCTAAGGGGGAATCAGCTTCCATCTTAAAACGGTTTCACCTCGGACAGTCTGTCAGCAAGCAAGAAGTCAAAGACTTTACAAGCCAATTTGCAGCCCTGCAACGCGCTGATATCCCTTTGGTTGAATGTCTGTCTGCCCTGCTCGAACAAATGGAAAATGAAACCTTCCGAACGGTGCTTTCTGACGTTAAGACCAAAGTCTGCGAAGGTGCAAGCCTCGCTTCCGCTTTAGGTGATCATCCCAAAATTTTTGACACTCTCTATATCAGCATGATTAAAGCCGGTGAATCTTCCGGCAGCCTGAACGTCGTCCTTGAACGTCTTACGGATATTCTCGAAAGCCAACAACGCCTGAAATCAAAAATCATCGGCGCTATGGTTTATCCCCTCATCATGGTATGCGTCGGCGGCATCTTGCTTATCGTCATCTTTGTGTTCGTCATTCCCCGCGTCACCAAAATGTTTGAGCAACAACAAAAGACGTTGCCTGGTATCACCCAGTTCCTGCTCGATGTCGCTTACGTGCTTTCGAATTACTGGATGCTCATTATTCCCGCTATACTTGGTCTCGCTTATCTGTTCAACATGTGGATTCATTCGAAATCCGGCAGACTTAAATGGGATGCTTTCAAAATTAAAGTACCAATCTTTGGCCCCGTCTTCCGTCTCGTCTCCATTTCGCGTTTTGCCAAGACGCTTGCAACTTTGCTCGCCAGCGGCGTGCCGCTCCTCGAATCTCTCTCCATCGTCCGTTCTATCCTCGGAAACGAAATCCTCGCCAAAGTTGTCGATAATGCGCGTGACTGCATCCGAGAAGGTGATTCGCTCTCCGCGCCCCTCAAAAAAAGTGGCGAGTTTCCACCGCTCATGGTCAATATGATCTCTTCCGGTGAACGCGTCGGACAGCTTGATACGATGCTCAATAACGTTGCCAATGAATTTGAATCCATTGTCAATGCCCGTGTCGCTGCTCTCACATCCCTTCTTGAACCGCTCATGATCGTCGTCATGGGCGGCACGATCGGTTTTGTTGTCATCGCCATTATGCTTCCAATCATGCAACTTTCTGATGGCTTTGGTTAAGCTACAACGCGATTACATGAAACGCATTTGCCACGTTTTGCACAAATCTGGCCTTGTCATTTATCGCTTCTGACTTTATATTTCTTCTTTCTGCAATACGCAGTCGCTTTTTTACGTTGTATCACGTGAACTGTCGATAACTGCTTTCGACACATCTGTATTCAAAAAAAGACGGATCAAGGAGTTTCATACTATGAACACGTTTATTCAGGCCTGGCGTGAACAGGCTTCCAAAAACAAAAAGTTCCAACGGGCTGGCATGACCCTCATCGAAATCATGATCGTTATTACGCTCATGGCTGCTCTCATGGCCGTTATCGGCTCAAACGTCCTCGGTTCGTCTGAACGCGCGAACGTCAAAATGGCCGAAATGGATCTCCAAAACTTCAAGAGCGCCATCACACAGTATAAGGTCTTTTTCAAAAAATCCCCGTCCAGCCTCAACGATCTTATCCACACCCCCGACAACAATCCCCTTCTTGATGCCGAAGAAATCCAAAAAGATCCTTGGGGTAACGACTACGCCCTAGAAAAGAACGGCAACAAAATCAAAATTTCTTCCTTTGGGCCTGATGGTATCGAAAACACCGAAGACGATATTTCTATCTCAATTTAGTTTTCTCTATGGCTATTTTGGCGTACCTATGCGCCAAAGCGCATACGGCACGCCTGCGGCGCTATCTGCGATACGCGCCGCTTTCCTTCATACGCCAGGCTTTTTTGTTCGAAACATTCGCAAAATATCCCTTCGATATCCTTACACATGCTATTTTACAGGCCGTATCGCAAAGCGATAGGCCTGACACGCGGGGCGTATTTTCTTATGGTCCAATGACCATAAGAAAATAGCCACGCAAATGCGAAGCCGTATGGCGCTCACGCGCCATAGGCGAAGCCCATCAAAAAATAACAAAATAAAGGAATTTTCGTCATAGCATCGCATCAAAAAGTTACTTGTTCATAGAATTTGCTTTTTTCTAACTTATTTTATATGAACATGCACTTTTTTGCGTTACAAATCAAATCGACATGGCATTATACATTAAGGAGGACTAATCTTACACCTACATGTAGTTATATATTTACTATCTAGATGACATACGAGAAAATACTGATAACAACTCTACTTTCTCATTGATATATGGAGAATCAACCTAACCCACCATTTACAAATACAAGTCCCTGTCCACCAAGAACACAAAAAAAGCCTGCAAGGTCTCCCAGGCAGGCCATGAATACCTCAATTAGGCGTTCACTTCTTTGGCGAATTTGTCGATTTCCTCAGGCGTTGTGTGTTTATCGATTTCTTAAAATATGTGAAACATTTTTCTTTTCCGGTTTCGTCGTAAACATAAAATGAATCGATTTGCGGGATTCTGCCTTTCGCATTTTTTATCATGGTGCCGTTTTTCAATTCTATATCGAATA
>JAFOHE010000266.1 GCA_017421975.1 Pseudomonadota bacterium
GCCTTTGTCTGCAAGCCAGCCACGCGCATCATCTGTAAGCTCAATCCGGATATTCTTCGAAGCCACACGGCGCTCAAGTTCACCCACAAGCTTATCGACAATCCGGTGCATGACCTCAGGTTTCAGCGGATTGAACATGACGATCTCATCGAGACGATTCCTGAACTCAGGCGAAAACATCTTCTCCACCTCTTTCTGGCTCTTCGAGACATCGATCGCACTGCCAAAGCCAATGGCATGTTGTCCCATTTCCCGCCCTCCGGCATTGGATGTCATGATCAAAATGACATTTTTGAAATCCGCCGTCTTACCATTGTTGTCCGTGAGACGAGCCGCATCCATTACCTGCAAAAAGAGATCAAAGATACTCGAATGGGCTTTTTCGATTTCATCAAGCAAAAGGACACAACGTGGATTCGCACGAATCGCTTCTGTCAAAAGCCCGCCCTTTTCATAGCCGATATACCCTGGTGCGGAACCAATGAGCTTCGACGCCGTATAAGCTTCCGTGTATTCACTCATGTCAAAGCGGACAAACGCAATATTGAGAATATTGGCCAACTGCTTGGCAATTTCCGTTTTGCCGACGCCCGTAGGCCCCGCAAAAAGCAACGATGCCACTGGTTTATCTGGCGCACGAAGCCCCGCACGCGACAATTTTATCAGCCGAATAACGGTCGCAATGGCCTCATCCTGACCAAAGACAACCTTTTTCAGACGTTCATCAGCATCCCGAAGTTGCGCACGTTCATCGTTTGAAGCTGTAATATCGGGAATATTCGCAATCTTTGCCACCACGGCTTCCATGTCATCGCGCGAAAGAATCGATTTTTGGGCTTCCGCTGGCAGAATACGATTCTTTGCACCAGCTTCGTCAATCACATCAATCGCTTTATCCGGAAACGTCTTGTCTGCCATATAACGCTCACAAAGTTCAAGCGTCGCATCCACCGCTTCTTCCTCAACTTTGACACCATGGTGCGCTTCAAATTTGGGAAGCACGCCCAAAACAATCTGGCGCGTAAGCGCAAGATCCGGCGGCAAAACGTTGAGAACATAGAAGCGGCGCATAAGCGCAGTGTCACTCAAAATATTATTGCGTGCATCCTGCTGCGTCGTCGTGCCGATCACGCGAAGGGTGCCATCGACGAGGCCTGGCTTAAAATATGTCAATACGGACGGCTCGTCGCGAGCACCTGAACGCTGCGACATCATCTGAATCTCATCGACAAACAAAATGGCGTTCGGGATTCGCCTCAAACCATCTGTAATAAACTTGATCTTGTCTTCAAGCTGCCCCCTGAATTGCGTTCCCGCCATGAGCGACGGCATATCTAACGAAAAAATGAAATACCCCAAAAGCTGCGGCGGCACTTTGCCTTCAACAATTCGCTCGGCCAAACCATAAACGACACTCGTCTTCCCCACACCGCTTTCGCCCAGGATAAGCACATTGCGCTTGTTTCGCCTGAGAAGCGTCTGAATACATGCCGTAATTTCCTCATCACGACCAATGACAGGATCGAGTTCACCACGCGATGCACGCTCCGTCAAATCTGTCAAAACGCCGCGTGTCCGCTTGACAAACCGCCGAATACTCTCCGCATCCATCGCCCCTTCGTCTTCATCGTCATCATCACCAAACGCATCATCCAAACGCTCTTCCTCTGGTTCTCCAAGGCTTGCGTTCGCCGTAAAATCAATAAAATGATGCGTTGGCGCACCAGCGCCATCACCACCCTTGCTCTTCGAAAAGCCAAGCTTTTTACTGAATGTGTCAAAAATAAGTTTCGTGATCGAATCCGTGATTTTTTTTCCCGTTTCCTTCGGTGAAAAAGGACCTGCAACATGGAGAATCTCGATCGTATCCTCATCGTCTGAATCATCATTCGATGAACTATTCTTGTCCGGATGCGCTGCCGCCCATTTCTTCAGATCGAGCGAACGTATCCCATGCGTCGAAAGAATATTGACCGCTGTCGAATCTTCCGGCCTAAAATTGTCCAGCATGACAATCACAAAATCAATCGCACGCGGAAACTTGACCTGCGCACTCACACCATGTTGCATCGTCAGATACAGCACCTGCTCCACATCCGGCGTCATCTCGGCAAGTGATTCATCCTCAAGCTCATGCGCTGCATCCGATTCCAGCATCTTAAATGCTTCCTCAATCTCATCACTCACCACATCCGCCAAAACGCCAAATGCCCGTAACGCCTGACGCACTTCAGGCGTCTTTAATAGCGACCACAACAAATGTTCCGTCGTAAGATACAAATGACGACGGCGCATCGCCTCATGCTGCGCCAGCTCAAGTATTGCATTAAACTTCTGTGCATCCATATTCGCTCAATATCCTTATATTATGTTATGCGCTACGCCTGTTCCTCAATTTCGGCCTGAAGCGGAAATCCCGCAGCTTCAGCCATCGATCGCACCAGCTTGACTTTCATCAACGCTATCTCACGCGTATAGGTGCCGGCTAAGCCCTTTCCATTGCGATGTACATTCATCGTGATGCGTTCTGCCTCCGCCTCGCTCTTGCGAAAAACCTTCATCAAAATGCTGATCACAAACTCAAATGTCGTATAGTCATCGTTGATCAGAAAAACGTTGTACTGCCTTATCTGGCGTTCATGCGTCTGCGTCGTCGTATAGCTCTGTGAGGCTGTCTTCTCACCCATGAAATTCCTCCCCGTATTTGTCCATTAACGCTTGACTCAAGCCCTTACCGATGCCAGTCCATGACGAACCTCTTTGACATCGGACAGACCTCGGACCAATGATTCAGTTCTATACACATCACGCCGTTTGACCTACTTTTTTTTCACTTTTCACTGTTTTTTTATTTTCCACCACTTTTCAAGCACCAAATCGACCGTCTTCCCCACCTTGTCCCAATCTATTTTCATGTAACATACGCCTATCGCCAAGGCGATACGGCGTATAGCACGGCTATCGCAAGCGATACGCCGTGCATTTTGGCACACACATACGCCTATCGCCAAGGCGATACGGCGTATAGCACGGCTATCGCAAGCGATACGCCGTGCGTTTTGGCACGCACAAATCATTAGTATGACAAAAAACACGGCTTTGATACACGCTGAACCTACACCATCGCACACGATTGTCTTTCATATCCAGACAAAAAGAGATACTCCGCGATGAAACTATAAAAAATATAAAGGATGCGAAGAACTTGTCCAAATCTATGAAGAGGTGAAAAATGGTTGA
>JAFOHE010000267.1 GCA_017421975.1 Pseudomonadota bacterium
ATTTTCGGTCAGGCAAGGCGCGTTTCAGAAGACGTGTTTTGCTCAGTTCTGTGGAATGATTTAATTTTTACACAGGCGCGTCTTGTTGAACAAAAAAACTTTCAAAATCGAATCGTTTCTGCCTTGCCAGATGCTGAACATGCTTTGATTATGCGACAGATTATTTGTAATGCGCCACGCGTATGGAGCTTCCGACGTTCCTATCAGAGAAGCTTTGCGCATACTATCAACGGGCCATTAAGGACGCGGGAAATATCATTAAATGGTAGTTTGACGGCACATGGTTGTGTCAATCCTGCTGTCCATTTATATGCGTATGGTTGGCTCGTGACTTATCATGACAAATCTTGGTTGATTAATGCCGCAGAATTGAGCCGTGAACAAATCGTCAATGTTGAAAAAATACATCCATTCCCTCTTCATAAAGCTGATAATCAGTTCTGGGAAGAGATGTTTATTGAAATCATGCAGGCTGTTTATGAAACGCGGCCGATTCTCGATAACATGGCTGTGCGAAAAAATAGTATTGGCCTTCTGACGGATTATGCTCCGGAAGCTTATTTTTCTCGTCTGCAAAAACTCATTCTGCGACAGATGCCAAATAACAGCGAAACACATCATGCAAGGCAAGATATTCATGAAATCGTTGCAAAAAATAGCGCTGAAGATATTGTCGAAGCGGCGCAGCGTGCAATTCAGGAATATACAAGTTCGCCTTTGCCGGGGATGAAAGAGCGTTTGTTGGAATCCTTAGGCTGTGATAAAGATGGACAAATGCCTCAAGCCCATCCCTTGATCTTGGCAAATGACCCTATCGCCTTGTTATTGCTAGATTCTAAATTGCCTATTTTTAAACATATTCATGAACGCGATCCCATCAAACTTGCTTTGCAATATGAGATCGAGCATGGTGAGGATAGAACGGTTCATCAGGCTTTCGAACAATATGTCTGTGAACGGCGTTGGTTGCTAAGTTATGCCAGTTTTGATATGAACTGCGAAGATCATGCTCTCGTCGTCGGGTTGCCAATTGCAACGGTTAAATGTGTATTTGATCCAAGATTGTTAGATGCACGCCTGACAATTGTGCCTCAGGGGGAGTATTTGCGTCAGCTTAGAGAAAAATTCGGTATGTTTCTTGAAAATGACGAAATGCCGAAGTTTATTGATGTTGTTCACGCTCTGATCAGTCGTAAAATTCAACGAACTAATAGTATGGTGCCCATCGTTCAATGGTTTTTTAATTGCTGCGAACGATGGCGTAACTGTTTATCGGAAATAGAAACTGTATCCCAAAATGTTTGTCGTTCTTTAGATAATAATTCTCAAAAGTTATTATCGAATGGACTCAGTAATCTTGCAGCTATGTTTAAGAAAAAAACAACTTAAATCTCATTTGTAATATCAAACGCAAATCTATCGCAAATATATTAAAAGCATAATGTGTAATTGCGGGCGAATCGCCCGCGTTGTGTGAGATAAAAATGGGATTGATCGATGCATATAATCATTCCCCCTTCTTTTTGGAAGTGCGTTTGCGAGTGGTTTTTTCGGCTGGGGCGCTCATTTCGTTCGGGGCTGGCGCTGCGTTTGCTGATGATTTCGATTCGCTGGAGACTGTTTTGTTCGTCGAAGCGCGTTTGCGGGTCGTTTTGGTTTGACGTTCATCCTTGCGACCGCGGTCATTTTCATTAGCCATATCCATCGCATCGCGATTGGCACTGTGAGATTCAGGTGTTGTAGGCGCCGCACCGACAGGTGTTGCGCCCACACCTTGAGCCTGGACTTCTGGACCGGCAGGCGCTGCGCCAGCAGGCACCGCGCCGACAGGTGCAGCCCCCACGCCTTGAGCCTGGACTTCTGGACCGGCAGGCGCCGCGCCAGCAGGCGCCGCGCCGACAGGTGCAGCCCCCACGCCTTGAGCCTGGACTTCTGGACCGGCAGGTGCGCCCCCCACAGGTGCTGCGCCTGCTACGTGTGTTTCTGAACCAGCAACTGAAGCTACTGGAGGCGGGACAAAGGCTTGTTGTTCTTCCTGGACAATAACTTGCGCCGTTTCCGAGCCCGCTGCAGCAACGACTGGAGGCGGAATAAAGGCTTCTTGCTCTTCTTCGAGAGTGAGCGTCGGTTCTGCTGCTGTGGCTGTTTCTCCCGCTTGGGCGCTTTGGTCATTCGCCTGTTCGGGAGTTGGGTCATTGTTATTTTCGGCGTTGTTCGCATTATCGCCATTTTCATCAGGTTGAGGGACGCTATTCCCTACAGGGGGACGAATCGGTACTGCCGCATTCATCATGGCATAATATTCTGCACCCAAAACTTCAAAAAGCGTGATTTGTTCACTCAGCTGTTTCTTAAATTCCTCGGTCGTGCGTTCGATCGTTGCCTTCGTCTCGTTGAGCGAAAACTCTGTCAGGCGAAGTCTCGACGCTTCTGCAGATGATTGCGATTTCTGAAGCGTCGTCAGCAGACTAGCGTAACTTCCGTGAAGCTGACTAAACTTGTTGCGGACGCTTTCCAGCCCCATGAGACTTTGCGTCATATTGGCAATCAGCGCCTCCATCGCTTGGTATTGTGAGGCAATTTCCTGCAGCTTCTCGGCCTTACCTGTACATGTGCCTTGAACGGCTTTGAGTTGCATAATGTCACGTGCCGAAAAATTATGAAACGCCGACTCGAGGCTGTGAAGCATCGCTTCGATCGTCTGAAGCTCCTGCTCATTGAGTTGTTTGGCATCTGATTGCTTCGCCACTTCGAGCACTTCGGAGAGATGTTCCGTCGAAAGATCCATGGATTGGAAGGCTTCTTTGATTTCTGCTGCCATAAGACTCTCCTGAAGAAGGCGTGACGACGAGACGCACAACATTTAGCGACTTCACAAAAGACATTTTATTCTAACATTTGAGACGTCATTCGTCATGGAGATTTTTGTGCTTCGCCTATGCGCCGGAGGCGCATACGGCTTGCGTGCTCGCCTTGAGCCGTGTCGCGACACGGCTCTACGGCTCGCTTGCGGCGGGCTATCGCTACGCAATACGCCGCCGCTTCGCCCGCTATTGCAATGCAATACGCGGGCGATTTTTTGCAAAATGCCTTGACCTGTTCGCGAAGCCGAGCAATAGATGTGTTCACTGAACAAGTGTGTTCAGTGAATAGCAAAAGGAGGGGATGATGCAAAAGATAAATCATGCGACAAACGCTCGCAACAATGCTGATTATCGTTACCTTAGCGATGCCGCATGCAAGCAATTACTCGGCGATAAACTCATACTCGCCTGTATATTAAAAGGCTGTATTCCCGAGTTCAAAGACTGTGAAGTCAGCGACATCGAAAACGAATGTATCGAAGGTGAACCCGAGATCGGCACCGTAGGTGTCCATGCAGAAACGACGAATAAGCTCAAAAATAAGCGAAACGGCAAAATCCACGGCATGAACAACGAAAACGCTACCGATACCGAAGGCAGAATCACGTTCGATATCCGGTTCTATGCGCTCACGCCGGCCAAAGATCGCGTCAAACTCATCATTAATGTCGAAGCCCAGAACGATTATTATCCGGGTTATCCCTTGATCAAACGCGCAATCTACTATGGTTGCCGCCAGATTTCGGCACAGTATGACTCCGAATTTGAGCACGCGCATTACGAAAATATCAAAAAGGTTTATTCGATTTGGATTTGCTTTGACCCGCCCAAAACTCGCCGAAACACCATCACCATGTACCAGATTACCGAAAAACAGGTTGTTGGCGAGGTTTATGAGGTTGTGGCACTTTATGATTTGATGAGCATCATTATGATTTGTCTTGGAACTAAAAAAGATGAACGCTATACTGGCTTATTGAAGCTCCTGGATGTCTGGATGTCCGAGCATTCCATTGATGAAAAAGGTGCCGTGCTCCAATCGGAATTCAACACCGCTTTGCCTGCGCGTCTCCTAGAAAAGGAGGTCAATATGTGTAATTACAGCGAATTCGTTTGGAATCGAGGCATCAAAAAAGGCATCAAAAAAGGCAAAGCCGAGGATCTCGTTAATTTGATGCATAATTTTAAATTGACTCTTGAACAGGCATTGCGTGGTCTTAGTATCCCCGAGTCTGAATGGGATGATTACCGTGAGCTTGTGAAAAAGCTCGACGCGCATCCCGCCAGCTGATATTTGAGCGAATAAGCCGTGCTATGTTTGCCTTGGGCAACCATGCGCACGGCCTTTTTGGCACTTGGCCGCGGTTCTGAAAGTCCCCTTGCCCAATGGAAAGGGGATTTAGGGGAAAGGGGCTATGCCAATACGCCAAAATAAGTTTTCGCGACGATGCTTTACGTTCGTTAATGCGTTCCTCCCCGCCCTCGCCCTTTGGGAGATGTCACGGCATTCGCCGTGACAGAGAAAATGGATAAGATTATGTTCAGTATTTCAACCACAAGGCGGGACGGACGCCGCTGCTGAAGAGGTTGACGGCGTGGCCAAAGTTAAAGACAGAGCCGTCGGGGTTGACGCTCGCGGCGAGGACTGAACTGTAGCTCGGCGACCGAAGCCACCAGCCTGCACCACAGTAGCATGTACCATCGCCCGAAGTTTGGCCTGATTCTGAGCTTTCTACACGCAAGCATTTTTTGACGGCGTAGAGCGTTGCATCGGCACGGCGGTCTGTATCGTTCGTAAAATAGGTGTTTGCCTCGGTAATGCTGAGCAGGAATATCTTGTCTGTTGTCGCGTTACCAGGGGATATGCTGATATTTGGGTTTGTGTGTGCAGGGCGTTAGATACGACAATTTTGGCTTTTTCTTCGACTGTAAAAGCCGCATCGATGAAGTTGTCACTCGTGAAATCTGTGCCGACGGTGTTGTAAGACGCACCATACCCATTGAGCCACGAGCGAATCGTGCTCTCTTCCCATGTGACGAAAATATCCGTCGTGTTGTAGGGTTCTACATCGAGTACTTTTTCGCTGATGACGAGGAGTTAACCGTCATCATTGATGTCAAGCACACGCCATTCAATCGATTCTTTGCCATTGGTGGTGTCGGTGTCTTGTTTGTAGTGACCGAAGGTAATGGCATCGCCAATTTCATGACAAACATTATTCCAACATACACCATGACATTGATTTGCCTCGCAGGATTCACCCTGTGCCTTTTTGTCAACGCACATCAACGTCGTCTGATCACAATAGGCGGTTTCTCTACAATCATTGTCCGATAGGCATTCGCCGGTACTATCTGTGCCGTTGCATATATATTGCGTTGGCCCTGCTTGAACGACGCTATCGACGAGGACTTCGATCTTTACGCCGCCATTGGCGCAGCTGCCTTGTGCACCTGTAAATGCAGTTGTTTGTATGGTGGCGTTTGAGCCATTGGTACCATTGGTACCATCTACGCCATTTGTACCGTTGCAGATGTATTGCGTCTGTCTGGGCAGAATCACACCATCAACAAGCATATCAATTTTAACGCCGCCATTTGTGCAACTGCCCTGTGTACTGTCAAACGGTGTTGTCTGGATAGTGGTGTTTGTGCCTGTTTGTCCATCCTGTCCATCTGCGCTGTTCACACCGTTGCAGATATATTTTGTTTGTCCAGCTTGAACGACGCCGTCGATGAGTACATCGACTTTAACGCCACCATTCGCGCAACTGCCTTGCTCATCTTCAAAAACAGTCGTTATAATATTGGCATTTGTACCATTCGTACCATCCTGACCATTTTTCCCATCAAGGCCGTTGGAGCCATTGCAGATATAGTGAAAACTGAGGATTTCTTCATCATCAAGCATCCCATTGTCATTGGTATCTAAACCAAAATCCAGGCGAATGCCGCCATTGATGCAGTTTTCACCGATTTCATCGGATGTGGCGACGAGCGCATTATGAATATCTCGCTCACTTTGTCCATCCGCGCCATTGCAGATATATTGGGTTTGCGCGTCATCGACCACACCATTCACTAGAATTTCAATTTTAGCGCCGCCGTTTGAGCAGTTACCCTGCGCACCTTCAAACGCAGAGGTGCGCATCGTGTTTGTGGTAGAATCATTTTTGCTTTCAGCACAGCCTGTACTCAAGACGCTTGTTACCTGGATTCTCAAGCTAAACATGACGATGTGGAAATATGGAAGTCCAGTTGTTCGTATGTTTTTATCTATACACGCAAAGTTTGTAGATAACGCATTATATAAAGCCCGTAGGGCTTTGAGCGAGTAGCCTCCGGCAACGCCGGGGGTAAAAGCAAAATCAACCCATATAAACCTCGTTAGAGGTTTTCGAGAAAAAATTCAAATCATGCCAAATACCTATTCCCAAATATATATTCATGATATTTTTGCAGTGCATTCGCGAGACACATCCCTTGATGTCCAATGGCGTGAATATCTTTACCAGTATATCGG
>JAFOHE010000268.1 GCA_017421975.1 Pseudomonadota bacterium
ATAAGATAAATCGAAACACATATCTTTTCTTAAGAGTTCATCAGAACATGGCGTGCCAATTCGAGGTAAGCATTGCTGGCTTTGTTGTCCATATTGACATTGGTGATTTTCATCACATACATCAAGATATATGTTGTTGTATTTATAAAAATCAACTTTGATCCATGACCCATCAGTGGCTTGCAAACATCCAGAAGATATAGCAACAGCTTCACGGGAATCCTCTGTATAGGTACACTTTGTTTCGATGCTTTCTTCAGAACAGGATTCATAAGCATTGTCGAAAGCGTAGATTGTTTTCCGTTCAGAACCGTATTTGCTGATATCGATTAATTTACATTTTCCGTAATAGCTACCATATTCAGAATTAACTTTTCCTTCGTTATCACAATAGTAACGTATGAATTCATTACCATCATATAATGAAACACAGAGTTCGTTCTCTAAAAGCCCTTCTGGACAGGGGGAATCCTCCATAGGCACGCATTGCATACCGTCTAATGAGATGGTATATCCAGATGGGCACTTTTCAATGGCGGAGCAACGATTATTCCAGGCATATTCACTTTTAATGTAACAATAGGGAGTTTCGCCCTCACATTTTTCCGGACATGCGGAGCAGAAACCTCCTTCAGGTTTGGAGTTGTCTTGGATGTAATAGGGCGTATCGGAATTTGGACATTTTTCTTCGCAATACTCACCGTCTTCACAGATGAGACCGAAGTATTCGTGTGGGTTGAGCCATTCCGTGAGGTTCATATCTTCCCAGTCGCTTGAGAAGGTGGCGTCGTATTTGTCATCGACGTAGAATTCAACGTCAATCCAATCAAGGTCGCTATCGACATAATTTTCGTGAGAAATGAGATTTGTATTGAATATGTAATTGGGCAGGGATTCATTGAGGAAGATTTCTTCTCCAAAAATAGCTGGAATGAGATCGCCGATCCAACTGCTACCATAGGTGCCGATGCCGTATATGGAGAGATCAATTTGAAAATCGCTATCTTTTGCAAAGAGCATATCTTTGAAGACTTTGTTGAGGTCAACGGTGAGGCCGGGTTTGATGAATTTTGAGAGGTCCAGGGTGCCTTTGGCAGCTTCGTTGGCGAGTGTTTTCATGTCGCTCAGTGCGCCCTTGGAGATTTTGGAAAAATCAAAGAAACTGCCTTTTGCAGAGCTATTGAGGGCATTGAGAAAGAGCGTTGCGGCTTTTTTAAAGGCTGCTTCACCGTCGATGCCGGTATTTTTGCGTTTGCTCGTGCTTGCTCTGAAAACGTGTTGAAGCAGTTTATCAGCGAGAACGACGCGGTCTTTGTATTTTTTATTATTGGATGGGACGGCGCATCTGAGCCTTGAACCATCGTTAGATCTATGATCGTAACAGGTGAGTGTTTTGTAGTCGAGGTCATATCTTTCTTTGCAAGTGTCGCTCACAGGGTCTTCAGTGAAATCCACTTCGCAAGCGGCCGTTGCAGCGTCATAATCATAGCTGTAATCGGGTTCATTTTCATAAACTGAATCGTCATTTGCTGTGACGATGTCGTAAAGACTGAAGTTGAAATCATAATGGGAGATGAGGTCAATGGCGGCATCTGTGGCCATAATCATGGCGGCGATGGCATTCAGGTCAGCGGCATCCAATTTGATGTTTTCAAATCCACATTTTGCACTCGGCGTGAGCGCCGTGCTGCCCGTCAAATTTGCAGCATTTTCAAGCGAGATGGCGATGGATTCGAGCTCTGGTTTGAGGCTGACGAGTGCGTCGAGTATGGCATCGATGGTGAGCGTTTTGTCGATGGTTTTAGCCCAATCGACACAATTGTCATCGTCATCGTCGTCGTCATCCTTGCAGTTCACAAAGTACGACATGGGGATAAGGTCTGCAAGACCATCATAATCGTGGTTTGCGGTGAACATTTCTTTGAAGAAGCCATGTGTGCCATCCCAAAGGGGTTTGAAATCGACAATGTCCGATTTTGCGATGAAGCCGAGTTTAGGGAGAATGGCCTGAACTTCAGGACGATAGAGAAGGTGAATGATGCCGAGAATGGAGCGATCGAGCGCGGTTTGAGCATCGACGTTGCCGTTTTTGAGTTGGGCAGCATAGACGGAGTCGATGGCCTCATAAGCGGCGACAAAGTCACAGGATGCCATTTTGGTTTTTGCGTCCTGTGACTTTGTTTCACATTCATTACCAGAGCATGGGGTAGAAGATGACGGTATGTCCTCGCTGTCATCGCCACCGCAGCCGGTAAGACCGCAGGTCAGTGTCGTTGAGAAAAGAAGTGCCATAAGGGTTTTGCGTAATGCCATTGTGAATCTCCCTGAAAAAACGTAAACGCAGTAATAGATATCCAAATGCATGGATACGAATAACACCTTATAGCATAATTTGCATCAATTTTGCTACAAACTGTTAATAAGTTAGCGAAACGTCATAGGGGCGTGGTCTCAGACCCGCCCCGATAGGTGTTCATTGTTTGTTGGCGAAACGTCATAGGGGCGTGTTCTCAGACCCGCCCCGATAGGTGTTCATTGTTTGTTGGCGAAACGTCATAGGGGCGTGTTCTCAGACCCGCCC
>JAFOHE010000269.1 GCA_017421975.1 Pseudomonadota bacterium
TCGTACGGAAACCGTCGAAGAAGTGAAGGAAAGGTACACGCGATTTGAGCGTGGACATCTGGGCGATCATCGCCATATCCTGAGCTTCCTGGACACTCGTCGAAGAAAGCATGGCAAAACCCGTCGTACGGGCGTGCATGACGTCGCTGTGATCACCGAAAATCGAAAGTGCATGGCTTGCGAGGCAACGGGCTGCGATATGGAAAACTGCCGGCGTCAACTCACCCGCAATTTTGAACATATTAGGAATCTTGAGAAGAAGACCCTGGGAAGCAGTAAATGTCGTCGTCAGAGAACCACCGACAAGGGAACCGTGAACGGCACCGGCAGCACCAGCTTCGCTCTGCATTTCAACAACACGGGGCACTTCTCCCCAAATATTCGTCTGAGCTTTGCTTGCCCAGTCATCCGAAAGTTCAGCCATCGTCGAAGACGGCGTAATCGGATAAATGCAGATGACCTCATTCGTCATAAACGCTGAATGCGCCGCTGCCTCGTTACCATCAATTGTTTTTGTTTTACCGGCCATAAATGCCCTTCTCCTTGAAAATGGCTTCAAAATTGAAGCTTTACCACAAGAAAACGCAACCAGTGAAAAACTGACTGCAAAT
This sequence comes from Pseudomonadota bacterium, assembly GCA_017421975.1. Taxonomy (GTDB): domain Bacteria; phylum Myxococcota_A; class Bradymonadia; order UBA4248; family UBA4248; genus RGIG464. Next base: position 612 of record JAFOHE010000269.1, read on the forward strand.
TTCGGCGAATACTTCTAACACTTTTTCAAACCGCGTGCAATCACATCGCAGAGAACATATCGTCCCCCCTACCCTCCAGCCCTTAACGCTTTTATGCTTTACGGAATTTGATCTATTTTTTTCACCGTGTGTTGAATAAGACTTCTGTTTTCTCCCGCATTATTCGGCAGGATAGGACCACGAAATCACTTCCTGCACCCCGACAAACGGACTTCCATTGATACCGGCAAGCTTACCCACGATACAACTTTCTGCCGCCGTTCCCTTGAGCGATCCTGATCCTACACGGACATTTTTCAGACTGCCATCGCTTCTTAATACAGCCGTTCCCCGAAGCGTCCCCTCTGCCTGGCACTCGATCTCCGCAAGCATCAATTTAGCCGCCATCATGCTTTTGACTGTACTCAAGACATCCGCCCGCTCCGCCTTTGGCGCCTCATTGACAGGTTCATCCTTCTGCCCTTCCTTCAGACTCGGCACTTGAATAACCTTTTGCGACGCAGGTGGTATATCTCCAGACGGCACGACATTCTGCGGTTCAGGATTGACAATGACGACCTTTTTCGCGACATTGACTGCTTGTGTACTCGACCTATCCGCATCATTCTGAACCACAGTCTTTGCCGCTGTATCCCTAGACGTCGAAGGCTTTGATTCCACGGCCGTTTTTTCACTTCGTTTAACGCTGCCCTGCATTACCTCAGCTTTTTTTCCATCTACCGGTGTTTTCTTACCGACACTCAGATCAAGCCGCCAATCCAAAGAGACCTGTTCAGCACAAATCGCATCCAGTGGGTAAGCCTGTTCTTTGACAAACTGCGTCACACAACCGATGTCAGTTTTTACAAGCGTTTCCCCCGTCACATCCAGCACGCGGACCTCGCCCCGTTTATTCACATCAAAACGAATCCCTACGCTCTCATTGATGCCACAAATAGAGAGCGCGTCCACAAGCGTTTTTTTCACTGCATCAAAAGCCTCCATCTGCTTTTTCTCGGCATCTGCATGACATACGTGAGCCACAACATCAGCCCCATTTTTTGGTGCGCGATCCCCCGCGTCCAACGCACTGCCAGACAACGCATTTTCCGCTTTATCAGCTGTATCTTCCGAGTGCTCTGACGATTTTCCGCTTTCCCCACATTCACAGCCATCCACCGGTACGCCAAGAATGAACGCCTTCAGTTCAGGAAATTCCCCTTCACGCATCTTGTAGCGTGCCAGATCGAAAACCACGGATATCGTACCAACAAAAAAAGCACCAATCACAAAACTCAAAACACACTTGCGGATTACTGTATCATCAGACACCTTCGCTCTGTCATCGCCCATATTCTTAATTCTTTCCCTCTTTTGCGCCATCATCCAACTCCAATACCTAGCGACGACTTACGTCTCCATTATAAGACTTACGTCTCCATTATAAATATAACCTGTTCTACAAATTTAATCATTGGATTTGTTTCATCCCATCGCCATTCGCCACATCCTTTCGAAACAATTTCCGCACGACCACGAAAAAGCCATATCGTTTTACCAATCTATCCATATACTAGCAAGAATCCTGCCGTTTTCTATTCACCAGACAACATTAAAAATGTTATTCTTCTCATCCTGGTTTCATGGCAGCGCCTCTACACACGTCTGCCTGTTACCCCCATGCCTCAAGCATCCAATACGGTTGCTTTTAGCATTCAGCCCCGCTCGCGCTTAATCCATTCCCCCTTGATATGAACATCTGTCAGAACACGGGCTTCCCTGACTTTCGTTCTCCAACCATATCTCCGAAGTAAACGCATGACTCCATCAGAAAAACGAGATTCTCAAGCTGCCATGTTTGGCAACCGTCTTAGAAAGCGCACCCAGCACTTCAAAAAATGGGCAAAACACCTTAATATCAGTGCTTACCGGATCTATGACCGCGATATTCCGGAAATTCCCCTCTGCGTCGATCTGTACACCTTCACGGAAGGCGAGAATGCCGGCGAGCGCTATGCCGTATATTCCCTCTTTGAACGTCCCTACGAAAAAGATCCCGCCGAAGAAGACCTGTGGCTCGACGCCATGAGCCACGAAATCGAACGTATCCTTGAACTTCCAGCAGATCACGTCATAAGCAAATTGCGGCGGCGCCAGAAAGGAAACGTTCAGTACGAAAAGACAACATCCCGCCACGCGGCGATCACAGGAATCATATCAGAAGGCAACCTCAAATTTGGCGTCAATCTTACGGATTTTCTCGACACAGGCCTATTTCTCGACCATCGTCCCCTGCGCAAAATCCTCACTGAATCTACCCATCACAAACGCGTCCTCAATCTATTCGCATACACAGGCTCACTCAGTGTCGCAGCGCTCAAAGGCGGTGCCGATTACGTACAGTCTGTCGATCTGTCCAACACTTACCTCGACTGGGCAATCGAAAATATGCATCTGAATGGCTTTAACGATGGCAGAATTAGCCCTGTGACACGCATGGATGTCATGGCTTTTCTCGATCTCCAAATCCGTAAAACACAGTCCGGTAATGCCAGCCGCTTCAATGTCATTCTCCTCGATCCCCCAACATTCTCAAACTCAAAGCGCACAGACAACGTTCTCGATATCAACCGCGATTGGCCAAAACTCGTCCATGACGCACTCTCGCTTCTCGCCCCAGGCGGCATACTTTATTTTTCTACAAACAGCCGCCGCCTCAAATTTGACCGCGATGAACTGCCATACAAAATCGGACGAAATACGTTTTCCGTCCATGACATCACGGATACCACAATTCCTGAGGATTTTAAGGCACATCGCATTCACCGTTGCTGGAAGTTTCAACTCGATACCTGAAATTGCAGACTTTCTGTTAATTTTAGCTCATGGCTATCCACGCTTTGCGCGGATACGCCATGAAAAACGCTATCGTCCTTCGGACGATACGCGTTTCATATTCAGGCTCATTAATACATATGCTTAAATGTTCATATGTTTCATTTATTCGTTAGTAAAAATTATTCCGTAAATCAACAACTTACATCACGTCAATCAAAAAAATAGACTTTTTTTCGTAACAAACTCACACTCCCTGGCATAACCCTATTGAGGATTTCTTTTGTTCCTCTTCACCTCTCTTCACTTCTTTATGCATTTCTCAGGAGGGTCTTTTGCCAGTGGACTTTTTATACCAATCTATCTCGAGCCGAGCACCACCAAGCGTGAACAGAGCTGACCAACACGGTGTGTTTGCGAAAAACGAATGCGTCTAAGCAATGTCCGTACCCGTATTTCGTACTCTCCCCGTCAAGGAAGCACTTCGTCTGTTCGCCATGTGTTCAGGCTGACGAGCTTTCAGATGACGAACTCTGCCTTGACCGCTTGCAGATCTGCTGCCTGCACCGGTCCGTGAAGTTTTCGGTTTCTTCGCTGTCATGGGCATCACAGCCCCAGACGAAAAGATGCCGTGGGGAAGCTGTGCGCTTCGTCAGGCGTCTAAAAAAACCGACGGTGGTGGCGGCGGGGGAGGGAACCATCGACAGGGGAAAAGTGAATATGTAGCCTATTATACCCCAAACACACACATTCACCCACATAAAACAAATCCCATTTCCACACACTCAAACATAAAGCCTGCACGTGAAGCAGCCAACGTCCCTTGCTAATGCGCCATCCCAAAGCATGTTTCTATATCATTATATATGCGATATAAACGTTGAATCACATTTTGTGTACAAGAATAAAAATTGAACATTAAGAACAAAATATTTGACATAAAAATGAGAACTTGGTAGAGAATTATTGAAAGGGATTTTTTAATTGATTATCCCTAGTTCTTTGATATTTCCAGTTTTCATGGCTCGTATAAGATGTTTCCCTTATGGAGGGAGCATATCAGCAGAGTTTTCGATCTATTGCA
>JAFOHE010000270.1 GCA_017421975.1 Pseudomonadota bacterium
ATTGAAAACTGATTCCCAAGAGTCGGTGACATAACTTTTCCCATCAACTGTAACTTTTACACCATTAATAGGAGTGCTATTCTCAGAGTTGCGAATAATGCCGGCAAGGAAGGTTTGAGATAACGCATCTGCCATTGCACAAAATAACTGTACTATTGCCGTCGGCGATGTTTCAAATTTAAAACCCCAAAAAAAAACGACCTGGCAACTGCTTTTGAAACAATTTATTTTTGGCCAGGACTCGAAAAATGTTTCACAAACGTTTTCAATATGCTTAACAATAACGCCTATTTCCTCATCGTCTGTGAAAGTGACGGGAAAGATAAAACCGGTAAACAATTCGAAAAATGGATTGATGGTATGAAAGTTCATTCACCCGAAGAAATAGAGAACGCACTTCATACCGCTGGTTTTGAAAAAGTCAAAATTAATCATCATGATCGCCACCCTTGGATCGCTGTCTGCGCACAAAGAGGTTAATGCTATGAAAGACAGACAATACAAAGACTTATCCATTAAAGAATTCACCAGAGCAGCATCCGTCTATGACAGTGGTCATGCCGGCATCTATGAACTGTGCAAAGATGATTATCCACCCATTTTGTCTGAATTGGAAAAAATATCATTTCAAACACTTCTTGATGTTGGCTGCGGTACCGGACCCATGATTGAACGATTATCAAAAAAATATCCTGATAAACAATATACTGGTCTGGATCTGACGCCCAAAATGATCGAAGTCGCAAACGAAAAAAAACTGCCCAATACGCAGTTTATTGTCGGTGACAGTGAAAACCTCCCCTTTGAACCAGAATCTTTCGACGCCGTCATTTGTGCAAACAGTTTTCATCATTATCCCAATCCACAAAAGTTCTTTGACGGCGTAAAACGCGTCCTCAAACATGGAGGTAGACTCATCTTGCGTGATTATACCTCAAATCCCGTCATGTTGTGGATAATCAATCATATCGAACTTAAACTTGCCAATTTATTTGGACACGGTGACGTTCGCATATATGCTAAATCAACGATTAAATCCATGTGTGATCAGGCAGGCCTCGATGTCATCAAACTCGAAAATGGCAAAATGTTTCGATTACATCTCGTGGCTACAAAAAAGTAAAGGCATAAAAGATGCAAACGAATTATAAGAATTGGGTTCCAAATGGAATGATCTCTGGTTTTGTCGGTGCAACCCTTGTCACGGCCTCAGCCTCAGTTGCACTTTCGTTTTCTAATAATAGTGCAGTTGCAAAATATCTGTCCTACGCGTTAGGCGCTGCTTCGATTGCCATGACCTGTGGTTCAGCCTGGTGTATTTATGCGCACCATCAATTTTCCTATCATGGAAAACGAAAATTATCCAAACATATCATTGATGGTGTCGCACATTATATCAATGTTCCAGATGGCGGGACATGCCTTGATATCGGATGCGGTAGTGGCGCTCTCACGATTGCAGCCGCAAAAACCAATCCTCGTGCAAAATGCATCGGTTGTGATCGTTGGGGAATCGAATATGCGAGTTTTTCAAAACAACTGTGTGAAAATAACGCTGTCGCCGAAAATATAAAAAACACTGAGTTCGTAAACGGCGATGCGACGCATCTCCCCTTTGAAAATGAATCATTTGACTGCGTCATTTCCAATTACGTGTATCACAATATACCTGGTGACAAACAAAACTGGCTCCTCGAAACGCTTCGCGTGCTCAAAAAAGGAGGGACGTTTGCAATTCACGATATTATGACTAAAAATCGTTATGGCGATATGAAACAATTTATTCAGATATTAAAAAATATGGGCTATGAAAAAGTAGAACTCATGGACACTGATAATGGACTATGGATGTCATCCAATGAAGCACTTTTGCTTGGGCTTAGAGGTTCCAAGTTATTGTATGGTAAAAAATAAGCCTTCCTTTCACAAATAGAATTGTTTTGAAGATTCCAAAAAGGAACTGACATATTTCACAAAATTACAATAATCATTCATGTATCATACCTATAATATCCAATAATATATGTCTGGATTTTTCCAAAAATCTACCTTAAGTTCTTTGAAAAATAATGGTATTTTGGTAAGGGACAAGCCCCTATGGCGCGATCACGCACATGATACGCGCCACAACCCAGGGGAACAAGCCCCGCAACGTCCTCGCATGCACATCCTATGCATCATCGTCCAGTTTCCTCATCCAATTTCCTCCGTAATTCGCTATGACTATTCTTTCACTCGGCCTTATCATTCCTTTTTTGGGCACTGTTCTGGGAGCCGCATGCGTTTATCTCGTACGCGACCGAATACCAGACAAAATACAGCGAACACTTCTTGGGTTTGCTTCCGGAGTGATGGTGGCTGCCTCTGTATGGTCACTGCTTATTCCCGCCATGGATCAATGCCAGGATATGGGTAAACTGGCATTTGTACCAGCCCTCGTGGGTTTCTTATTGGGCATAGGTTTTCTCTTCCTGGCTGATTCTATCCTGCCGCATTTGCACATTCATGATGACAAACCGGAAGGTATCACAGCAAAACTACGCAAAAGCACAATGATGTTTCTTGCGGTTACCCTTCACAATCTTCCCGAAGGCATGGCCGTCGGCATCACCATTGCCGCATGCCTCTCAGGGGAGACGCCAATCACAACGGCTGGCGCTGCTCCACTCGCCATAGGCATTGCCATTCAGAACTTTCCAGAAGGTGCAATCATCTCTTTGCCACTGAAAGAAGAACTCAAAAGCAAGCACAAAGCCTTTGGATTCGGCGTTTTGTCAGGCGTCGTCGAACCGATCGGAGCCCTGCTCACTATTCTGCTCACGTCGTTGCTTACCCCATGGCTTCCCTATATGCTCGCTTTTGCCGCTGGTGCCATGATCTATGTCGTTGTTGAAGAATTGCTCCCCGAAGCCTCTTCTGGAGAACATACCAATCTCGTCACAATCGGGTTTTCCTCAGGTTTTGCGCTCATGATGGTTCTTGATGTTGCACTCGGCTAAACTATGCCAAACTGGCTATGCCTTGATGGTTTTCTATATACATACGAAATCGATTCCGTTTATCATATGTAATTCCAAATACAACATAAAATAGATGAATTAACATAATAAATTATAATATTAATTTTCTAAAACATTCATCAAACTTGGTTTAATCTATTGTAAAAAACTAGTGCGCTATCACGTGTTATTTTTTGGGGGATTCCCCCTACGCGGCTATTTTTGTCATATTCATGACAAAATACGCCGCTACCCCCAGAGCGGGGGCAAGCCCCCGCAACGCCCCCTCAGCACACAATGAGCCGTAGCATGAAAATAAAAACATGCGCGTAGGGGAACAAGGATCAATGAAGGCATGAAGCATACTCATTGATAATAAAAGTCATACGCGTAGGTAACAAGAATAAAGCCTTGTGCTTATTTTATGTGAAGATGCTTTGTAAGCAGTGTAACACATTCGTATAAAAACCGTTGAATAGCTCAAATCTATCACGATCAAAACGCTTATATCATGTTCTGCTAATAAATTATCTAAAATAATCTATTTTTTATTTAATGATATCATTTATAATAACATCATTAAATAAAAATGCTAGCTACCTTTTAAGATACTTATACAAAAATAGACCTGCTTATATCATAATGTCCACAATGATTAGTCTATTTACGCAAATTTTCTATTTCGTCATGCGTTAAGCCTGTTGCTTCTGCAATAAC
>JAFOHE010000271.1 GCA_017421975.1 Pseudomonadota bacterium
GATGGCATCTGTTTTCATTCTGCCGCATGGCGGTGCTGAATGGCTTTGCTCTCATGAACAACCATAACAAGAACACAGTCTGAGATCGGAGATGCAGCGTATATAATGTATATGAGCTTTCTGCGGATGAGTTTGTATACATATTCAGGTGCGCGTTTGCGCACGATGAAGATAAATGGAACCCTTAAAATGGGATTTGGCCGATTACTCAGGTCGTCACATTCACTTTGCCAGCTATACATGAGGTATGGTTCGGAGCTATTGAGACTGGTGTCTTGCTATGTGTCTAAAAGGAAAAACTGTTTATACGTTCGCCCAAAATTCTAATCGTCTTACGAATCAGGAGGTGATGGATCAAATCTCATTGGTTAAAATACGGCGTCCATGCGAATCTGCTCTTACTTATCATAATCTTTCCGAAAAAATGCGGTTGTTTGAACAAGTGCGTGAGACGTATCTCTCTTCAAATGCAATTTCTCTGGAACGACAACAGGTTTGTAAGCAAACGAAGTCAGAGGATTATCGTGGGTTAACGTTGAGGAATGATTATTTCAAAAAACACTATTCTTCCATCAATTCGATTGCATGTGCCGCTGCAAGACTCGTGAGAAAAAAGTTTACCTCTCTGGAGCAAGATGATTTGTTGGCTTATGCACTTGAAGGCATTATTGTTGCGCTCTCAAAATGGGATGATTTTGAACAAAGCGTAAATAAAAAGTATCTCTATATTCACGCTTATAAGGCATGTTTTCATGGAGCATTGCAAATGAGTGGCATTCATCGTAGGCGTAAGCGCTACAATACGTTGAGTGATGGACAAGAAATGCAAGTGTTCAAAAGTGTTGAACCAATTAATCCTGAACAAATGATAGCAATTCAAGATAACGTCTACCTCGATTCCTGTGGGCATGATGAACACGAAAATAATATTGTGACTTGGCTGGATTCGAAAATCTTCTATCACAAACTTAAATCAAAACAATTGCGCCAGATATTTCTCCTCATTCTAAAAGGAAGATCTTCTCAATACATTTGCAAAAAATTAAAGATCTCATCGAGAGCCTATTATTATCAGATTAAGAAGCTCTACGCTTATGGACGAAAATTCAAACTTGAACAAGAATCGAATGAGATTATTAAGGGAAATAACGCGAATGAAAAGATTGACCTCAATCGCGTCATCTCAAAAATTGATTGGATGGGCAGAAAAAAATTCGTTTTCTCTGCTGTAAAATATAAAGTCAAAAAACGAAATGCTCGCATTGGAGCAATTGTTAGGCCATGTCAATATAATTTCATGAAATCAAGAACATTGCTCAAAAAATAGCGTACACGAATGTCGATGATGGGGTGGTGCTGTTTCGTATGTGTATGACGTAATAGCGGCGGAATGAAGTCCCGCCCTATTTCTGAATGATGCAGCTCGGCTTTATGACCGATGCATCCCATCCGATTGCTGTCCAGGGCATCATGTTCATTATGAATTGGTGATGCCAAATAATGTGGGTGCAAGACTGAGTCCCGCACCCTCGAGGTATGTTGTTCCTGCTTCTCTTCAGTATCAGCCCCGCCCATTATGCTTCATAAACAGCCTGAGGGGCTTACTCACTCTGGCCGCCCATGCATCTTCGGCATGTCTTGCACCTGGCACATATTGATAGAATAAGTCAATGTTTTGGCGATAACCTATTTCAACAAGCGCTGAAACAAAGTCAAATGTATAGCAGCAGTTGTCGTATGCACTTGCCCATTCCGATTCATCTCGCATGGCGACACGTTGATCTAACACGGAGGACACGCCTTCTGTTGGAAACTCACCACCATGATCAATGTATAAAAATGTATTTTGATGGCCAGCCTTCTCATAATAATCTCGTATGGTAACGCCATGATCATCGCCAAAGCGTCCCCAGGCTGTCGTCGGAGATAGCGCAAAAACTGCTGCATAACGGTTAGGATAGCGGTTGGATATATACAAACTGATTAATCCGCCAAGGGATGAACCCATGAGGCCAGCTCTATCTGTCGTCTTGAATCTCGATTCGATAAAGGGACGAACGGTCTCTTCGACAAAGGCTGCATACTTTTGACCCATCGTGTTATAATGGTAACCATCAATATACGTGTCCGCTGTATGTGTATATTCACACATGCGGTCTTCGCAGTTCCATACGCCAACAATGAGAAAATTACCGTGAACTTTACGCATGTTCTCACATAGCATCCACCCTCCACAAATACTGTCCTTTGAAAACAAATTCTGCCCATCGTGTACATAAAGAACATCGTATGGTGGGCGTGTCGGTGGAACTAAAACATGGAGCGGGCGTGACTTCAGTCCTTGTGGACTCTCTAAATCGTTCCAACGCATGAGGTATTGTTGATTATGAGGATGACGGATATAGGATATTTCACCAAATGAATCATAGTTGAAACAGCGTGCATTCGGATCAGGGATAAAGGCTCCGTCACTCATCATGAACTTGTAACCAATTTTGGGAGATTGGTGCGATGGTATTCGAATCTCTGTATACCAAACGCCAGAACGGCTACGCTTCATCGGGAGTGCTGTCCAATCATTAAAATCACCCGTCAGATAACAACGTTTCGTATTGCTCCAATATAAAAATAGTATCGTGCCTTTGGATGTCCAGACCGGAAAGCCATGTGAATACATGATGTGGCGTATCCCTTCGGACTTAGAGACGCTACCATCGATCAAGCCACGAGCTATGGCTTCGTCATTATTCTCAAGCTGTAGTTCAACTTCGAGATGGTGAAGGGCTTTGGTGGACGGAGAAACTGATGGGGGGGACGAATGTACCGCCGACGATTGTGGGGCAGACGACGGATGCGTCGCTCTTGACGTGGCATGATTTCTTGTTTCCAAGATAAAGCCTCGGAGATATGTTGCGCTTATTTGCGTAAAGCAAAAATGCTGGTTGCAGAAAACGGAAGTAAACTTCCAAATGTTAGGAAAATGATCGGACACCATTTCCTGTGGATGCTATATACCACATTTTTTGAAAAGTGTATCGCTTCGAGCTGCTTTTTCCAAAGTAAATGAACTTCGAAAAATATGTGTGGTTTTCGTGATATTGTTGAAAATGATTGATCTGATTTAATATGCACTTGATGCATCAAATAAATAATGATGATTGATGTGTGCGAAATGGTTATTAATAAGCAGACGTTGAATTGAATAAAGTGATTGTTTTTAGATATTATACCCAGTGGTTTAACTATATTATCATAAGTCAGGTAGATATAAGAAGTATAGTATAGTTAATAAACAGAGATCATCAACTATTGTTTTGAAATGTATTGTGATACGATGAATATGAAATAGATAGTAAAAATATGACAAAATATTAAAA
>JAFOHE010000272.1 GCA_017421975.1 Pseudomonadota bacterium
AAAGCCCGCATTGCACGTGCGATTGAAGCTGTTAAAGCTGCCAGAAAGTAATTGGATCCTAAGGATCTATGCTGGATCGCATGTGTAAATGTGATTCAGCTTTTTTTTGTCTGGGAAATCGCTGGACAATGGATCCGCCGTGGAGAACGAGGGGGTAGCAGCGTATGGTTAATCCTTGTAGAAGCGTTCTTTGGAACGCATCTACAAGGATTAACCATAGACGCGTAGGGGGAGACATCCCCCCACCCCAAAACAAAGTTTCACGAATGTAGACAGGTGGGTTATGTGTGAACATTGTTGTGAAAAAACAGAAGGTAATGTCAGCGCGGAACTTTCGCGACATGACAAACTGTATCGTATGCGACATTCGGCAAGCCATATCATGGCGGAAGCCGTTAAAAGCCTTTTTCCGGATGCAAAGTTTGCCATTGGGCCGGCTATTGCAGATGGATTTTATTATGACTTTGATCTGCCAAGGCCGCTGACTGAGGATGATCTAGAGGCGATTTCCAAAAAAATGAAGGAAATCGTGAAAGCGAATGTTCCGTTTGAACACAGCACGATGACGAAGGCGGAAGCACGCGAGTTTTTCAAGGATCAGCCGTATAAGCTTGAATTGATTGATGGTATCAAGGATGAGCTTGTATCTATTTATAAACAATCGACCTTTACGGATCTTTGTGCGGGTCCGCACGTGCGTCGCACCGGTGAATGTAAGCACTTCAAACTGACGAGCATTGCAGGGGCTTATTGGCGTGGTGATTCCACCAAACCCATGCTTCAGCGCGTCTATGGTACGGTTTGGGCGACGAAGGCGGAACTTGATGCTTATCTTGAGATCCAGGAAGAAGCGAAGAAACGCGACCATCGTAAGCTGGGCAAGGAACTTGAGCTTTTCTTTATGCATCCGTATGCGCCGGGCTGCATTTTCTGGCAACCGAAGGGATACACGATTTACAAAGAGCTTCATGATCTTTGGAGCGAAGTGCAGCGTGATCAGGGGTATGTCGAGATTTTCAATCCCATTATGTATGATTCGGAACTTTATAAGGTTTCTGGTCATCTTGATCATTATGCCGATGCGATGTTCAAACTTGAGGTAGATGGCAAGACCATGTGCCTTAAGCCGATGAATTGTCCGGACACGATGTTGTTTTATAAACAGCGTCCACATTCTTATCGCGAGCTCCCGTTGCGCGTTGCGGAGCGTCAGACGCTTCATCGCAATGAACTTAGTGGTGCACTTTCTGGTCTGACGCGCGTTCGTCAGTTTATGCAGGATGATGCGCATCTTTTCGTGGCGCCTGATCAGATCGAAGAAGAAATTGGCAAGCTCATCAAGCTGATTGCCAGCTTCTATAGATTGTTTGATCTTGAGTACAAATTTTATCTTTCGACGCGTCCTGATGACTACATGGGCGAACTTGCTCTGTGGGATCAGGCGGAAGCTGCGCTTGCCAAAGCACTTGAGGACAACGGTATCGCTTATAAGCTCAATCCGAAAGACGGCGCTTTCTATGGGCCTAAGATTGACATTTTGATCAAGGATTCGCTCGGTCGTCAGATTCAGTGTGCGACGATCCAACTCGATTTCCAGCTTCCAGAGCGCTTTGAACTCGAATATATCACGCCCGAAAATACGACGGCACGTCCTGTTGTTATTCACCGAGCGATCTTTGGTTCGTATGAGCGGTTTATCGGCATTATGATTGAGCATCTTGCAGGTGCGTTCCCGACGTGGCTTGCTCCCGTTCAGGCGGCTATTTTGCCGATTACAGATGATTCACTCGAGTACTGTCGTGCGCTTTCGGCAGAATGGGAAGCGGCAGGCATCCGAACGTTCGTCGATGACCGAAGTGAAAAGATCGGTTACAAGATTCGCCAGGCGACGCTTCAGAAGATTCCGTATATGATCGTTATTGGTAAAAAAGAAGTCGAAGAAAAGACGGTCAATGTTCGCTCCTATAAAGATGGCGAACGTGGTGTTATGGCGCCGGATGCCGTTCGTGACGAAATTCTTGATCATATTAAGAATCGCGTTCTCGACGTCAATATTCGTAAGCTTGATCTCGACGCTTTCATCAATCCCGATGATGAAGATAAGGAAGAACAGGATTACTAATCCGACAAAAGCCGCAGGAAACTGCGGCTTTTTTTGGTAGTTCCGCAGGAAACTGCGGCTTTTTTTGGTAGTTCCGCAGGAAACTGCGGCTTTTTTTGTAGGTTTGCAGGAAACTTCGGCTTTTTTCATTGGCAATTTATGTTGGAAAGCCTTATGGCGAGCCAATAGGCGAAAAATGTGTTTTTAGGAGTGAATAACTTTGCGATGACAGGTGAAATAGTGCTATTTTAATGTGCCTGTATGTGCCTGACAGGCGCATGAACCATTGAACGGAGATGTCAAATGGCCAAGGTAAATGCCAAACAGGTGAGTGGATTAGCATCGAAAGCGGGAGCACCCAAAATGCCGAAGGTGCCGAAGGCACCGAAGATAAAGTCCCCGGAAGAGCTGAAAAAACAGGCGCAGGCCAAGGCCAAAGCGCGCGCCAAAAAATTGCTCAAGGTCGTTATTTTGCTTGCCGTTGTTGCACTCGTCGGATTGATCGTCTATTTAGTTAAGTTCTATGGGCGTCAGCCACATGATGCTCTGCAACCTTGCATCGAATACGCATACAAAAATAAGGTTTCCAAATTCCGTAGCTGTTTTACGTATGATTCGATCATGCGTGTTGATGGCGGGGATGAGGATAACACGGAAGCCTGGCAGGGACTAATTGATTCTATTACGCCTGTGGGGGCAAGAACGACCATCGGCAGTGAAAAAGTGACAACCGAAAATAACCGCACAACTGCAGAAGTTGAAGTTACGGTCGATGGCATCAAAAGAACGATCTTTATGCGCCAGGATGACGGGCGTTGGCTTATCAATCTAAATGTTGCGATCAATCCTAATCACGTTGAACTCCCTCCCGATATTCCCGAATCGATTCGCGACAGCTTCACGATCAACAAAGAAAATGACGCATGGTGGGATGAGGCTGTGGAAGAAGAAGCTGCTGCAAAAGACAGTGGTTTTCTCTCTAAATTCAAGTTTTTCAAAAAATAAATCCAAAAACGTGTTCACGCGTGAACCACGGAGGTGAAGTCATGAAAAATAGACCTACTATTGACAGCGCTGCCAAAAAAACTGGTTTTACTTTGCTCGAAGTCATGATTGCTGCCGGTGTGCTGGGCATCGGTTGCTTTGGCATTCTGAGTATGCTTTTAACGGCGCAGGACAACAACTCCCTCTCGGGCTCGCGAAGTGAGGCCATCATCATTGCCGAACGCTATCAGGCTGCCTTGGAAAATGAGGCGAGAGCGGCAAAGTATATTGAGGCAACACAAACTGTACAGCTAAATTCATCGAATAGTAACATTTTGGGTAATGTTATTAGCAGACCTAACTGGCAATTACTTGGCAGAGTAAATGCGCTTGCTGTGGATAGGGCGGATGCAGGTACAACCATGGCTGCCAGTGAACCGAATCGCTATTGTGTAGGTATTTTTAACCGTCCTTCAAGAAATGGTGGGCAGCTGTATACGGGGGCTATTCGCGTTTATTGGCGTAAAGATAATCGAGAAATGACTGTCGCTGATTGTGGGAATAACACCAAATTTCCCAACTTTGATACGTA
>JAFOHE010000273.1 GCA_017421975.1 Pseudomonadota bacterium
AACACATAAGCACTCATACCGACAAGCTCAGGTGTATTTTTTCTTGTAAACAATAAGTCATTGTCCTTTACTTCTGCGCTCTCATCAAATAAATCTTCATCTATCATAGCCTTATTTTCATCAGGCTTATATATTCCATAAGTTACAGCACTCAGTTTCAATATTGCAGGATTATCGCCTGTGCGACAATCGTTATCGCAAACATAACTTTTCCCGTTATCAATGCTTTTCAAGCAAGCTCCAAGTTCACAACACTCCCACCCCATAGAGTTTGAAATCGGCTCTCCAAACATCTCCACAAACCGTGATTTGACAAGCAAATCGAGCTTTTCAAGGATAGCATTGCAGAGGTCTATGGTGTGGGTGACTTTGTCGAGGTTGGCGGCGATTTGGCGTTGGGTTTCAAGGGGCGGAAGAGGGATATCGCAGCTCTTTACATAGTCATCTGTTTTTAGATTATGTAAACCTGTTGTCTTGTTTTGAAATGGAATTGTTCCACCTCTCTGATAATTATAGAATAATACATAGAACAGAAATTTCGGAAAGCAAATGCTCTGATCTATAACTCGCAATAATCCAGTAAAATTATTGAAAAGATACTTATTTTCTTCAGCTTCAAAGAAAATAACTCTTCCAACGGGTTGAGTATCACTGCCACCCGATTTCTCTATTATGATATCACCGTTACGAAGGAACTTGTCTGAAATACTCTTTTTCTGAATATCCCTTGTTACAACATTGGAAAAATTTATGATACCTGTATTGGTGAAATTGGTTGTTCTTAAAACGGGGATACCATTTCCTGTTTCATCATCATTACCCCATTCGCCAGAGATAGCTTTACCAGTGATTTCAATCAACTTAGCCATTCAGCACTTCCTCCGTCTCCTCACAGAACAGCCCGAAAATAAAAAGCACGGACTGACCATAAAGCCCCGTCTCATCGTCAGCGAGGCTTGCCCCCGTTGCCGATGTGTAAAATTTATCGAGTGCTTCCATTTCGGAGATATGGTATTTTTCGGATATCAACTTGACAATTTCGGGAATAATCGTTGCTCTTGTCGTTGCGTGATTCATGCTTATCCCTCCACCTGATAGCTTCTGCTAAACCGCAATTGTGAAAGTGAAATCTCAGTGCAGAACGCGATTTGATTATTTATTATTTCAAATTTCAATCTTTCGACAGCGTCTTCTTTGCGCATGATTCCCTGTACAACATAAGAAACCGTTTCACCGACATTGTCGTTTGCAATTTTTCCTATCACGATATCGTGCGTATGTCGGTACGACAAATCGCTCCGACAGTTTACGACCATATCAAGCCATTCAAGCGAAGCACTCTCAAACTCTTTTATATCCAAATTATCATTTTTTTCCCATTCATAAACATTAACCACTGCAGGGAATGTCTTCTTTAGTTTGCGCGACTGGATTTTTGCACGTCGCACAGCCCAGCGTTCAGCCTGTTCCTGTATATCAGTTGTGTAAAATGCAAATCCGAAATCGCGTCCTATTTCGGAAGTGATTATCTTTGGTTCTCGTATCTCTAAAGTCGTCCCATGATAAACTAACATACTATATTACTCCCAGAAATTCATCTATCATCTGCATGAGGTATTCCATTCCCATGCCGTGAAGATCATCATAGTCATTGATTAGAAACTCAAGCACCTTTTCCTGTTTGAAATACTGATAAACTTCATCACTGGTTTTATTAATATGTTTTGCATAATATTCTACACAAAAAGTTATAAACGATAATTTACTCATTCATCGAATCCTCCCAGTTCTTTCATCTGTTTAAGCAAGAATTCTCTGAGTTGTTCCTTATCAGGTAACTGGAGCATATATGTAGATACAAAAGCTGATTATCAAGTCCCGAAAGGGCATACTCCACCATTTTCTTGCCTTTTTTGGTGCAGAGGAGAATCCCGACAGGCGGATTATCTCCCGGATTCATCTCATTTTCCTTGTAATATGCTACATATGAGTCTAGCTGTCCCATGTTTTCATGGCTGAAAGGCTCATCTTTTAGCTCTATAATGACATTGCAGTGCAGTACTCTGTTATATAGAACAAGGTCTATGAAATAGTATTCATCATCTATTATTATGCGCTTCTGACGTGCTTCAAAGCAGAAACCCTTTTCCATTTCAAGAAGGAAATCCTGCAAGTGATCCATCAGAGCCTGTTCAAGGTCGGATTCGGAAACAGCAAGCTTACCGTCGATCCCTAAAAACTCAAGCGATACGGGATCATTCAATGTAAATGCAGGAGTATCCACAGAATGCGTGATCTTCTCAAGGAGCAGTTCGGGCTTTTGGCTGATGCCAGCTCTGAAATACAGGTTAGTCCCTATCTGTCTGCGCAGTTCCTTTACAGACCATACACCCTTGATACATTCAAATTCATAGAAAAAACGCTCAAAAGAATCCTCGATTGGAGCTATCTCCATGATGTGTGAGAATGAGAGCCTGCTGATAAGCAATTCCGGATCGGTCTCGAATTTTTTCGATGACGTCGTCAATTTTTCATTTATCGTACTGTCTATCTCGATATTTGAAAGCATAGGCATATTTTCTGCTGTTTCTATGCTTTTCAATTTTTTCGACGCCGTCGAAAAAATCTGCGGATAACGCTGATAAAACAGTCGGCATTTGTAAAATAGTGCAGTATTAAGTCCTTTTGTGCCTAATTTACTTTCAAGCTGCTTTAAAAGATGCGTGCCGTAAGCGGCTCTTTCCTGTCCGTTCTGCTCAAATTCTACGATGTAATATCCGAAAAGCCAGTTGCGAATGGTAAGAAGTTGATTTACCGCTGCTGCAGCCGCTTCACTTGTTACACTATGAATATTTCTGACATCCTGTACAAGTTTATCAAATGTATATTCCATATAGAACACCCTTTAATCAAGTTGTACTTTTAGATCGGCCAATACAGAGCCAAGCTCCTTGTAAAGCTCATCAATGTCTGCCATGATCTCACTTGTCGGAGGATATTCCACCGCCACATATTCGGTCTTTTTGTACTTGTTGATCGACAGGTCATAGTCATTGTCCACGATCTCCTGCTTCGGAACGAAAAAGCTCTGCTCCGTGCGCTTTCTGTCACGTTCACCGTCAAGGTTATGGAATCGGGCGATAATATCGGGAATATCGTTCTCAGCGATCTCTGAGCGCTTGTCATCGAGGGAGAAGCCGTCCGCTTTCATATCGTAGAACCAGACCTTATCTGTTCCGCCTGCATCAGTCTTGACGAACACCAGTACCGCCGTGGAAACGCCTGCATAGGGCTTGAAAACACCGCTGGGCATAGAAATAACGGCTTTGAGCTGATGCTTTTCAATCAGTTCTTTGCGGATCGACTTGTGCGCCTTGCTTGAACCGAACAGCACACCGTCAGGCACGATACAGGCACACCGACCGCCTTTTTGCAGCAGACGCAGGAACAGTGCAAGAAACAGCAGCTCTGTCTTTTTCGTGTTGGTGACAGCTTTCAGATTATCGTTGATACTCTCCACATCGACAGAACCCTTGAACGGCGGATTTGCAAGGCAAACCGTGTATTTTCCGCTAACGCTGTTCTGCTTTGAAACGCTGTCCTTGTAGTCAATATCAGGATTGGTGATCGAGTGGAGCATGAGGTTCATCGCCGAGATACGGAGCATCGTCTGGTCGGTATCGTAGCCTGTGAAGGTCTTGGTTGCGAAGTCAGCCCATTGCTCATCGGTCATGGTATCCTCATAGTGCTTACGGATATATTCCGCCGCAGAGACAAGGAAACCAGCAGTACCACAGGCTGGATCGCATATCACATCATCGGGCATGGGCGCAACAAGCTCCACCATCATCTCTCGGATATGCTTCGGGGTGCGGAACTGTCCGTTTTGACCTGCCGTGGAGAGCTTGCCGAGCATATACTCATACAGATCACCCTGCATATCGAGGTCAGCTATATCATGTTCATAGAGATCATCAAGCCCCGTGATAATTTTCTGTAACACCTGTGGATTCGGGATAACGAACACTGCACTGTCCATATAGCGCGTGAAAGCTGTCTGAACTTGCTTTTCGTCCTTACGATCAGCGATTTCGATCAGCTCACCCTTTTTATCAAAACCAGGGAGCTTGCCATATTTCATTTTCTTTACCGCAGGAAAGGCATATTTCGAGATAATACTGAAAATATCACGCGCGTCCCTGTTCTTGAATTTGCTCCAGCGCATAGCCTGTCCGATCTCCGATTGAGGAAAGATCAGGTCAGCAGTATCGCCCGTCATGTTGGCAAATTCCTCGTTTTCAAGCTCCTTTTCATCGAGGGAGCGTATAAACATCAGATAGGTGAGCTGTTCAATGACCGTCAGCGGATTGGTGATACCGCCAGCCCATATATCTGTCCATATTTTATCTATTTTATTCTTAATGACACCCGTTATCATTTTGTACCTCAAATATAGCGGCGAATAAACTATAAATTAGATGTTTAATCTATGCGACGCGGATCGCCTTCTTTGAAACGCATCTGATTATTGGGATCAATTAAAACGCGGTCAAAGATGTCATCGAGATTTCCCGTTTGCAAAATTTCGAAATAATCGTTGAGTACGCTTCGCAGCTGAACGAGGGAGCCAGTTTTATATATTTTTTCGCGCATCTGCGTGGAGTAGGCGAGGCCACGCGTGAAGTAGCCAATAAAGCATTTGAATTTGCCTAATTTGCCGCCTTCGGAGATGTCGTTGGCATTTTCGAGAATATCTAGGTAATGATTGACGAACTGTGCGCGGCGATCGAGCGTCGGTTCAAAAATATCGCCGCCATCAAGATCCTGAGCAATTTGAAGCATGAGCCAGGGATTTCTAAGCATACCACGCCCGATCATGATCCCTGCTGCCCCAGATGCTTCGAGTGCATTTTTGGCGTCCTCCCGCGTCAGGATGTCCCCATTGATCACCACAGGAATATGTAATTGTTCGACAACTGGACGCACGAGGTGCCAGCGACTGTGTCCACGATACGCTTCTTCACGCGTGCGAGCATGCACAGCAACGAGCGACGCGCCTTCACTTTCTGCGATATGTGCAATTTCCTGCACATTCATAGAACCTTCAGACCATCCCAGTCGCATTTTGACCGTCATGGGAATCTTAATGGAACTTTTCACAGCATGAAAGATTTGACGGCATAATTCAGGTTCGCGCATTAACGCGGAGCCGGCGTTTCCCGAAACGACTTTTTTGGCAGGGCATCCCAAATTGAGATCAATAATCTGCGCCCCGCGTGCCTCACACATGGCAGCAGCACGCGCAAGATTCTCGGGAATTCGACCATAAATCTGTACTGATGAAGGGCCACCGTCATTATCACAACGCGTTTTTTCCCACACGCGCTCGACGTCACGCGTCAATCCCTCGCAATTGACAAACTCCGTCACCGTCAACCCGCACCCACCACAGGCACGAATCATCTTTCTAAAAGTGATATCCGTAATGCCCTCCATGGGTGCTAGGATGGTTGCAGGAGCAATGTCAATTTGATCAATTTTTAATGCAAATGTCATTTGTTATCTCTGTCATAAAATGTCAACGAAATCAGTGTTTGGCTTCCTCTCTTAAAGCATATCCGCATCTTAGTCAGCCTCATTGATGCTTCCACGTTTTTCGCTGCAAAATGGGAAAAATGCAATCTATGAAGATGCTTTGCTACACAAATTTATGATTTTCCTAGGGATACAGCATTTAAACTTGGCATGAATCCGTCCAATGCCCGCAGGGCTTTAGGCGTGTAGCCCCCGACAACGCCGGGGGTAATGGTGAAGCCCAAAATCCTTTGAACCCCGTAGGGGTTCCCAAAAGAATACACGTTTTGCCAGTGAAACCCCTACGGGGTTAAAAAAATCTGTGGTTGTCCTCGATCCCCCGGTAGGCGCTACGCGCCAACCGGGGGCTACTCGCCGGAACGCCTAATGGCGTTCCTTAAATGCTGTAGCCCTGATGATTTTCCTCATTTGTTTGCGTGTGTCTGCCTTTTTTGTCCTATTACCCACTCTTATCCTAGCATTAAGCTGTACAACCTTTTGCGTAATGCGTCTGAAATCATATCGTTTCATGTTTCCGTCGAGCGATACATTCTCGTGTGCCAAGCGTTATGCATTCTCGTGTGCGCCGAATTGCATGTTCATGTTATTTGAGAAAATTCAAACTTTTTTATATGAACATTCAATTTTTTTCGTAACAACGGCATTGACAACGGCATTATCCTTGATGGGGGGCTAGTTTTACACCCACATGTAGGTCTATTTTTACACCCCCTAGTAGGGTTATGCCACCATCTATAGCTTTGTTACGGTTTTTTCACCAATGTTCACATAAAATAAGGCTATTTTTTGAGTTTGTTCACATAAATTGAGAGTTTTCCACGCGATTGATTCCACGCATTGAACCATGACACATGCGTAGTGATTAAGGCGGATATGTATCGAATGTGTAAGCACAAGACTCAAGTATTATGTTTAGCACACGCAGGGGGCGTTGACCGTAGCGCTCGCCGAAAGCCTTATACACGCGATTGCGTTTAACATATGCGGAGGGGCGTTGCGGGGTCACCCGCAGAGGGGGTAGCGACGTATTTTCATATTCTTCCAAGGCGTTTTGCAAAACGTCTTGGAAGAATATGAAAATAGGCGCGTAGGGGGACACATCCCCCACAATCACAAATTTCGTCCCAATGACGCCTGATAGAGGAAGATTGCGGCTGCTACGCTTACGTTAAGCGACTCGACCTCAGCTGCCATATCAATACGAGCAAAAGCATCGCAGAAAGTCCGAGTCAGGCGGCGCATGCCGTCGCCTTCGCTCCCCATGACGATGACACAAGGGCGATCAAAATCGAGCGTATGGAGCTGTTCGCCTTTGATATCAGCACCGAATATGACGAAACCATCGTCTTTAAGCTGCCTGAGCGTTTGAGCGATATTTGTGACGCGACAGACTGGCACGCGCCAAGCCTGTCCGGCGCTTGTTTTGAGCGCGACGGGGGTGACTTGAGCGGCACGGTCTTTGGGAATGATGACAGCAGTGGCCCGAAAGGCGGCGGCACTTCGAATGATGGCCCCCAGATTATGGGGATCCTGAATCTGATCGAGAACGACGAGAAGGGGCTTTGCAGGCGCATGCGTAAGGACATCGTCAAGATCGGCGTACGGGAACGCCCTGACTTCGAGCATAACGCCCTGATGACGCGTTTCGCCGGCTTTGTCATCAAGTAAAGCCATGGTGCACGATTCGACGCGCACTTTTTTTTGTGTTGCAACCTCCAGTAGCGATTGAATATCCGTTTTGGAACGCGTATCCGCAATCCAAAGGCGAGATTCGCCGAGGATAATTTTGGGCAAAACGGCAAGCGTCTCTTCGACGGGATGAACACCACAGACACAGAAAGTGTCGTTGGATGTGTCGTGGCGCGAGGCACGCGAAGGCACATCTGAAGGGCGTGATGGGCGTGCCGTTTCTGCTGGCCTAGAACGCTTTGAAGCAGGTCTATCGGAAGCCTTTTGGGCTTGAGAGGCGCGTTGGAACGTATGTTTTGGCATAGAACACCTAATGATTTATCAGACAGTCAAAAGGCGTGGATCCTTTTCAGGGAAACACGCCTTCTTTGCGAAATACTTACGGTTGAACGTTGGCGATGTCGGCAGCGATCTTTTCTTTAACAAACTCGACAATCTTATCGACGTCGATGAGCTGCGCATCTTTGTCGCTTCGATGCTTGAATTCGACTTTGCCGTTGGCGAGATTTTTTTCACCAATCGTAATGCGGTAAGGCACGCCAATCAGATCATCGTCTTTGAATTTAACGCCTGGGCGAATGTCACGGTCATCATAGAGGACTTCGATGCCAGCTTTTTGGAGGGCATCGTAAATTTTTTCGGTCGTATTGAGAATCGTCTCGCTACGCAGTTGAAGCGGCGCAAGGATGACGTGATACGGCGCGATTGCGGCAGGCAGATTAATGCCATTTTCGTCGTTATACTGTTCGATGGCAGCTGCGAGAACGCGCGTGATACCGATGCCGTAGCACCCCATGACACAGGGATGGCTGTCGCCTTTTTCGTCGAGATAAGTCGCGCCCATGGGCACGCTGTATTTAGTGCCAAGGAGAAAGACGTGTCCGACTTCGATACCGCGGAATGCCTGAAGTGGTTCACCACAATGAGGGCAGGCATCACCTTCCTGAGCGAGGACGAGGTCTTCAATGGCTTTGACATTGAAATCACGCCCGGGTTCAACGTGAATGAAGTGATAATCCGTGTGATTTGCGCCACAGATGCAATCGTGCATCATTGCGACATTAAGATCAGCATAGATAGGGAGCGTGCAACCGCAAGGGCCGAGAGAGCCAGGTTTTGATCCCATGACTTCTTCGATAGCAGTATCACTTGCCATGACGAGCTGTTCGCAATCAAGAACGCGCTGGAGCTTAATTTCGTTAAGGTTGTCGTTACCACGCATGAGGATGACAACCGGCTTTCCGTCTGCGAGATAGACGAGCGTTTTGATTGATTGATTAGGTTCAGCCTTAAGGAACGTCGTGACTTCGTCAATGGAATGTTGTCCTGGCGTATAAACTTCTTCGCGTGCGGGCGTGGCAGCATCGGGCGAAAAGGACGTTACACTGACAGTTCGCTTGACTTCGGCCTTCTCCTCGTTGGCAGCGTAACCACATTTGGAGCATGAGAGGATACGGTCTTCACCCGTTTGTGCAAGAACCTGGAACTCATGCGAATGCGAGCCACCAATATTGCCTGAATCCGCTTCGACGGCACGGAACGATAGACCACAACGTTTGAAAATGCGCGTATAGGCATCATACATACGTTTGTAAGCCTTTTCAGCATTTTCGTAATCGACATCAAAGGAATAGCCATCTTTCATGATAAATTCGCGCCCGCGCATCAGTCCTCCACGGGGTCGAAGTTCATCACGGAATTTGACTTGGATCTGATAGAGGTTTATCGGCATGCTACGATAGGAGCGAATATGGCGTTTAGCGAGATCTGTCACGCCTTCCTCGTGCGTAGGACTCAGGCAATAATCCTGATTTTTTCGATCCTGGAAACGTAGCAATTCCTTTCCATAGTGATCCCAACGTCCAGAGAGTTGCCATATTTCAGCGGGCTGAACCATAGGGAGCAGGATTTCCTGCGCACCAGCAGCATTTAATTCTTCGCGAACGATGCGTTCGATTTTCTGAACACAACGCCATGCAAGCGGCATAAGCGTATAAATACCGGCCGTGAGCTGTTCAATATAGCCGGCACGCATCAAGAGACGATGGCTCGGCAATTCTGCATCAACAGGATTTTCTTTTCGTGTAGGGATAAGTGCTTGCGAATATCGCATTTTGTCTGACCTTGTTTTGTGAAATAATCGCGTGAAAGACCTGCGTCGGAATGGCGCAAAAAAAGTCGCGCTATGCTACCACTTTTAGGCATTTGTTTTTAGTTTTTATTATCGCACAGCATCGCCTTTACCTGTAAAAGCCTCTTGATGTGGCAGATAACCGTCCTTTGTGTTATGTTGCCAAGTGTTTGTTTTGACGGCTTTTTTGCTCGGAGAATTCGTATGTCCTTTTTCCCCTCACGCCCTCTGCTTCCCCTTTATCTGCTGATATGTGTTTTCTGTATGGGTTGCCGCGATGACCGTGACGAAACAACCTCCGAGAAAACCGACACGGCGCAGAGCTGCAATCGCTCATCCGAGTGTCCGTCGGGTTATGGCTGCCTCGTCTATAAGCATGAATGTATTCCGCTAACGAACCATAGGCAATGTCTCCATGACCACGACTGCACAGATGAACAGATTTGTGTACGCTATGCACCAGCAAAAGATGAAGCGGATACGACGTCAACTTACTGCGCCTTTACCTGCAACAACAGTCAGACGAATGAATGTATTGAAAAAGGCGTCATGCGCAAGTGCAGCGCAGAGACCAACGAACTCAACTATAATGACAGCAGCGACGCCTTCTGTGGTCAAATCCCATCAACCTGCCGAAATGGCCGTCTTGATCCAGGGGAACTCTGTGATCTTGATATTGACGGGCATGTTCTTTTTTCAACGGACAATCCTGACTGCAAACTCTGGCAACCCATGGGAAGTTTTAAGCCTGGCGGCATACCAGGCTGTGCCAAGACATGTATCGGTTATTCCAAAGGTTCTGGACAGACAAAGTGTGTCTATGCCCAAGAGCCGAATGATGTCAACGGCTTCGATACATGTCTTGCCTCTCTTTACATTGATCAGGACACTTACACGGCCTATGCGACAGTAAATTACGCCACAACAAACATAGGCAATCTAGATAACGTGGAAGGCTACATTCTGTGTGGTCAGGCAGAGAATGTAAATCTCAAGATTTTGACGGACGAAGACAAGCTCCCGCAAGCCTCAACTGAGATCGCGCCTTGTGCATCGGATACTTGCACATCCCGCACACTTTCTATGAGCCGAGATTTGAGCGAAGTAACGTCGGCGATCGGCAAAGACGAGGGACAATGTGTTGTTTATCTGAGGCTTTCTGGCAACAAACTCGGCATTATCTGTGACCTTACCTACAAAGATAATCCAGCAGAGAACATGCCGCCTACAGGCACCATGCCATCCGCAGCGATTGACAATCCCAATGCTTGCGTCACGATAGCTGGCACCGAAGATGATTTTGATATTTATGAAGCATTTCTTGCCAACATCAACTGTCTGCTTTCCCAATACCCTTATGTCTCGTACACGCCCCCCCAAGGTGACAGTCCCGATACAGGCGATGCCATGCTTCTGGCAATATGGGATATATTTCCGAACTTCATAACAGAGGCTGGTTACCCCATTAAAGCTGCTGCTGGTCTAGCCCTTCTTCAGTCTGGTTTACCAGCCGAAGACGGTGTGTGTGTGACCGACGCCATTTGTCGTAATGCCATGTTATCCTTACAAGTCGTCGGTTCTACTGGTTTCCAAAAATCGACAGTCACACAGACAGCTGGCACCCAAGGACTTTTTGAAACGCTTCAAATCGGCGGTTCAAAAAATGACTGGGCCACAGAAAAACCCGTTGCACCTTATGAAGCAACGCATTTATCACTCACCATAACTGGTCTTGAGAAATTCCGTGACCGCAAATTGACGCTAAAAGGTTCTCTGAAAAAAGGTCAACTTCTCATCACTTATACAGACGGTAACACAGAATCCATTCTTGCCGAAGATGTTTCCATGCCATCGTTGGATCCCCAATGCCAACAAAGTGAAACTGAAGACACAGAATCAGACATTCCAGGCTGCCCAGATGAAAACGGTGAAGGCACGCTGACTTTTGCAGTTCCAGATGAAGCCACAGTTACTGAATTCCGGATTTATGTCTATGGCTTAGGCAGCGAAAATCTCAATCTGAACAGCATCTGGGTGAGTGGCATTAGCAACGTCATCTATTAATCATGTAATAACGTCATTTGTTCATCGTATAACAGCACATCGTAATAAGCGTGATACAAATAACGTTACATCTCACATCAACACACAGTGTGTACACAACATGATTATGTATAATATACATCACACAATATATAACAAAGTAGGATACACAACAAATGTAATAATACATTAAATGATAGGACAGGCGTACGCCTTAGGCGCACGTCTGTCATTACCGTCGAAGGCAATTACCATTGATAGGTAGCATCATCCGAATCAAATTCGCCTTCATATTCCTCGTATTCATTTTCATCGACACGCAAGAGCATGCCCATAGCATGGGCTTCATCAATGGCAGCTTTCGCGAGGTGAGGCATTGAAATAGGCTGTTCATCAGCAGCCGCAGATATAGCGGCTTTGAGCACAGCATTTCGAATGTGACCACCACTCATTTCAAATGTATCCGCCAACCAACTCCAGCGAATATTTTTGTCAAGCGGTGCATCGGGAGGCATCATGCGTTTCCACAAAGAAGCACGCGCTTTGGCATCAGGCATCGGGAAATCAACGATAAAACGCATACGACGTCTGAAGGCATTATCAATGCTTTTTGACAAATTTGTCGTCAAAATCGTTATTCCATTATAGGATTCCAACTTTTGCAACAGGAAGTTGATTTCCTGATTTGCATGACGGTCATTGGATGATTTGACTTCTGTTCTTTTGGCAAAAAGCGCATCGGCCTCATCAAATAAGATAATAGCCTGAGCCTTAGCCGCTTCATCAAAGACTTTACCTAAATTCTTTTCGGTTTCGCCGATATACTTATCGACGATTCTGGACAGATCAACGCGATAAAGCACTTTACCGAGTTCGTTCGCAAGCGCATTGGCAAGAAGTGTTTTACCAGTTCCCGGAAGCCCTGCAAAAAGCATGGACAAAGAGTTGCCGTAAGGCGAACGCCGTTTGAATCCCCAGGATACGAGGACTGTATAGAGGTTTTTGGCATAACGCAGAATCTCTTTAACCTGAGCCTTACACTCGTCAGTCAGAACAACGCCACTAATAGGGATATCACTGACCGATACTTCAGCAAGCGTTCCAAGTTGATGATCGAAATGCTTACCTATCTCATGAAGCAAATGATGAGACTGGAGACGTACTTTTTCAAAACCTTTGGTGAGTTGTGTATCAACGGCATCCGATACAACGCGAATAATACTTCCTATGGGAAGTGAGTAGTTGCGTGAAAATGCAATTGAGAGTCGTCTTGCTAGATCAGGCTCGGTATAGGGCAATAAATTCGTTTTCCAAATTTCTTCGGCTTTTTCAACACTCAACTGAGGAATATTGATAAAGACAGGAGATTTTAAATCTTTTTCAATGGCTGTCTGTACTTTGCTCCCTAAAACAACAAGTTTTCCCGGGAAAATATCTACAATATGTGAAAGCTCAGCCTGATGAAGGGTGAGTTTTCGCAAAACTTCCTGATTATTCTCAATACCGTCAAAGCGGAAGGCAAGGATACACCCATGTAAAAGCGTGCGTCGCAAGACGTCGATCAGATGATCGACAATCTGGTTATAAGGGACATCCTCAAATTCCTGACAGATATTAATCTCCATTACGGGGCGTTTGAGCAACGGAATGGCCACAGAACAAAGGAGCGTACGACGTCCGGAATGTTTCTGACCGACGAGTCCGAGGATAGCCCCTGGCGTTTCGAGGGCATATTTCATCTGCTCAATGGTCTGCTCATCACTAATGAGTTTATTCATAGGAATACCACGTTTATAGAGCGTGACATTTGGCGGCAATTCATCTGCACATGTATAACCGCAGAAGGTATCAATCACTTCCTGATCGACACTGAGAGGCGTAAAAACATTCAGCGTCATTCCTGGGAACAAATTGTGGCGTTCAGCAATGACAAGCCGCATTCTTCGCAATGTTGACTGTGCACGCAAATTTTCTCTGACTGCATTAAACGTCTCAGGCGTATCGCCGAGCAAGTTGGCAAGGAACGTGACGGTAGGAAGCCGCGTCCCAAAATCAGCCCATGCCACACACATCAGGCGCATGATGGATTCTTCATTCATTGCGATCACAAGCGTCGCAAGAATCGTCATTTCGAGATCTGAAAGTGAAAAATTGCGCTGCAATCTTGCAATAGCGCTTTCATTTTTACATGCCATCATCGCTTCGATCTGGGCATTTAAAACGACAAGGCGTTCTGTAATTTCTTCAATTTCGGGAATGGCATTGGCTTCAAGCCAGCATTCAGAGAATCCCGTGTTATCCCCTCGCCCCATCAATTCACGGACTTCCTCAATACCAACGCAACGGTCGCTATACATTGGCTTCGCACTTCCCATACGTTCTGGGAAACGCCGCATATAATACGCGATATGCCAATAAACGCGTTCAACCAAGACATTATATTCAACCAAGACATTATATAATGTCGTTTGTTGTTCATCGGAATCCATAGATTCAAATTCTTCGCGCCAATGTCCGGCCATATTGGCTTCGATCTGTTGAATAAGCGCCTCTCCCTCTTCAACAGGGATAGCTTCATCATCGAGAATCGTCTCTGGTTCAGTGTAAATATCCGCATCAGAAGCATCCAGTTGTTCTTCTTTCTGATTATCATCATCCAGAAGCAGATTCTCTTCCTGCTCGACCTCATGTTTCATGGGCGATTTAGATTTAGATTTTTTGTTAGATTTAGGCACTGCTGTCCCGCAACTTTTCAGAACAGCGCAAGCTGAGGATTCACAATGGGTTCCGTCATCTTAGGTACGAGATAATCATTGAGAATTTCGTTTGAGAACAAATTAATACGTATCCAATTCAAAATTTCACGCATTGAA
>JAFOHE010000274.1 GCA_017421975.1 Pseudomonadota bacterium
ACAAGCTAAGCACCATACCCAGAATAATCAGCCAATAGGTAGGATCCCAAAACATTCCATATCCGTAACCGTAATACATTTACACTCCTCCTGATAACTACTCCCCTAATACTTCGCCTTCTTTTACCTTTACACCCAAGAGAAAATCATGGGTACCCATTCGTTTTTTGCCTTGATACCCCCCGATTTACTTACGCCCATAAAATCCTGAAAACTGCCAAAACAAACGATGGGACGCCGTTTATCTGCATGATGATATTGCTCGTCGATATGTCCGGTGTCTGTGCCTTCCGATATAAATTGCCATCCCTCAAAATCGACGTGATGCAACAAATCGTCGCGCCATGCCGACTGCACCGCCGGCTTAAACGTCAGTATCAGCACGCGCTGGAACCGCATTTGCTTTGCGAGTTGATAAGCGGCAAACGTCTTGCCGAACCGCATCTTTGCATTCCATAAAAACTTGTGTGTCTGATCGCTACATTCCGCATCCCATTTCTGGAAGAAAGCCCGCGTCATCTCGACAGCCCGCGCTTGTTCAGGTCGCATTCCGAACGTCTCCGTGCGGTTTTCATCATTATGCGTTCGATTTTGCACAGCCACCACCGCCGCCCGCACTTGTTCTACGTCACAGCGAAACCATTCGCCCTTGAGCTGCCTTACCTTGCGGCGACGCAACTCGTCATGTACCGCATGATCCATAAAACATCCACCGTCGCGATACATTGCCGATTCACGCATCACAATGCGATAAGGTTTTTTCCCATCGGGACGCACCGTCGGATACTGTTGTGCCACGCGCCGATCCACATCCACACCTGAATAACCAACCTTTAAACATCCCGGATATTGTACATCCGAATATGCATAAATCATCGGATTAACTTCGGCTCGCTGATGAAAATAATCGACATTTGGCATAATGAAGCTCCTGTATTATGTGATTCGCTCCATGAATTGGCGTTATATGGGCTAATATGTGATCCCTTCTGCGGAACAGGTCTGTGAAGTATATTTGTATTTTGCTTTTGCTATCGGCTTTGCCGATACGCAAAGGCCATCGGCCTATCGCTATGCGATACGGCCGATGTACTCAGCTATTCCGTCGCTTTGCGACGGAATACGCCTCGCATTAATCGTGCGTTTTCTGCTGCAGACGGTCGATCCCCATCCGACGGAATTCCTTTTCTTCCATATCATAAAATGAATGCACTGCGAGGTTAAACTCCTCTTCATTGATGATTCCAAGGTTGCAGATTTCATGCAGATCATCAATGGTAAACTGTACACCGCCATCTCCTAAATAACCCATAGATAATTTGAACATTTCATCGCAATCTTTTTTATATTTTTCAGTTGGATTGAAGATATCTATAGATTGTTTTTCAGGAAAGTCGGTTAAATACATATAGATGCGAAGCCTTTCAGCAATGAACTTTAGTTTTGCTTCCAATGCTGCTCTTTGCTGTTCTGCCTGGCTGTCTTTCGACGGATCGTCTCCTGATGTGCCAGTCGTGTCTGCCTGACGATGACGAGTTGGGGGCTTTACCTCGATATCTCCAGGGCGATTGATTTCCACTTCGCTCTCATCACCGAAAGTCGCATGTTTCTTTGGGCCTTCAGAAGGCAAGCCGAGTGTTTTAATTTTGCAAAATAGTTTATGATTTGCTTTTAATACATCTAAAATATCCATCGAATTGAATAAGTTACCCATACCCCATTGTTTATGAATATCTTTTGGGGTCGTAATATTGGCAATGGTATTCATGATGTCGTCAACACGCATTGATTTCATCCCATTATTCTCATAAGCAAGAATAGGCATATATTTCAAAAATTCCGTAATATAACCACGATAATCCTGCATTCCTACTTTCGGATGACGTCCCGATTGAATACTCATTTTGTACACCATGCGAATTGCTCGAACAGGTGCAAAATCAAAGATGACGCATGACTTCTTGTGGCCTTTTTCCCATGGGCTTTGCACGCGAAATGCTGCCTGCAGGTAATTCTCTGTACTTTTACAATTGCATAGCATAAAAATGCCTTCCCATTGCGGAATTGTCACACCAGTCAACAATTTACCACACGTCAGTGTAATTGATCCTTTATTATGGCAACGCGCCAGTCCAATTTTTCCCTTCACTGGTCGAAGCGCGTCATATCCAATTCCAGCCTCATCTCCCGCGCAACAAATGACATCATAGCTATGACCAATCGTATGCTTATTGAGCAAGGCGTTCATAGCCTTGCAACTGGCGACACTCGGCAAAAACCAAACAAGATGTTTTTTTTCCATATAACTCAGCGGATAGCATTTATTCTCTTTTTCATTGAGGGTTCTCCCTCTTTTGTATAATCCATCTAGCCAGTCTTTTATTGCTTCTTCATTGTCTTCATTTTTGTCGTTCACAAACTTATATTGTTTATTTCCCAGAGGATCGTCTATAACCTTAGCCTGAAAAAAAGCATTGAGGTCGAATTTATTCTCATCGTTATCCATTATATAACTTTTTACATTACCATTAATTTCATACGTATATAATTATACATTGGGCAGCCATTCGTATTGTTTGTACTTTTCACTATGTTTTTCATATTCCTCGACTTTCTTTTTCTGTTCATCGAGATACGTCCAGCTATAGATTTGTTCTGCGCCAAATTCACCCGTCGTCATGGCACGAAACGGCGTTCCCGATAAATATAAATAGTTATGGCTGTTAAACCCTGCTTTGCGTAGTCCTTCTATGCTAAATCGTGCGCTTAAATCGTTGTTTTCTTCATCAAATTGTTCATTTTCATCTTGAATATTCTTGAGTTCCTGTTTTTCTTCCTGGGTAATGTAA
Organism: Pseudomonadota bacterium; assembly: GCA_017421975.1. Taxonomy (GTDB): domain Bacteria; phylum Myxococcota_A; class Bradymonadia; order UBA4248; family UBA4248; genus RGIG464. Next base: position 2,850 of record JAFOHE010000274.1, read on the forward strand.
TCGGATTTGAGCAATTTACTTATATGACGCCAGGCTCCAAAATGGTATTCATCCAGAATCACACAATCCCATTCGCCACCGATGGCCTCGACGACCTTGTTTCTAGTCTTCGCCCCCTTTTCAATATCTTTATGGGTCATCGTCTTGTTGCTGTCATTACCCGTCATCAAATACTGGAATGAATAGAATGCGACAGTTTTCTTATCTGTGATAATATCTTCGTTTGCCGTGTCCTTGTCGATAAACTGCCAGTCGTCAAAATCCTTATGATTCAGCAAATCCGTGCGCCAACTGTCTATTACGACTGGTTTGAACGTCAACACAAGAATACGCTTCCACCCCATTGCAAGTGCCAACTGGTACGCCGTAAACGTCTTGCCAAAGCGCATCTTGCAGTTCCACAAAAAACGCGTCGGTGCGCCATCCGATTCGTGCGATTTTATATAATTTGCTGTCTTCTCGCAACACGCTCGTTGTTCATCGCGCATCGAAAATGAATATTTTTCTTTGAGGATGATCGTTCGCCCTTCTTTGACGGCATTTACAGCCTTATCGACAACAGCCACAGCTGCTTCAATGTCTCCATCGTCGGTATCGATCATAAACCATTCATTACCTGCTTTCGATTCAAGACTGTTCTTTTCCATCGAAAACTCGCTTTCCAGAAGTGACTGAACGATCTTTTCGTCTGTGTCCAGACGCTTTCTATTACTGTTCACATTCAAATATCCACTGTTTCTCAGCACCTCGTGAACAGCGTGGTCTCGGAAGTCATTGCCGTCTCTATCTTTGGCTTCCCATATTTTCCATAGCCTGTATCTGCCAAACACAGCTGAAGCTGTGCGCGTTTCACCGTCAAATCGCTTGATGATGTCGTATGCATCTCCCACTTTCACCATCATGGGGTTGTCGATGTCGCTGAATACATAAATGTATTTGGTTTTGTCTTTGTTCTTTGCCATGAGAAGACCTCGTTTTTTGAGATTTGCGAACCTGTGGGTCATGCTTTCACCAGAAATCTATCGAACTGATATTGGAAGAGATAAATGAGGCGATCCGTTTGGCGAGAGAGAAACGCCATAATCCCCCTCGCCTACACGCACGCGTACCTTACGCCATCGGCTTGATCGTCGATTCGATAAAATCAATCTCCTCTTGCGACAAACCATACTTCTCATACAACTCTGCATCCGTCCATGGTTTGGAAAAATCTTGAAGAGGGACGTGTTTATATACGGACTTTACTGCGTGCTGAGTATTTTTTACAATTAAAACCATAGTTCTAAAAAATTTTGTTTTAATATATGAAATAATATTTTCTGCTTGTTTTTTTGACTGACACGGACCAATCATTAAATATGTTTCTGTACATACACTGCCTGGTTCTCCAATAAAGGGTTTATTTAATATCTGATGGGGAAAATCTTCACCAGCTCCATATGCACATGATATAAAAACTTTCCATTGATTTATCCATTTCTGATTAATGGTCACATCTTTTTTATCGATATATCCAACACTTTTATTCCCATACAGCAACAAATCACTTTCTTTATTCATGAGTTGTCTTCCTTTTATATACGTTCTGAATCCGAAAGGTTTTGATGAACTAACTAAAATATCAAATGACTGTTCATTTTGATCTTTGATTTTTTGATATATTTGTTTCATTTCATGATACCGAATAAAAGTATCTGTTTTCTCTTCCAATA
>JAFOHE010000275.1 GCA_017421975.1 Pseudomonadota bacterium
CTTGAAATTGATACGGACACGAACAGCATACGTCGCTTTCAATGGAAGAGCGTTCCCATTACGGATGAGCATTGTCCAAAAGACGTGGCACTGGAGGGTATACTCAATCATTACAAGCATGCTGCGGAGAAAAAATATAGCCGCGTGATCACCAAATTAAAGCGACAACTGACGCACCCGTCGTGGTATCAGGAAACCGAACTCGGTGGTTTTTTGGCGGATATTTTGCAAGAAAGTCTGCGGTTGGATATGATGCTGGTGGGGTCGGGAAGTATACGCGTTAGCGAAATGGGGCCGATCGTGCTCTTTTCCGACCTGACGGAATGTTTGCCTTATGACGACTCGGCAATCGCGCTATGGGTTACTGGCGAACAACTGAAAAAGATGATACTTTATATGCTTCGCGATGAGGTTTTTGGGGGGGTCGCATTGTGAGTTCTTCCAATTCTCAAAGGGCGTGCGCGTGGTGTACAACAAGTCGCAGCACGCACTGGAGGAATTCTCACTTCATGGCGCGCCGATCGTGGATGAAAAAATCTATAAAATCGGCCTTCAGTATTTCTTCTATTTGAACATGAAGGACTTCTTCGACGTGTCGCACGAGGACGTTTCCAAAAACGCGGCGCCCAGACGCGTTGCCACCTCTTGCCGCGAGGTGCTGGACGAGTATTTGTCCTGTCACCAAAACATGGATCGCCAGATCGAGGGACGCTTGGAGCTTTTGCTATAATGGCGCGACGAGGAAGCGATAAAAAACGGGAGATCGCATCATGCGATCTCCCGTTTTTTTTGTTTATACGATTTTGAGGATTTCGACTACCGTTTCGTCACTTATTTGACGAGGAAGTCAACTTTGCAAACAAGCTGGCGTTGGTAAGTTCCGCAAAACTATACTGTGCCATGTATTCGCCATGATACAGATTGGCGAGTTCCGCTTTGCCGTTCAGATAATCAAAATAATCACATTCCAGTTCGGAAACCGATACGCCAAGCATACCGCGTGTCTGCACGATCACCGACTCGCATCCAAGGGATTTGAGCGTGCCGATAAGGTCCAGGCGTAACTGGTTGTAATACTTTTGGTGGGTGTCATCCTCAAACAACACCGACATCAGCTCGTTTGCGCTACACATAGAGCCTCTGCGGTCTATCAGATAGGCAAGCATTTCGTTGGTTTTTTGATACTTGAATTTGACGTGTTCCTCACCGTACAAAATTTGGAAATTGCCAAACGCGATCGCCTTCAGCTTTTTGGGGACGCGTATGGGGCGACGAAGGTTATCAAGCTCGCGTTTGACGCCTTCCGGGGTGATGGGCTTGATCAAATATCCGCTCGCGTGAAGGTCAAACGCAGTGCCGCGATACGAGCCGAATCCCGTTGCAAATATGATGTTGACGTCGGGATTGATCTCCTTTAGCTTTTGGGCGGTGGTGATGCCATCCACACCCTTCATTTCGATGTCCAAAAAGGCAATGTCGCAAGGGTCATTTTCCATGTGGGCGATTGCTTCGGATGCATAGCGGAAGCCATAGACCCGTGCGGTCGGTGCAGCACTGTTGATAGAGGAAAGCAAGCCTTGCAACGCAATTTTTTCATCATCTACTGCAATGATTTTCATTGGGTTTCCTCCTTTTTTGGGATGCTGATGGTTGCCGTCGTTCCCTCGCCAATCTTGCTTTCGATGGTGAGCGTGCCATCGCACAAGTTTTTCAAGCGCTGTCTTACGCTATCGATACCGATGTGCTTGTGCGCGTCATCGTGGTGGCACGTCGTATCAAATCCAACGCCCGTATCGCGGATCTCAATTTCGTAAGACGTGTCGGTCTCTCTTGTGGTAATGAAGAGGGAAGAGACGCCTTCTTTTTTGGAAGTGCCGTGCTTTACGGCATTTTCCACGATGGGTTGAACGGTGAGAACGGGGAGCTTGAAGTTGGTGACGGGCATATCGAACGTGATTTGAAGTTCATCGTCAAAACGGACCTTTTCGATGTTGAGATACGCTTCTACGAACGACATTTCCTGATCGAAATGAATCATTTCACTGCGATTCAAATTGTCAATATTGTTACGCAGATACGTCGCAAAGGATTTGATGGTGCTACGTGCGGTCTCGGGATCGATCTCACACAAATGATAGATGGTGTTGAGCGTGTTGAAAATGAAGTGCGGCTGCATTTGCGAGAGCATGATGGAGATGCGGCTTTCCTGCAATTCCAGTTGCAAAGCCTGCTTTTCCGCCTTGAGTTTGCGCGCCCTTACCGACGCGTTGATGTGAGAGGGAATGATGCGCAAAACGACGACCAGCGCGATGGCAAATATCACAAGGAAAACAAGCTTGGATGCGCGACCGCCTTCCCAAAGGCCGAAGTTTGTTGCGGCAACGTCCAGAATAAAGGCGAAAAACGTCGAGATGCCGACCAAGTACAAAAAATTTTGCGCGCGGGGGGAGTGGCGGAAACTGATGATCTGGCATACGATCAGTGTCAGGGCAACGATCACCTCGACAACAGCCCACCAAAACCACGTGTCATAGAATTTCACGGGGCTGACCATGGATATCGTGATGCAAGCTACGATGGTTGCCGCAGACAGCAAAAGCACCGCAGCGCCGATTTTTTTGATCCGGTTTCTAAATTGCGTTACAATGAGCGCTGTTCCGAACAACGTGTAAAGCATCATGCAAAGTCCAAGGGCTCGCGTGTTGAAGATGTTAGAGTCGTTCCAGAAGCTGACGGCAAATGCGTCGAACATGAAGTAGCCGCCCGCGAAAAAGGACATAAAACCGATCAGCCACATCGCTTTGCTGTACTAATCGCAGCACGTAATGAAGAGATGGTGATTGAGCATTTAATTGATAGTATTAATCATCAAACGTATCGTGA
>JAFOHE010000276.1 GCA_017421975.1 Pseudomonadota bacterium
GCGCGAGCTGAGGTTGATCCGTCCCGTCCGGCCAATTTGACCTGACAAATACGAAATACCGTTGAGGGCTCCCGCAGAGACACCAATGGTACTTTCAAAATTAAAGTTTTCGAGCATTAAACCGTCACACACGCCTTCACCGTAGACGCCTCGGAAAGCCCCGCCTTCCAATACAAGACAGCCTTGTACGATGTCAGACGAAGCACGCCCCTTCGGAAGTTCATCCACTTTGGAATACTTTTTGATCATTGTTTCATCCCATGATGGTTATTGTGATGATGCAGTATGGACAGAGAAGCAATGTGAACATGGTCATGGATACCATGGCGGTTCTGCTGTCGTCATGAATCGTCAATAGGGATGCTTTGGCCATGGTTCACTGGTTCTCAATGCATACCAGCCAACAAAAATGGCTCCTTTTTATGAAGACACATTCGGAACAGGATGCGCCTGCATCCCCACGTTTGAGGATGCATAGGTATCTATAGTCACATCACCGCTTTTGAACAAGTTTATTTGAAACGAAAATGAAGGATGTGTGATACTATAAGATATATGTGTGAATATTTCAGTATTTCGATGACCGATTCTGATTGAATACGCATCGGCGATTCGTTAAAAAGAATAAAGGATTGCTCGTCTACGAATTCCTTTTGAAGCGTGAAGGAAAATAAGCATGAAATATGACTTTTTGAAGGTGTGGCTCGTGGCCATCTTTGTGTTTGTCAGTTTCCCCGTGTATGCTGATACGACGGATGAGATAAATATTGACTGGGCAACAGATGGGGGATTGACAGGAACGACAGGTGTGCTCTGGCTTTCGTTTGAGTTACTCAAGGATTACATCGCCCCCGATAAATGTATTTGGTGCCAGACCAACACAATGGATGAAACCATCACGGATCATTTGTCCTGGCCGACGCCGCGTTATGCAGCAAAGACAGCAGATGCAATGGCATTCGGCGCAGTGCCGGCACTCGCATTCGGCGCACTGGCACTCTCGAGCGGCCTTGAGGGACGCATCGAAAACTTTGGTGCCGACGCGCTGCTTTTGGCCGAAGCGGTGACATTGAGCTCTCTCGTCAATCAATTTGTCAAATTCGGTGCGGGCAGAGCAAGGCCTTTCACCATCCGTGACGATCCCAATATGTACAGTGATCGCGCTGACGACAATCTGTCGTTCTATTCCGGACATACCAATTTGGCTTTTGCACTCGTCGTTTCGGCTGGTACCATTGCGCATATTCGCAATTACGAAGCTGAACCTTATATTTGGGGATTCGGTATTCCCATTGCGCTCTTTGTCGCCTATACGCGCATAGCGGCACAAAAACACTATTTTACAGATGTACTCATTGGTGCCGTGATTGGCAGTGCCATTGGTTTTGCCATACCATGGCTTCATCGAAATACATCGTCTAAACATAAAAACGAGGATGCTTCGGAAAATATGGATTTACAAGTCGGGTTTTCTCAAAATATGCTCATGTTCTATGGCGCATTTTAAGTATTTATTACAAAACTAAGTTGGTAGCGTTTATATTGGGCGTGCTATTTGCAATACGCACGCCCTGCGGGGCTATTGCTTTGCAATACGCCCCGCATTTTATGGTGTCCTCCGTCAGATAGAACAAATGACATTATTTGCAGCAAGCGGATTGTCCATAAAAGGCAACCATAACTGTGTGCTCAGTTTCTGCTTTGGATATTCATACGGTACATACAAAATGTTACCGCGCATCTCGCGATAGGGGTTATCCAGGCAAATAATACCTTCCGGGTTTATATGTTCCAGCAACGCATCATATCCAATCATAAACTGCTTTTTATATAGTCGTGTTCCCACCATAGATATTGCAACCCAGCAAC
>JAFOHE010000025.1 GCA_017421975.1 Pseudomonadota bacterium
ATGTAGGGACGTGAAAACGTCCCTACATAAAAATAGCCGCGTAGGGGGAGACTTCCCCCACCGAAATATATTGTAGGGACGTTTTAAGGTACATCCCTACGAACATGTATTAATTTTGTTGCATATCCATGACGGCACGCAGGACAGATTCTGGCGTTGCCGGCCAGTGGATGTGTGGATCTTTTTTGGGATCGTGCCCAGTAGCGCAAATGGCGTGTTCGAGTGCCTGAACGAGCGCGACAGCGAGAACGAAAGGCGGTTCACCGATGGCCTTCGAACCATGGACGGCTTCAGCCGTTGCATTGGGGAGAAGTGAGAAGCGGAAATGCTCGGGATCGGGGACAGTACCGATCGTTGGGATTTTGTATGTTGCCGGACTGTGTGTTTTGAGTGAACCGTCATTACCCCAGACGAGTTCTTCGCACGATAGCCAGCCGTATCCCTGTACGAAAGCGCCTTCCACTTGTCCAAGATCAATGTTTGGAATAATGGCGTCGCCGACGTCATGGACGGCTTCGACATCGACGAGTTTGTATTCGCCGGTGAGCGTATTGATCTCGACTTCGAGGACACAGACGCCGTATGAATAGTATGCGAAGGGTTTTCCGCGTCCGATGGATGCGTCATAACCGATATCGGGTGTGGCGTAGTAGCCTACAGCAGCGAGCGATTCGCGGTCGGCATACGTCCAGCGGATGACCTGTTCAATTTCGATGGGGTCTTTGCCGGGAGCCAGGCATTTGCCGTTATCAAAGACGATATTATCGATCTGATCCGCAGCAATATCGAGGTGGCGTGCAGCGACTTTGCGCATACGAGCGGTAATTTGTTCACAGGCGTTTTTGACGGCAGCGCCGTTGAGGTCAGTTCCGCTTGATGCGGCTGTCGCGGAGGTGTTTGGAACCTTATCTGTGCGCGTGTAAGCGAATCGGATGCGTTCAGGGCGGATGCCCAGGTTGTGGGCGGCGATGGTCACCATTTTCGTGTTGAGTCCCTGTCCCATTTCGGCACCGCCGTGATTGACGATGACAGAACCATCCGTGTAGACCATGACGAGGGCCCCGGCCTGGTTGAGCATGGTGTTGGTGAAAGAGATACCAAATTTGACGGGCTGGAAACCGATACCGCGTTTGACGAAACGGCTTTTGGCATTGAAGGCGTTGATAGCTTCTTTGCGTTCGCGGTAATTGGACGATTTGATGATGGCATCGGTCATGCGTGGAATGCGGAAATCCTTGAGTTCGGAGCCGTATTGCATGATGTTGCGCGGAGCGTCGCCATAATAGTTGAGGATTCGGATGTCGAGCGGATCCATGCCGAGGTGACGGGCAGCGCGGTTGAGGACAGTTTCGGTGACGATGAAGCCCTGAGGGCCGCCGAAGCCGCGGAAAGCCGTGTTGGAGGGGAGATTCGTCTTGGCACAGTAACCCTCAAAATGGAGGGCTGGAATGTAGTATGCACCGTCGAGGTGGAAGAGACAGCGGTCGAGGATGCTTCGTGACAGATCTTGTGCCCAACCGGAGTTTGCATACGTCACGACGTGGAGGGCGAGGATGTGGCCGTCATTGGAAAAAGCGGCTTTGTATTTGGAATAGAAGGGATGGCGTTTTCCGGACATGGCCATGTCTTCGTCGCGGTTGAGCCAGACGCGGACGGGACGGCGCGTGACCCATGCAGCGAGGGCAGCCAGACCGCCATATTGAGCGCCCTGTGTTTCTTTGCCGCCGAATCCGCCGCCCATGCGTGGCATGATGCAGACGACGTGGCTCGCATCAATGCCGAGGATTTCGGCGCATTTTCCCTGAACCCCCGTCGGACACTGCGTGGAAGAGTAGACGATGACATCGTTGTCTTCATTGACTTCGGCCTGTGCGACGTGCGTTTCGAGATACCAGTGTTCCTGGCCTGGAGATTCGACTTCACCTTCGAGCGTAAAATTGGCTTTGGCAAAGGCATCGTCGAGGTCTCCGCGTGCGATGATATGGACGCCGGGATGCATGCTCTTTTTGGCGACGGCTTCGCGGATGTCGATAATCGCTTCGAGCGGATCAATTTCGATGCGCACTTTTTGTGCACCGGCTTCGCAGGCTTCATACGTTTCACCCACGACGAGTGCGATGTTCTGACCGACGCAGTTGACTTCTTTGGATGCGAGCAGTTCTTCGTCATGCGCAAAAGAGGATGCATCATTGACGCCGGGGATATCCTTTGCCGTCAGGACGGCGACGACGCCAGGAACGGCCAAGGCTTCGCTCGTGTCAATCGTGCGGATTAGACCATGGGCGACGGGCGAGGGGATGATCTTTGCCACAAGGCAGTGGGGCGGAAGTGGCATATCATTAATAAAAAGTGCGCGTCCGGTCACGTGTTTCCACGCACTCTCGTGGACGGCATTTTCATGAAGTGGGCTGGTACGATTCGGATCTTTCATGATTTACTGCTCCAGTTGGATGGTGGCTGTGGGTCGGTACATTCTGGCAGGAACGTGGTCAGTGAGCGTTTCCTGATAAAAACCTCGAAGAATATTGCATGCAACCGTCTGGCGGTACCACGCGCTTGCGCGGAAATCGCTGATCGGCGTGAAATCTTCCGCGATTTTTTGCGCCGCAATTTCGACGTTTTCTTCAGTCCAGGCTTTGCCGATGAGCGCACTTTCGGCCAGTTTGGCGCGAGCGCCGGCCACAGCTGCAACACCGCCAAAGGAAAGTCGTGCCACTGTCACGATGTTGTTGTCATCCGTCTCGACATAGCACGTTCCCGATACGCTGCTGATATCGAGTTCAAGGCGCTTCGATACTTTGTAGGAGGCACAGCGCGCATTGGACGGAATCGGCGGAACATCAAATCCGGAGATGAACTCATCTTTTTCAAGCGCGGTCTTGCGGTAGCCCAAAATAAATTCGCCCATCGAAAGACTGCGCTCGCCACGCGACGAAATCAGGCGGACACGCGCATTAAGGGCCGTCAGAACGGGCGCAAAATCGCCGACAGGCGAGGCACCGCCAACTGAACCGCCGACCGTTGCCACTTGCTTGATCTGATGCGAGGCAAAGAAACGAAGAATGCGTCCAAACGGCACGTATTCCTCCTGACACGCCGCTTCGAGATTCGCCAGGCGGCACATGCTCCCAATATGAAGCCCGTCGGCATCCTTCGTCACGCCTGAAAGTTCCGCGATGTGGCTTAGGCACATGTATGTGTCTGTCTTGCGTGCATGCTTGTTGATCAGAACAGAGACGTCGCTTGAACCCGATACGACGACGGCATCCGGATGTGACGATTTGAAATCCGTCGCTTCGTCAAGCGTCATCGGAACATAAAAACGAATGCCGTCATATGTGTAGTCCAGCGTTTCCACGGGATGCGCTGGCTCGCGAAGTTTCACGGCAAAGTCGTCATCCCCTGTCCCCGCCAGTTCGTGTACGCATGCCATAATAGGACGATACCCCGTGCATCGGCAAAGGTTGCCCGCCATTTGTTCCGTAAACTGCCAGGGTTGTGTCATGTCATGACGATATGTCGCTTCAAAAAGACTCATCGCCACACCTGGCGTGCAATAGCCGCATTGCGAGGCATAATGCGTCATAATCGATTCCTGAACGGCATGGCGCTTTTCGTCCTTCGCAAGGCCTTCAATGGTGTAAATCTCCTGACCATGGATCATCGGCAGAAGCATCAGACACGCATTGATCGCCCGATAGCGTGGCTCCGGTTTCGCACTCGCATCCCGCAGGACGACGGTGCACGCACCACAGTCACCTTCATTGCAACCCTCTTTCGTGCCCGTCAGATGAAGCACATCCCGAAGGTAGTGGAGTAACGACATCGTCGGCGGAACGCCTTCGATCTCATACGGCTTGTCATTAATCGTGCATAAAATCTTGTTCATCGTTCCTCTGTTCCCTCTCTCTTTAGCAGATTGTTTCGATGATTGAATCAGGAGCATCCTGAAGCCCTAGATATAGACTGTTTTCGCGTGCACATAAATCACAAAATAAACAAAAATCAAATCAGGATAAGGGGTTGCGTACATTTAACTACATCATCGTACATCTCTACATCGGGCGAAAATCTTATGACGTGCGAATTTTATTCGATTTTTCACCCATTTTGCTCGCTTTCTTCTATAATCATCCACGCGTAGGTTTAGATGCGCATACTTCTACAAATGTAAAACAAAATTTTATTAAATTTTATTTATTTGGATTGGCATATTATTCGCTTAATAATACATATTGTGGCTTTTAATTCGTTTTTTTCTTGAGTTTTCAGTCTGCTTCACGTACTATTCAGAAGGTCGGAATGTGGTGGCGTGTAGGTATTTTGCCGTGTTCCGTTGTCAGCTTCTCGTTTTTGGGGACGCAAGGTTATTACAGCGTCCTGGTCATTTTCCGGGGAGGAAACATGCATCCGTTAGATAAAAGCATTCTCGAAACCCTTCAGCGTCGTGCCGATATCAGTAATAAAGAACTCGCGAACATGAATGACCTGGCCGAGAGTTCTATGCTCAACCGAGTGAACAAACTCAAGGAAAAGGGCATCATTACTTCGTATCGCGCCGTCATCAATCCAAAAGCCATCGGTTACACGGTTCAGGCGCTCGTCATGATTAACCTGAGCCAGCATCAGATCCAGTCCATCGATTCTTTTGAACAGCGCGTCGCGCAAATTCCCGAAGTCAAAGTCGCTTATCATATTACAGGACGCTATGACTACGTCCTGCACATCGTGCTTCGCGACATCGATCACCTGGCAGACCTTATCAAAAATACGCTCTCCAAACTCCCTGGGCTTGACCGACAGGAAACGTTTCTCATATTTTCAAGCCTCAAAGAAGATGAAGGCTATTCTCTCGATTATGTGCCCTAGGTGACGTGGTTCTGTTTTTTGGGGGAAGTCTCCCCCTACGCGGCTATTTTAATGTTTATTGGACGTTGCATGGATCGTCCAATAAACATTAAAATACGCCGCTACCCCCTCGTTCTCCATAGTTTGTCCGTGTCCGGCGTGCGTTAGGAGGATTGTTATTCCAAGCTTCGAATGAGGGTAAGGCCGCATGCAGTGGCGGTTTCGCCTGCAAAACTGCGGTTCTGGGCTTCGAGGATCTTTTGCATTTCTGAGGGTTCTCGCCCCAGGCCGAACTCGACAAGCGTGCCTACGATGATGCGCACCATTTGTTTTAGGAAGGCTGTGCCCTCGACTTCAATTTGAATAAGGCCACTCTCTTCATTGGGAAACACCGGATACGCATAAGGCAAGGCATGGCGTTTGATATCCACACGTGTCAGCGTGCGAATAGGCGTTTTTGCCTGGCAGTCAATCGCGCGGAAAGACGAAAAATCATGCTCACCGATGAGGTAAGCAGCAGCTTTTTGCATCCTTGTCACATCGAGTGGACGGGATAGCATGGCTTTGTTCAACAAAAATGGCGGTAAAAATCGTCCTTCGCAAATCCAATAGCGGTAACATTTGCCTTTTTTGGCAAAACGAGGGTGATAGCCCAATGGCGCTTCTCTGGCGCTTCTGACATAGATTTCTGGCGGTGTCTGGGCATTAATCGCCTGTTGCCAGCGTTCAGGGGAATAATCTCTGTCGGTATCAAATGCTGCAACCTGCCACTCGGCATGGACGCCGGCGTCGGTTCGGCTGGCTCCACGCACTTCGGTGAAATGCCCGCCATGCATGCGCGTCAAAACGGCTTCCAGACAACCTTGGATGCTTTTTTGCCCTGCCTGGCGTTGCCAACCACAAAAAGGCGTTCCGTCGTACGCCAAAATGAGAACGATGGTTTTCATTCTGAGGCTACCTCATCTGAAAGCACTGAAAAAGCTGCTTGGCCTGGATCTGATGGGGTTTTTACCATCAAAAAATCGCGATAATAGCGGAGTTCTTTAATGGATTCGACGATGTCGTCCATCGCACGATGGTGGTTTGCCTTTTTATAGTGCGGAAAATCGGGATACCAGCGACGCGCACATTCCTTAAATGAGGAAACGTCGATGTTGCGATAATAAAGACAGGAAGCTGTCTTTGGAAATTCAAGATCGATAAAACGCCGATCCTGCCAGACAGAATTGCCGCACAATGGCGCAGCTCCATGTTTGACGTAGGTCTTGATAAAAGCGTACGTCTGCAAATCGGCTTCTTCTGCCGTAAGCGTCGATGCTTTGACGCGATCAATTAAGCCAGATTCGCCATGGTGCTTGCGGTTCCAGTCATCCATTTGATCAAGGAGTTCTGTGGAGCGATGAATGACAAGTTCTGGCCCCGTAGCAAGAATATTAAGGTCGGAATCGGTGATGAGCGTTGCAATCTCAATGATGCGGTCAACTTTGGTATCAAGGCCAGTCATTTCACAGTCGATCCAGACGAGTGGTTGCGTGCTTATGTGTGGCATGGAGTGCCTCCTGAAGGATTTGAAATTTAGGGATCTAAGCGGTATCTTAGCGTCATGAACGATAAAAATGCATGACAAGCGCTCTCGCCTTCTCGCATATATTCGTTCTTTTCGCCAAACAATAATCTGCACTTTCCTTGAAGGAATCGAAAAAATATGTCTGAATTTGATGAGTTTCTCGAATCCTACCTGATTCATCTCGATATCGAACGTGGGCTTGCAAAAAATACATGTGCGTCTTATCGGCGTGATCTCGTTCAATTCTGCCGTTTTGCCGAAGCCGAAGGCGTAACAGCGGTTGCTGCGATTACAGAAGAACTCATCCGGAAATATCTGATGTTGCGGCTTGAGGGAAAGGTACAAAACGATGATGATGCGTTTCATGACATCGCATCTAATGATCAAGCCTCATCTTCGATTTCAGGAAAGCCATCCGGAAAAAGATGCAATAAAATAGACGAAGATCCGGTGGATGAAGCGGATGAAACAATGTTCCTTGAAAAACTCGGCGAACGGTCTCTCGCCCATCATTTGACAAGCTTGAGGCGGTGGATGAACTTCTTAATAGGCGAGGGCATTTTAACTTCCGATCCTTGCGAACACATTGATTTGCCGCAGTTTGCACAAAAAAATCCCGTTTATCTCAATGAGAGCGAAGTTGAACGACTCCTCAATGCCCCTGATATTTCGACGCCAGAAGGATTGCGGGACAGGGCTATGATCGAGTTTTTGTATGCAACGGGGGTGCGTGTCACTGAACTCGTGACGCTCGCAATGCGGGATATCAATGCCGATCTTCAGTGCGTCCGCATACACGGAAAAGGTTCTAAGGACAGGCTCATTCCATACGGAGATATGGCAGATCAATGGCTAAGAATGTATTTGTCGAATGCCAGAAATGAACTCTTGGGGCAAAATTCCTCAAAATGCGTCTTTGTCACCCGCCGTGGCAATGGTATGACACGACAGGGATTTTGGAAAAACCTCAAACAATATGCACTGAAAGCTGGCATTACTCGCGAACTGTCGCCACATAAGCTTCGCCACACTTTTGCCACTCACCTTCTCAACCACGGCGCGGATCTTCGTGCCGTTCAGGAACTCCTCGGCCATTCCGATATTTCGACGACACAGATTTATACACACGTTTCTCGCGAGCGCCTCAAACAGATTTTTGCATCTTGTCATCCACGTATGCATGTCACTTCGGATTGTGATGCGGATGATATGGCGCTCGAAATGGCTTTCGCCGATGCTTTTGAGGATGGCGATAGCCTCATGGCACCGGATGAGGCTGATGATGTGGATGATACGAATCATTCATAAGCATGGGGGGATGAAACGCCCGCGAAAATCCTGGATTCTCGAGCTAAACATGACGATGTGGAAATATGCAAGTCCAGTTGTTCGTATGTTTTTATCTATACACGCAAAGTTTGTAGATAACGCATTATATAAAGCCCGTAGGGCTTTGGGCGAGTAGCCCCCGGCAA
>JAFOHE010000026.1 GCA_017421975.1 Pseudomonadota bacterium
CGGAAACCCCTACGAGGTTCATTTGGGTATAATACACATCAATCCCCCGATAGCCGCTACGCGCCAATCGGGGGCTACCTTCCCAAAGCCCTACGGGCTTTTTAATTGATACATCAAACCTCGTCATGTTTAAAACATACGTAAACAATATAAACATGATGATTAGGTATCAACGAAAACCAAAGAAAACAACTATTTTGGGCATTGCTGTCTGAAAGTTATCGTCACTATTATCGAGAATCCAGGTTTATCATTCTCAACGACAATATAGGCAAGCGTATATCTGCTCCAAAAACTTTTAAATTTATAATAAAAACGTATCAATTTCACACTTCAAAACTCTCCTAAAATATTTATACGCTTATGACAACAATATTTCGGTTCAAAAAGTATTTCACAAAAACATTCTCAAAACCTATGTTTCTGCAAGAATACTGGCCCACACCTTATTTTAATACCATTTTCACTGCACTTCAAGCACACCAAAACAAATTTATAGAGTGCAATACATCGGATGAAGTAACGACTAACTTGTACGCCAAAAGCACTCACTCCAAAAGCACTCATTCAAAAATTCACAAAACAACAAAATCTACCCCTTCATCGCGATCTCAACCCATCTTCTGCAAAACGCTACACCATAACACCGAATTGTCTTTACCTCAGGATGCCGTTGTATAAATCCATCGGCGTATTGTTTTTCTTCGATTTGATGCAAAGCGATATCCTTGAGAGCAGCCAATCGTGTGCGAATGCACGATATTTCATCTTCCGAGGCGGCATCGAGTTCTTTATATTCCCGCGTAATGCCGAGCTTTTTTAGCTCGGATAATGAGATACTTTTAATTTCCAAAATATAGGCGCGATCCTTTCGCCATACGGCTAAATCCAAACGACCAGAACCATATTCAATATTGGATTCAATATTAGGATTGCTGGCAGATAAAAGCCCAAGCATCATGCCGTGATAAAACGCCTCTGTGCTATCGAAGCAGCTCATCGCATGGAGCGCCAAAGTGAGTTGTTCGTGTATTGCCGCAATATCCCCCTCCCAAAACGAAAGTGACAAATTCCGCACGTTGAGCGACGGTGCTTCATCCATAAACCAACGCCCCACCTCGCTCGCAAAGATTTGCATCACTTCGCGATTGGGGATTGCCAGCTCGCAATCCCAGGCATCGTAAAGCACGGGTTCAGGGTCAATCGCATTTAAATATCCACTAAATGTAAGAAGACTCCAGACATGGCGCGGTTCAACCAAATCTTTCCACGTCAAGTATTCGCTCACGGTTTCGTGGAGCGTTTCGCCCGCGATGAGCCGCATACATATTTCGCGAAATTCCGGCTTCTGACGAAACATATCGGTGCCGACGGCATTGCCACTCGTGTTTGCCCAATAACACAGATATGGAAAACGATTCCCTTCAAGCAAGGCACGCGTACACATCATCACGCTCCACGGATTGTGCGCATGGCGGCCGCAGAAATTATAACCATCGTAATTATATTCAAATTGAGGATAAGCATCATCCAAATTGAAATAGTGCAACATTTCTTGCACTTCCGCGGGTTCAAACCCAAAGAACTCGCGCTTCCCCTCGCTCATGATCGTATGACTTTCGACGTTATTGAGCCCCGATAAACTTGATTCCTTCGACACGCGCAGACATCCCGTAATCATACCGCGTTCCAGGTATGGGTTTGTTTTGAGCGCGCTTGACATCATCGTCCGC
>JAFOHE010000277.1 GCA_017421975.1 Pseudomonadota bacterium
ATCCGAGAGTTTCTCAAGCAGAATTATCACCTCGATATTGATGCTGCCCGCGAGGCACTTCAGAACATGGATGTAGAAGGCTATGCTTCAAGTGCCCGCAGTACATCAGAAGATGATGCCGATATGGACGTCGATAACGATGATATGGATGCACTTTCCGAGGTGTTCGAGGACAATGATGAATCGTTGTCGGATGATGATCCGGATGAAGACAGCAAAATCCCGGGGATTGCAGTGGATGCCTTCGAGGATGAATCGCGCGGTGAGTCCCCAAAAACACCGTCGTGTAGTCAAGCGACAACGGATAATGTCAGTACTGTGCGTAAAATGCGTTATCCGATTCAGCCGGCGCGTCTGATGCCGCAAAAGGAATATGTTTTTACGACGCTTTGTGAGTTAGAGGAGCTGCCGCGTTGGGAGTGCCGTTGGTTTGATTCGCTTGTGCTGCCGAAGGAACAGTCCAAAATCGCGTATCACGTTGAAGATCCCGATATCATAGAACCCGTTCAGAAATGGCTAGAACCCCTTCAGGAAGGCAAATTGTCTGAAGTAACGCAGATGCAGACGGGATTTTGGCTTGAAGCACCAGAAACGGGCAGTGCCGACATGATGTCGAATATGTGGTTTTTGCGTTATCTCCTTGTTGGGCGGGATGATCCCACGTTTATTGTCGATGCGAAATCCATTTTTGCCAACAACGTAGAAATTTTTCGCAAAGAGAAGCACGCCATGATTCATCCTCAGGAACAGCTTTTAGCAGATCTGGGCAAGGCGGCGCTTCTTTTTGAGCCCATTCAGGAGAGTTTAAAAGTGGCGGCACCTGAAGGCACGTATCTTGATGTGCATCAGGCATGGGCATTTATTTCGGAAATCAGTCCAACGCTTTTAAGCATGGGGTTTGATGTGAGGCTTCCTGAGCAGCTGAAGCTACAGGGACAGCATAAGATCAAAGCGAGGCTTCGTCTTAAGGATGCCTTGCCGACGGATTTTGGTGCAGATAAATCGTTGTTTGGCCTCAATAAATTGGCTTCGTTCCAATGGGAAGCCGCCATGGGTGACGATGCAATTAGTCCCGAAGAATTTAAGGCGATCGTGGCCATGAATCAGCCACTTGTCCAATGGCGAGGCGAGTGGATTCTCATTGATACGAATCAGTTAAACGACATCAAGGAAATGCTTTTTGAGAATGCTTCGACGGGGACATTGACACAGATAGATGCAATGAACCGAGCGTTATCGGGAGTTGCCGATCCGAATCATCCGGATGCCAATGTCGAGATCATCGTCGAAGGAAAACTGGTTGATGTTCTTTCCAAGCTCAGCCAGGAAGATATTCACGAGATTACGATGAAAGCTCCGCCGACCTTCGTCGGCAGACTTAGACCCTATCAGGAGCGTGGGGTCGCGTGGCTTTCTTATCAGGAGCGCATTGGGCTCGGTTGTTGTTTGGCTGACGACATGGGACTCGGCAAGACGATCCAGTTGATTTGCCATATCTTGAATCACATGTTGTATCATCCGACAGATAACCGTGGTTTTCTGCTCGTCTGTCCCATGAGCGTGGTTGGCAACTGGCGGCATGAGTTTGAACGCTTTGCTCCTTCTCTGAAAGTCATTGTTCATCATGGGGCTGAACGTGCTCAGTCTCTTGAAGCACTCCAGGCACAATTGACGCAACCTGGAACTGTTGTCATCACGACGTATGGCCTTATCACGCGCAGTTGTGATTTTATGTACAGCCATGTGTGGTCTATGATTGCACTTGACGAAGCACAGGCCATTAAAAATGCCACAAGTAAGCGTGCCATCAGTATTCGTCAGCTGAACGCAGATTTTAGAGTAGCTCTCACGGGTACACCGATCGAGAATCGTCTGAGTGAGCTTTGGTCGATTTTGGATTTTCTCAATCCTGGTTTTTTGGGGACGAGTGCGAATTTTCAGCGTCTGTATGCCACGCCGATCGAAAAAAATAATGACAAATCCGCGATGGAGAGGTTGAAAAATCTTGTTTCGCCATTTATTCTTCGACGTGTCAAGACAGACCCAAGCATTATTCAGGATCTTCCTGAGAAGATGGAACATAAGGTGTATTGTACGTTGACGCGCGAACAGGCAACGATGTACCAAGCGCTTGTGGATGTGACGATGAAAAAAATTGAATCGGCGACAGGTATTGCGAGACACGGTCAGGTGCTGGCACTTCTGACGCATCTCAAGCAGATCGTCGATCATCCGATTCTTTTCCGAAAAGACGACATCATCACGCCATCAAGGTCAGGTAAAGTCACGCGTTTGATTGAGATGCTTGAAACGGTACTTGAAAACAATGAAAAGGCGCTCATTTTTACGCAGTTCAAAGAAATGGGAGATGTTCTTGTCCGTATTCTTGAGCAGGAGCTTCATCTGGAGTCGATCCCGTTTTTACATGGCAGTCTTTCGAGCAGTCAGCGTGATGAGCTTGTGGCACGTTTTCAGTCTCCTGATGGTCCGCCGATTTTCATCTTGTCTTTGAAAGCAGGGGGAACGGGGTTGAATCTGACGGCTGCGACACACGTTTTTCATTTCGATCGCTGGTGGAATCCGGCTGTCGAAGAACAGGCAACGGATAGGGCCTTTCGAATCGGCCAGGATAAAAATGTGCAGGTTCATAAATTTCTTTCGATTGGCTCACTTGAAGAAAAAATCGATGCCATGCTCGAAGATAAGAAAGGTCTGTCCAATGCCATTGTGGACAATTCAGGAACCTGGGTTACGCAGCTTGATACGGATGCATTGCGGGAGCTCTTTACTTTGAACCGTGATGCCGTCCTTGATGATGTTGAGTAAAGTCTTATGATTATGGATGCAAATCGGGGAAGTCTTGACAAAAGGTGTGCTTTTTACAGAAACCCCCGTCATTTGCATCACAAAGAGAACACAGACAGTGAAAACAATTCAAGGTGTGATGCCACGTCGGATGATATTTAATGCGGCTCTATGCTTCCCTCGTTTAACCGTTAGAACATGTGGAACACAGGCATGAAACGTGGCTTAAGCAATAAAATGGCTTATTGGGTATCTTGATTTGCAGGA
>JAFOHE010000278.1 GCA_017421975.1 Pseudomonadota bacterium
AAAGAAAGACACCGGACTCATTCTCCTGGGCTTTTCCACACTCATGTTCGGCATGGATGCCATGTCTGCTGCCGTTTCTGTCCTTAAAGACGTACCCGCCTTCGGTGAATGGTTTATCGCATTTACCAATCCATTGCTAGGCCTATTGGCCGGTGCAACTCTGACTGCCATTATCCAATCGAGTTCTGCTTCCGTCGGTATTCTTCAGGCACTCGCTTCTACCGGGGCCGTCACTTACGGTGCCGTTTTCCCCATCATCATGGGGCAAAACATTGGAACATGTATCACTGCCGTCTTGTCCTCCATTGGCACCAATAAAAATGCGAAACGCGCAGCCCTCGTTCATTTGGCCTTCAACGTGCTTGGAGCAGCCGTCTGGCTTACCATCTTCTGGATCATCAAAGCAGTTTTGTCCCCCGTCATTCTCACTGAATCGGCAAGTCTCATGGGCATTGCCGTCGCACACTCGCTCTTTAATATTCTCTGCACGGTTTTGCTCATCCCCATGAGCGGGCTGCTCGAAAAACTCGTCTGTCGTCTCATACCTGAAGACCAGAAAACTGACACCAACGAGATCCTTGATGACCGTCTCCTCGGCACGCCGTCTCTGGCCATTGCCCAATGTAAAAATGTTTTAAAGAATATGGCCTCCAACGCCGTATCAGCCATGAATCTCAGTATGGAACTCATTTCAAAATACAGCGAGGATACTGCCAATCAAATCAAAACGCTCGAAAATGAAACCGACCATCAGGAAGACATTTTGGGCACATACCTCGTCAAACTGACATCTAAAAACCTTTCGGAAGATGAAAGCGTCAGGGCAACAACATACATGAAACTCATCGGTGATTACGAACGCATTGCTGATCACGCTGTAAATCTCATCCATTCTGCTGCTGAGATGAAACAAAATAACATTACTTTCTCAGAATCAGCAATGAAAGAATACACGACGATTGCAAGCGCTGTAACAGAAGTTTTAAGACTGTCTACCGAAGCTTTGACGAACAATGACCTTGAAGCTGCAAAAAGAACTGAATCCCTCGAAGAAGTCATCGATGCACTCAAAGAAAATTTGCGCACGCGTCATATCAAACGCCTACAAAAGGGTGAATGTACAACGACGGCTGGCTTCATTTGGTCAGACATTCTAACAAACCTCGAACGCGTTGCCGACCACTGTTCGAACATCTCAGGTAATATCCTTGATTCTAAAATATTGCATAACATGAATATTCATCAAAACCAGCGCGTATTCAGAAATTCAGATGATGAATTCAAACAACATTATGAAGAATATCTAACGCTTTATAAAATCTAATGGTTTTATGCCTTGTTGGTTGAATGAGCAATAAACATACGAGAATAATACTCGCTGTACCAAATGCTCACGCACCAACCGCATGACCAAATCGACAGTAAGCCCATGATGGTTCATCCATCATGGGCTTTTTTGTTCTATATTTTCTACGCAGGTTACTTTGCAGGCGTTAAACATAGCCATCTATATTGCCTATCCTACACATCATACCGTTTATAGAAATGATCCAAAAATGTTCTCTCATTGTTCCACTTGCAGAATCATAAACGCATGATATGATTCTACTCGTATGAAACGAATCTCTGCTGTTGGGGAGGATACACAAATGAGCAATTCAAGGATTACACCAGAACTTCAATTATCCATTTACGCACTCTGGGGCAAAAAAGCTTCCAACGGCGACCCCAGATGGCTTCCTCTCATCACGCATCTGGCAGACACGGCTGAGATAGGGAAATTACTTTGGGATGAGTGGTTGTGTGAAGGTGCGAAGCAGAACATCGCCAATAACTGCTTTTATGCCACAACGCTCAATGTTGAAGAAAAACTGCAACGCGTCCGTGCTTTGTTCGTTTTTTTGTGCGCTTCCCACGATCTCGGCAAGGCGACGCCAGCATTTCAGAGAAAAACAGCGAGACCTTCTTATGCCGGGCTTCTGGATCAACGAGATCGCAACGAAAGGCAAAGCAAATGCTTTGATTTGGATGACATCATTCTAAAAAGACTCCAAATTGCAGCTCTGTTTTGTCCAAGAGACATTCCAGAACGCATAAAAACACCACACGCACTTTGTTCACAGGTAATTCTGCTCAAACATGCCGGAAACTGCGCTGCAAATGTCGCAGCCATCCTCGGTGCGCATCACGGTAAACCTCAGAAAAATAACATCAAGGCATCTTTGTTTGAAACGTATCCACTAAATTTCTATGCGGATAATGATAACAAAGCAAGTTGGGAATCCGTGCAAGCTGGGCTTTATCAATGGGCTCTGACCGAAGCTGGTTTCGACGCTTTTTCAAATGTTCCACAACCCAATCTTGTTGCGTCAGCCGAATTATGTGGTCTTCTGGTCATGGCAGATTGGATATCGAGCAATGAGTGGCTGTTTCCCTATATTCCCATGGATGCAGCTGTTCATGTGATTTCGAGTGCGAACCGCGCCCGGCGAGGTTTTGAACGACTTCATCTGACCCACAGATGGCAGCCTAGCGAAAGTTTCACATCGGATTTCAGTGTTCATAATTACTATGCACGCCGATTTGAAATACTCTCCCCTAACAATCTGCAGCAGGTAACGATGGATGTCGTCCGGTCACTCCAACAGCCAGGCATTCTCGTCATTGAAGCTCCCATGGGATACGGCAAGACAGAAACAGCTTTAGCCGCTGCAGAAATGTTGGCACAAAAAAGCGGCAGGACAGGCGTTTTCTTTGCTCTTCCAACTCAGGCCACTTCCAACGGCATATTTCCGCGCCTTACCGCGTGGATACATCATTTTGGGGATGCACAGAGCCATTCCGTCAAACTTTTCCATGCTCGGGCTGAATTCAACGACGACTGGAAGAATCTTCAAAACGAAGAAGAGCGACGCCTCGATACAATGACCAAAACCAGCAATGGCGACACTGTCGAAGAAGAAGACGACACACTCATCGTCAATGACTGGTTTTCAGGAAGAAAAAAAGCCATGCTCGCCGACTTCGTCGTCGGCACCATAGACCAACTTCTGATGGGAGCCTTTAAGCACAAACACCTGATGCTACGTCACCTCGGGCTGTCCAACAAGGTCGTTGTTATTGACGAATGTCACGCTTATGACGCCTATATGTCTGTTTATCTTGAACGCATTCTCGAATGGCTCGGTAAATACCAGATTCCAACGATTGTACTCTCTGCAACGTTGCCATCTGACAAACGCATCACAGTCATCAACGCTTACCAGGGAAACACAGCCAAAACCCATATTGCACGAAGCCACGACTGCGACTTTTTTGACATTCCCGATGAGATGGAATCAATCCAACCGGACTGGATGACGACAAGAGCCTATCC
>JAFOHE010000279.1 GCA_017421975.1 Pseudomonadota bacterium
TAAACGAACTCAGAAAAGCAAGTGATCAGTTATACCAGCAAAAACAAGCGTTGGAAAAGAGGTATAAGGAAAAGCAAGCACACCTTTCCGTTAAAAAGCAGGAATATCAATCTCTAAAACAGGAAAATGACGAATTAAAACAAAAAATCCTAAATTATGAAGCACAACTGTATCGATTAACGCAAGGTAAACAATAGTCATTGTATTCCAGGAGCAAATGATGAAAAGAAGCGTGAGTGCTTTAGTTATCACTGGTTTTGTGCTACTCATATCATGCATAGACGATTGTGTATTAAAATGTGTAAAGATGGTAAAAATTTGAAAGATCTTGACTGCAATGGCAATGCGATTATGTTTTGTAATTATAACAATCATATTTCAGAAGGAGACTTTGCATGTATCTTGAATGATTCAAAAAACCTGCATTGTTTTATTGTAAAAACAATGTATTAAAATCTATTAAAGGTCTAATGTGCTTTGGAGATAAGATAGCATATTGTGTTGAGTATATTGAGATGAGTACTGATGGATATATATGTGATAATGGCAAAAAAGCATATTGTGAGGGTGGCATATATAAAAATGATAAAGGGGTATGTTTTTAGTATAGGCTATTGTGTTCATCGTGGATGCGAGGTTTATAAGGCATACAGCCGCTCGTGAGCATAGCGTCATACCTAAATTTCTTTCTTAAACGCTTCCAAAAAGTTACAAACCTTTAGGGATTCTAGCTGTTTGTGAATATGCCATCATCTTACATATCGACAAAGGCAACGCGTATCGCAAACGATAGCGTTGCCAGAGCGGCGTATCGGCCAGAGGCCGATAGCCAGCGATCGCGTGCCGTATGTGCCAAAGGCGCATAGGCCGCGATCCAAACCACGCCAATGACGTCTTCTGCGGCGGCTCTGTCGCAAGTGATGATCTCAATGTCCGCACCGCCGACCTCGGCATCCGCCACGCCTTGTGTGTAAAATACCGCCCACACCGCCGTGCGTACCGTTCTGTGCATGACGGTTCCAAGCACAAAGTTAACAACAAGTGGACAAATACCCACGCGCAACACAAATACCATCGTTCCACGCAACGCATCCGCTCGTCCGCAAATTGCGTTCACTGGCCGTTCAAAAAAATTCGCATTAAGATATTGACATATCGAAAAACAAGGGAAATCCACATTATCAAAATGCATCTCATGTAATGCCTGCTATAACAGCCATTTGCATCAATGTATCTTCAGATAACCCCACATAATGAGGCATGCTATGAAATGGAAACTCAAAGACGGTGCCGAAAACATCGAAGCCATCACAAAACGAGGCATCATCCTCAATGGCGTGTTGTTCAATCAGGATGTCAATCACGCCGATACGATCGTCATTGCCATTACTGGCATACACGGCAACTTTTATTCAAATCCATTCTACTTCAATTTTGCTGCGACGCTCAACGCACACAACATTCCCTTCGTATATGCCCAGGTCTGCGATGCCTTTGGCGAAATTCAAACTCAAAACGTTTTGACAAATCAAAACATTATCATAGGCTCGTGGAATGAACGTTTTGAAGATGCCGATGATGATGTCAACAGCTATATTGACTGGGCACAACGCGCAGGATATCATCATATCATCCTCGCCGGTCACTCACTCGGCGCAAACAAAGTCATCCACTATCTATCGAATCACCACGACAATCGCATCGACAAATTCATCTTGCTCAGCCCGGCCAATCTCCGTCATCTAACTGCGCAAGTAAACATCTATGAAAAACAAGTTATAAAAAGAATTATCCATAACGGCAATGGTCAAACCAAATTGCCCTTTGAAGTCCTTGGATGGATACCATGTAACGCTGACACTGCTTCAGATTGGGTGTTTACAGATACATTAAACAATGTTCACGTCGAAAAAGACACTGACTTCAGCCAAGTGGCCAATATCACCCACACGGGCGCAATGCTTATTGGCTCACTTGACCGGTTTACGTATGGCGATCCACGAGGATTTCTCAAAAACATCAATGATCATTGCCAAGCACCAGAAAATAATGAACTCATTTTTATTGAGAATACAGGACATACTTATCAACAAAAAGAACAGGAAACGGCAAACGCCATTCTTCATTTTGTCCAAACCTGTATGCGACAATTTTAGATGTTTCTATTTAATCGTATCCACACGATGAACATCCCCCCATTCACACAATGCATCAAGTATCGGAATCAGTGATTGTCCCCTTTCCGTCAATCGATACTCAACTTTCGGTGGAATTTGTGGGTATTCCTTGCGATCAACAAGTCCATCCCTTTCGAGTTCCTTAAGCGCTGAACTCAACGTTTTATATGTAATTGTACCAATATACTTTTTCATCTCATTAAACCGAACGACGCCAAATTCCATTAAAGTATAAAGTATCGTCATCTTATATTTACCATGAATGAGCGACAATGTGTAATTAAAACCAGTACATTCCAATTTTTCTTCACTGATATGTCTTTCTCTGATATTTTCCATAACATTCACCTCCACACTATCCAAAAAGATAGTATATATAACGATTGTAAGTATCGCACATAAATGTGCGTACTTGTTGATTCTTATCATAACAGCTAAAAGACATTTTGAAAAGTCCACAGATGTTCTGTGGACTATCCCCCACACTTTACGAAGGAGAAAAACAATGAGAGCACCACTAAAAGAGTACGAAGCCGTTCAGGAAGCCGCCATGAAATTCGTCCGTAGCGTCGCAGAAGGCAATAGCAAATACGCCCGTGAGCTATTTACAGATGAAGCTGTTTTATTCGGATTTCTGGATAACAAACTCGAACACGGTTCGATTGATCAATTCTATCATAATGTTGATACCGTTCCTGGCGGTGATCATTTTAAAGCACGCGTAGACGTTATTGCGCTTGAAGAAACGCTCGCCGTCGTTCGCGTCCTTGAAGAAGGCTGGGGCAATCGCATTGACTTCACAGACTACCTCTTGCTTCTCAAGATGAATAACGAATGGAAATGCGTCGCAAAAGCCTACAACCAGAATTCCAATACCATTCAGGAATAGCCTCTCATAAGGGAATCATTATGGACAAAATCAGCCTTCCTAAAGCCTCAACGCTAACGTCGCCCAACCCTGTAGCACTCGTATGCACCACCAAAAAAGATAATCATACGAACCTGGCAACCGTATCGTGGTGGACATATTTGTCGTTCAATCCCGAAATGATTGCATTTGCTATGATGAAATCATCCTACAGTGGAGAAATGGTACGTGAACACCGCAAAGTCATTCTTTCCATACCAGGGACTGATTTGTCTCAAACTGTCATAAAATGTGGTTCACATTCAGGAAGAAACATCGATAAAGTCAAAGAATTCAACATTCAAATGCAATCAATTCCAAATGCGGATATTCAGATTCCGCTTCATTCCAAGCTTGCCATCTGCTGTTCCCTCAAAGACTATGTTGAAGTTGGCGATCATTATCTATATATTTGTAACGTAGAAAGCGTCTATGCGAATGATACCGAGACAGCTGTCTATGCTTGGAACGGTTATGCCGAGATTCGTCCTGCAAATAAAGGCTAAACAAAACGCAACACAAACGGCACGTTTTCATGTGAACAGTGCCGTTTGATTCTAAACTCGAATGAACGTGCATGTCGCGTATTTCTGTTTGCACAAAAACAAACTTTTCCAGAAACGCAGTTTCAATTATGATGACAGCGGCATGCATTTCATGCAGCGCATAAGCATGACTGCATTTATGCGTCTGCTCAAAGCTTCATTCAAGGATTGTGCAATGAAAACCATTCGTCTACTATATCCAGATCATGTTAGTGGTGGTCTTGACACGTATGATTTTGGCGCCAGATTGATGCAATATATCTTACCTCCAAATAATCATCAACCGCTTTTTAAGGTCGATATTCTTCCGCCAAATCACCAAAATAAATCCATTACGCATGGCATATACGCAGAAGATGAAGTCCTAAATGGCATTCAAAATGCCCAAAAATTGCTCCATGCCGAAAACCCAGATCGCGTGATTACCATTGGCGGTAACTGTATCGTTTCACTCGCGCCTTTCGACTACTTGCACGGCTTATACCCAAATGCAGGCATTATCTGGATCGACGCTCATCCCGATGTGTCAACGCCAAACGACGGCTATCCCAATGCCCATGCCATGGTTTTGGGAAGTCTCCTGGGGAACGGTGCCCCTCAACTCTCATCGCAGATGAAAAATGACAAATTTAAGCCAGATAATGTACTCTATATTGGTCTTCAACCTCTCCATGATTACCAGGAACGTTTTCTGAATCAGATCGGCATCCAATACAAAACTCAAGATAAAGCTTTTGTCTCCAATGACGAAATTCTAAATTTTACGCGACGCTTTGATCATATTCTCGTTCATTTTGATATTGATGTACTCGATGAACACTTCTTCCATTCGACGTATTTTGCAAACCCAGAACTCGTTGGTGACGGTTCTGGCGGCGGTAGAATGACCATCGAAAAGCTCAACGAAATTTTGCACATCATCACACGCCATACCCATGTCGTTGGCTTCACCATTGCTGAATATCTGCCTTTTGACGAATACAAGCTACACCAAATGTTCTGTAGCCTTCCCCTGTTCACAGAATAACACGTCTGCGGTGACAAACAATGGCATGCCACCGCAAATCGACTAACCTTTTTGATTATTCGCTTTCTGGATGTCACTAATCTTAACATTCGGATTGCGATAACGGGCATTCGGATTTTTTTCGCCATTTGTAAGGATAATCGCTTTATGCGGGCAATTATGTACGCACGCAAAGCACAATTCACACTCCCCTTTTGGTACAGCACGCTCAACATCCATCGAATAATTTGCTTTGGGACAGACTTTAACGCAAATTCCACAAGTGATACACTTATCCGTCACCGTAAACCAATTTTCTGCTTTGGCGTGAATGCCTTCAGCTGTAAATATCGCCGAAGCACGGCTTAAAAACTCAGCATGTTGCTGACGCTCTTCTTCCGTCACAGGCTCTATCGCTTTCTTTTGAACATTCAAATCTGCCTGGATACGCGCAAGATTCTCAGGAATCTTTTTGTCAATTTGCATCTGCTCATTCATATCAAAGTTAGGAAGCCAATTATCGACCATGAGCAACGTTGCAATATAGTCAAACGGACGCCCGCTATCCTTTCCAATTTGATCACAAATTTCTGCTGCACTGCATTTTCGATTGCCATACGTCAGGATGGCAAATAAATAATTGCATTTCAATTGCGCTTTTTGGAGAAACGCACGTACCATATTCGGCGGCATGTGCCCATAAATGGGATAAACAATACCGATTTCTTCTGCTTCGTAAACAAACTCACCTTTCTTCATGGCTTGTGGAATGCTTATGGTATGATCAGAGAGCTGCTTGGCAATATACAGACAATTGCCCGTACCGGTAAAGTAAAATACGAGGCGCTTCACTTTATTCTGCCCAGCTGATGCATCATCACTTTTGTTTTCCTCGTTCGGAGTATTATTCGTTGATACATCCTGCAGCGAATTCGGTTTGCATCCCGATAAAGTCGTCAAACCACCCAATACGACACTGCCAGCCACAGCTCCCATGAGCTTTAAAGCTGTCCTTCTCGTTATCTGATCACGCATAAATTGCTTCTCCTCATCGCGTTACGCCTTCAACACATTTTATCGAAGCCGTCATTCAATCCCATCAAGCGAAAAACGCCTGAACCTCATTGTAATACCACATTTTTGCGTATTCAGAAAGGAAGTATGCACAAAGCATTGTACCGTCGAAACACGTCACTTGCAATGCCGCCGTATAGAAATTGGCGATGGCACCCACATTGGCAATATCATGACAGCCATTCAAAATGCCTACGGAGAAGCATACCATTTATAGAAACATTGCACATTCGATAAAAAAACAGCGTATGCATCAACATACGCTGCTTTTCAATGCCGTTTTATGCTGCAAAGATAAATATTAATCTTTTTTCATCAAATCTTTACCTGCATGCCATGCCTGACCGACCTTCTCACCAGCGACATAATAGCCGTGCTGGAACTGATCAAAAATAAGCGCATGGAGCTTTGTCGGATCTACCTTGCCATTATCAGATAAGACATTCTCATCCGCTGTCACATTGACAATCTTTCCAATAACGGCAAACAAATGATCCGTTTGTACGATTTCAGCCAATTCACATTCCATAGCAATCGGGAATTCATCAATAATCGGCGCATTGACACATGCACTTTTCGTCGCATGCAATCCCGTGCGTTCGAATTTATCATTGATTTTATTGCCACTGGCAATACCAAAGAAATCCGCTTCAGCAATATGGGCTTTGTCAGCAAGGCTAACCGTAAAAGCCTTCACTTTTCGGATGTTTTGTGTGGTTTTATGATCATCATCAATGATCAGAGCGATTTTGTCCATATCACAAATCGTTCCCCAGGCAGCGTTCATGACATTGATCTTCCCATTTTCATCATAAGCTGCAATCATGAGAACAGGCATCGGAAAGAGCGCAGGTACAACACCGAGTGATTTTTTCATAGTAGATCTCCTTGTGGAATAAAAAATTACTTCAGATCCAAATAAGGATCATTTACATTTGCAAACCTACCCAGAAATGCAAATTTCTAAAGCTTATGGATGATGACTATGCCCATTCGCTTTTACCCAAGCACGCACTTCTTCCTCAGAATCAGCTGCGCTTGTTCCACGAATGGACAATGGTTTTTCAACCACTGTTGAATGGGGAAAAAGTTTTTTAATGGTGTTCATGCTATTGGCACCATCTGACGTTCCCTGGTGCGAAAAGAAGGGGACGATCGTCTTTCCACTGAAGTCGTATTCCTCTGCAAACGTCCAGACAGCCATGGGAACATCGTACCACCACACGGGAAAGCCAACATATACAATATCATAATTCTTCATGACATCAGGTGAAATATGCGTCGATAATACAGGTCTTATCCCTTTTTCGAGTTCTTCTTTTGCGCGTTCCGTCGTATCGGAATACTCTTTTGGATACTCATCCTGAACAAGTATTCTAAACAACTCCCCTCCGGTTTCATCCGCAACCCATTCCGACAACGTTCGCAAATGCCCAGACCACGTCATATAAGCGACGAGAACTTTACTCTCGCCTTTGACTTCTACTTCAGGTTTTGTATCCGTCGGCGTCCGCGTTGCACAGGACGTCAACATCGCAAAACAAATCAGCCCAAAGACAGCTACGGCTGTCAACCACAATTTTTTCTTCAATGTCATAATACAATACTCCTCTGCATCTCCCCCAGTTTTTTTTAATAAGCATCCACTATTTTAAGTCAAGAAAATTTACATCGGAAAAAACACGCAATCACGTCCATACCATTAAGCGATGCAAAACAATCATGAAACAAGTCATCTCTCGCTTTCTTTCCAGCACTATGATAATCTGCTTTAGTTGACTTGTCTCCAATGGCAGATAGGTTATAACTTATCTCCAATGGCAGCTATAACGGTCACCCTAATCAAACACAATCCTGCGCACAGAACTCAATTCTCCATTCATGGACAGTTCCAGAACCAATGTAAGAATAGACGACATGCCAACCGCCGAGACAACCCCATCCAAATCGCTCCCCCAAAAAGATGCGCCTAACCATCGCCTCATGGATCATACGCAGGAAGATGCACATCCCTTGCTTCGCAACAAATATGTCATTATGGAGCCCCTTGGACGAGGTGCACAAGGCACTGTCTTCAAAGCCAAAGACATGGAAGGTCATATCGTTGCCATAAAGATGTTTGACCTGAGCGATTCAACCACCGTTACCGATTGGAAAGCCTTCGAGCTGCTCAAACGTGAAGTCACCACGCTCCAACAGCTTAAAACAAACGGTATTCCTCAATTCATCGAATTTATCGAAGGCACCCCCACCTCGTACCTCGTCGAATCCTATATTGATGCCAAATCCATCGATGATCTCATCCGCGATGGCGTAAGGTTGACAGAAGCACAAATCTGGGACATCCTGGATCAGGCATTTACGATCCTAGCCTATCTTCATGACCAGGTGAATCCCATTATCCATAGAGATATCAAACCAAGCAATCTCTTAGTCGATATGACACAAGACCCTATCCGCCTGTGGCTCGTTGATTTTGGCACAGTGACTGCTGCCCGTCACAAAACCCAGGCAAGTACCGTTGCTGGAACCTTTGGTTATGCTGCTCCGGAACAATTTTATGGCAGAGCCGAACCCTCGTCAGACATCTATGGTTTAGGCATGACGATCATTCATCTGCTTTCTGGCGTATCTCCAAACAAAATGGAAATGGATGGGCTCACGCTTCAATACGAAAAATACCTGCCATCAAACCTGTCCTCGTCCTTAAAGATAATTTTATCTAAAATGGTAAAAGCCAATCCCAAAGAACGCTTTCAAAGCATTTCAGAGATTCGACAATATATAAAAATGAACATCAACTCTGAAATAAAAAACACATTGATCTCAGAAAACAAGCCATTGAACAAATTTACAAAAACTGTATTGATCCTTTTTGCCATCATCAGTTTTATGCTTATTGCCTTAAGAAAAATCGTTTTTGCGATGCTTATCATACTAGGCACAATCCTCTCATTTATCTTTTTCAAACTTGATTCAAGTAAAAAGAGATGATTTTGAGAAAAATGTGTGTTACAATATGATGCGTTTTTGTTTCATTTACAGAATCTGTAAAAACGCATTCCTTTTTCATCATGGAGGTTTATTAAGATGAGTTTTCTGGATCAGCTTGTTTCCAAAGTCAGTGACGGCAATATTTCATCCTTTAGCGAACTGGCATCGAAAGCGAACGATGCTAATGCGTCATCCTCGCCCGTCACCGAAGATGCGGCGGAAGACGCCGATGTCGATTTCTTCATGCCTCTGACAGAATCGACCGTAGCGCATGTGACGTGCGATGTCCTCAATGTCCGGGAGACGCCTTCGACGGAAAAACCGCGTATCGGCCAACTCAAACGCGGTGCCGAAATCTGTGTATCAGCCGTATGCGATGAATGGCTCAAAATCAATTTCAATGATCGTGACGCATACGTTTTTGCCATGTACACGGACTATGAAGCCCCCGAGTTTACTGTGACTGCTTCAAGCCTCAACATCCGCAAAGGCCCCGGCACAGATACGGATAAAATCGGTTCGCTTCCCAATGGCACAGTTGTCCGTGCTTTGGCCGAAAAAGACGGTTGGGTCAAAATCCTCAGCGGCAAAAAAATCGGCTATGTCAGCCGTGAATACCTGAAATAATAGGTGTGCTGTGTAACATTACACCAAATGCACACTGCATCATAAATCATGATGCTAGCCTGTCGTCGGCTAGCATCAGACAACCGCATGTACCATGCGTAGCACAAGGACACATGGTAAACCATCCCACCAAATGAATGTAATCATTCAAATTGGATTTCCATAATTATTCTTCGGATAATTAAAATAATATTCCTTATCAACATGCTTTGTATACAGTATCATTCTTTTTATTTTACAATGGCATTTCCCTATTAAACCTGTTTTCTGCAACGCAAAGCAAAGTTTCTGATTAGGCATCCGCCGAAGCATCGATACAAACAAACTCAGCTCGCTTTTCCATGGAACGGTTGAGTGCTGACATAATCCTCTGAGGCAAAAAAATGGCTACATTTGCCGTCAATGCCTGAAACACAGGTGTGCCGTATGCCCAAGGCATAGGCACACCCCGCGTCGGGCGTATCGGGCCACAGCACGATAGCCCGCGCCCAGCCAGGCGTATCGCGCCGTAGGCCGATAGCCTGCACCCTGTAAAAATAATCGCGATCTCCATCTGCCCAAAGCGCCTTTTTTCGGCTATATACGCGCTCGCAAAGTGCCACTTCAGGCACAGATTCAAATGGGTAGATTTATGTACAGAGAGAACTATCAAGCAGCGACAGGTACACAGATTGCGATTGCCGGACTTGGATGCATCATTGGCGGCATTGCCGTCACAGCACTCGGCTTTTGTGGCGCGTTCGGCGGTTACGAATCCCTCGAAAAGATGGGATTTTCGCTTCAAACCATTCCATTCTATGCCTTTGTCACCCTGTGCGGTATTGGCATTATCATGCGTATTCCTTACGCCGCCACAGCAGCCCTCGTCTCTTGCGCCATTGAAATTGCCCTCTACCTCGGCATGGGCGTCATGGGCACATCGTCTATCGATATGTCCTTTTTTGTGATGCTCAAACTGGCTGTCGCGTTGTGCTGCACGCAGCTCCTTGTAGCCATTCGCACAAATGATCTTGAAGACGAAAGCGGCAATGACGCCCGTATGCTTCCGCAGGCACGCCAACCACAACACCAGGCCCAAGGCAATATCAATCAGATGGCAGCACGCCAGGGATGCGGTGTCGCGCGTAACAATATGCCACAAGGCAATGGCGTGCCCCAACCGCGTCGAACGCTGTCACAAGCGCCAAGCCTGCCGCAACCACGCGGCGGACGTCCAGCTGCGCAACCGCCGCAACCGCGTCGCTAATCCCCCACCGCTACAGCCAACACACATGGTGAACGTATGATTCAGATCGAAGTCGTTGCTGCCCTCATCGTTCGAAGAGGACGTTTTTTTGCCGCACAGCGCGGACACGAAAAATCGCATGCCGGTCAATGGGAGTTTCCCGGCGGCAAGATTGAACAAGGCGAAACGCCGGAAGAAGCCCTCATGCGGGAACTTTCGGAAGAACTCGATCTCGCTTCGCATCCTGTAGCCTTCGTCACAACGAAGGAAACCCATGATCCCGACAGAGTGATTCGCGTCCATCTCTATCGCGTTTTGCTTGAAGATGATGCGTATCATCTAAAAGAACATCAGGCGGCAGGCTGGTTTACGCCCAAGGAAGCAGATCAGCTTACGTGGACGGAAGCCGACCGCGATTTTTTGCCCTTCGTCAAAGCCGAAGTCGAACAAAACCGCTCGGTCTATGCCGCACTTCCCTCGGATTTTGACAAACTGCCAACACACACCTCCGGCGGCCATATTTTTAAGGGCATCCAATGGACCTGGACGTATTCGGATGAACAATTTGCCTTTGGTCACAAGGCACGAATGCTCGTCGAAACGGCTTTTGATACGACGCCTATCCGCATCGCTGAAACGCGTCATGCCGATGATGGCACGACACGCATCATTTATGAGCTCTCTGATGGCGCAAGAGTCGAAACCATACACATGCCACGCGATGTCAAATCACCACGCGTCACGCTCTGTCTGTCATCGCAAGTCGGATGTGCCATGAAATGTGCCTTCTGTGCCACGGCAACACTCGGCCTCAAACGCAACCTGACGGCAGGCGAAATTGTACAGGAAGTACTCTGGGCACTTCGCGCCTTCGGGCCACACAAAACGCACGCCGTCAACCTCGTCTTTATGGGAATGGGCGAAGCACTCATGAATTATGACAACGTCGTGCGTGCCATTGCCGTTTTGTCACAAATGGAGGGGCTCAACATCGCACCTGTCCGCATGACACTTTCAACCTCCGGCGTCCTTGACAAACTTGAACGGCTCCGCGATGAAAAAATACGTCCCAATATTGCCGTCAGCATGAATGCAACGACAGACGAGGTACGCCAAAAGCTCATGCCAATCACGCAGCGCTATGGCCTTGAAGCGATCCACGATTGTCTGCGCCGCTGGCCTTACCGTTCACACGAAAAAATCCTACTTGAATACGTTTTGCTTCGCGGCCTCAATGATTCGGAAGCGGATGCGCACCGCCTCGCCGCTTTTGCAAAAGATCTTCCACACAATATTAACATTATCCCGTATAATCCGACGCCACACCTTGAATTTGAAGCGCCTTCCTGTGAACAAATTCAAAAGTTCATTAAAATTATGCAAGATGAAGGCTGCCTCGTCACGCTACGTGAAGCTCGTGGCGTCAACGTGGGTGGTGCTTGCGGACAACTTCTTGCCAAATAAGTTCAACCTCATGACATAGGAGAATGACGCATGACTCAGGAAGAAAAACTCAATCTGCTCACGCTGTGGTTTCTGAAAGATGCCGGAGAATCCGTGAAAAGTTCTGACGAAGTCCGCGCACTTTCCTATGCTGAAAAATGGCGTCTCTTTCGTTGGCTGGTCAATATCCGTATGCCAGCCCCGGTAGACAAAGCCATTTTGGATGTCCAGGATGACTATTTGAAAACGCGTATCGAAGAAGACGGCATTACCGACGATGATGCTCTGCCTACCATGAACAGCTGTGGTAGCCAAATCCCCCACAGTGATCAAATGAGCCTTTGGCAGGGAGACATCACGCGTCTCAAAGTCAACGCCATTGTCAATGCCGCCAACAGCCAAATGCTAGGATGTTTCGTTCCTATGCATTTATGCATAGACAATTGCATCCACACCTATGCCGGCGTACAGCTTCGCCAGGCCTGTTTTGAACAAATGGAGATGCTTCGCAAACAATACGGTGCCCATTATCAGCAGCCAACGGCAATTCCCATGATCACGGACGCCTATAACCTTCCTTGTCAAAAAGTCATCCACATCGTCGGTCCCATCGTTGAAAATGAATGTACACTGGCACACGAACAAAAGTTGGCCGAGTGTTATCGAAACACGCTTGAAATATGCGAGGAACATCATATACAGAGCGTCGCATTTTGTTGTATTTCGACGGGCGTATTTCGATTTCCCGAAACACGCGCAGCCGAAATTGCCGTAAAAACTGTCTCTGACTGGCTATCTAACCATCCGAATACCCTAAACCGCGTCATTTTTAACGTCTTTAAGGACAAGGACAAACGCTGTTATGAACAACAATTCTAAGCCTTCAAACAATGGTTACGCGTGGTCTATTCAAAAAGGGATTCATACAATTCAAAACCTGTCTGGCAATATGACTTCGTTTGATTTGCCTGAAACAGAGGCCATTGACGTCTTAATCAAAGCGATGGAGCGTTCAAATACTATCGTAATTGGTGCTGGCGCGGGATTATCAACAGCGGCAGGCATGACTTATAGTGGAACGCGTTTTATCGATTATTTTTGGGATTTTGCCAAAATATACAACATTCAAGATATGTATTCTGGCGGATTCTATCCTTTCCCTACCAGGGAAATTTTTTGGGCGTGGTGGAGTCGCCATATTTATTATAATCGCTATATTAATGCCCCTAAACCTGTTTATAAACAACTTTTATCCTACATAAAAAATAAAAATTATTTTATTATTACGACAAATGTCGATCATCAATTCCAACGTTTTGGTTTTGATAAAACACGGCTCTTTTATACACAGGGCGATTATGGCCTATTTCAAAGTACCAACCCAGAAAATAAAAAGACGTATGACAATCTTCAGATCATTGAAGCCATGATGGAAGCGCAGGGATTCATCAAAGACGAACAAGGCGTTTATCAAGTTCCTGAACATGGACAAATTCAAATGTCCGTGCCGGCAGAGCTCATTCCAATCTGCCCGGACGACGGCGCCCCTTACGTCATGAACCTCAGAAGCGACGATACCTTCGTCGAAGATGATGGATGGCATCAGGCAGCAAAACGCTATGGCCAATTTATAGAAACCTACAAGGACGGCAACATTCTATTTTTGGAACTGGGCGTCGGCTTCAATACACCCGTCATCATCAAATATCCCTTCTGGGGCATGACGCTTGACAATCCCAATGCCATCTATGCATGCATCAATCATCAGGATGCCTTCTGCCCTCAGGAAATCGAAGATCGCGCGATTTGCATCAACGGCGATCTCGAGAAGATCTTTAATTCACTTTTACAAAAGCCCACGTGATTGCCTCGTTTCATCTGTTTGCCCATCCATAACAAAGCCCATCATCGTCATTCAAATGGCAAAACCTAAAAAAAACTAAAAGAACAGACTGATCGAACGCCACAAGAGGTCACGCGTGTCATACGAGAGATTTTCAGGATGCATCATGGCATAAGGATAATTTCCCCATGCTTTTTTTAGATCTGACGAACGAATAAACGCATCAAGCCCACGATCAGTATTCGCATGAAGTGCTTCATCGACAAATGTCATGGCTTCTTGATTGCGATCGAAACGGGAAACTTCATCAAAATTCTGAATTTTTGCATGATGAATAATTTCTGATGGCAAAAACGGCGCAAGTGCCTGTCTGTATCCCCGACGCGG
Organism: Pseudomonadota bacterium; assembly: GCA_017421975.1. GTDB lineage: Bacteria > Myxococcota_A > Bradymonadia > UBA4248 > UBA4248 > RGIG464. The sequence goes on from JAFOHE010000279.1 coordinate 14,229, forward strand.
CTGGTCATAGAGCGACGCTGGCAGGCGGGCACACATTTCGTACAGCTCAGGATCAAAAAGCGGATCATAGTATTCGACCTGTGTCACACGCACCAGTTTATCAAGCGCACGCATACGAAGCTCATTGTTCCAGGAACAAATGGCATAAAGCCTCTCTTCGGCTTGTGAACGCAGGGGTGCACCACCAGCAGCATATTCTTCCACAACCGGTGTTAACCAACGTTTTCCAAGCTCACTCGGCCTTTCAGATTCAAACACAAAATACTTTAACGGCCACGGCATATAGGCTTTGACCGCAAGACGCAATTTGCCATCGCACATGCCTGCAAACTGATATTTCGCCAGTTGACACAAAGTATTGATATCAAACGTTTTGACCAGACGATATAAATTGGCCACATCCCCACGTACTGTAAAATCATGAAATTGCGTCCAAGCACTTGTATCGACGAGATAATTACCGCCATAACCGGTAACGAGCTGAGCCCCCGGCCATTTTTTGGCGACATAACGAAATAAGGCTAATGTCGTTTCCAGACCGGCGGCGATCGTCGGGCCAAAGGCGTTCAGACGATACAATTCGACTTCGGAAAGCGGTTTGATGTCATCCATATTGATGTAATGCACATCCACTGGCAAAGCTTTCGCCATAATGCCGATTTCTCTGGATTCGTCACAAGACGGATACTTCTCCGAAATCAATGAAACTGCATGAAGACGTTGTCCCGCAGACAGGCGTTGAGCACACGTGATACCGACAATACCGCCGGAATCGAGCCCTCCTGAGAGCGTATAAACGGACATGCGGTCATTGGGAATACGGTTCACAGCAGCGATGAGCGATTGCCTGAGCTTTTCCACAGCCTCATCCATACTTTCGACACAAATCGGCGAGAAGAAAGAAGACTTTGGCCAATACTTATGGCGCGTCACACACCCTGTCCGAATACACAAAAGTTCACCAGGCAAAAGGCGCGAAACGCCCGACATCATATCTTCGACATCGTCATTCCAACGTCCGGACAAATAATGTGCAAGCCACCTTCGATTCATCTGTCGCCCTTGCGTCAGCGTCGTCGTCAGATCCGGACTCGTCGTAATGACCATCTTGCGCTGATCCACTGACCGAATAATGACGATCGGAATCAAACCAAGTTTATCGCGAAAAACGACAATGCCCTGAGAATCGATCATAACGCCAGCAACGGCGCCACCAATGGCGTCTGACAGCGTTTTGAACTTTGCCCCTTGCGCATGCCAGACGGTCATTGCATGGAGTTCACGCGTCATACCATAAGCCAATGCAAAGCGATCATCCGTCGCACACCATTCCGCATTACGTCCCGTTTCCGGATTGACAAACAACCTGAATCCAGATGATTCGTTCAGCTCAAACCATGGTGCCGGTAAAACATAATTTCGACAAAGTGCAAAATCCATCTATCACCTAAAGCAATCAGTTATCTCAATAAGGTAAAATATCATAGCACATTCATGGCTAACGATAAAACAACTCTTTATCAAAACTGTATCAAATTGCACCACCTTATTCCAAAGTGGCGCGTATGGCAACGCCATAGCGCCAGCCGGCGGCGTATGGACGCATCGCGGCCATAGCCGTCGCTTTGCGGCACGTATGGAGCCCGAAGGGCGAGAAGGGCCGCCCCCAAAAATCAACTTCCCAGGATTCGATGTCCCATGGTGAAAAGCGGTCCACCACCAAAAATGATCAGACGGTCATCATCGGTCAGGATCGTTTTGGCGGCTTTTTCGAGGGCATCAAACGAGTCGAATGCCATAGCGCGGCACGTCGGAACATACGCACGAATACGGCGTGCCAAATCCTCACTGTCCATCCCCTCAACCGGCGGCTCACCAGCGCCGTCAAAAGGCGCAATGAAAACGACATCGGCGCGGCTCAATGCGCGTGCAAGGCCATCCCAATGATAGGCCATCAACGAATAGCGATAGGGATGATAGACGGCCAGGATACGATGGCACTGCGTGCGGTTCCATGCGATGTCATTTTCGACGCACGTCGGATGGCTCGCATAGTCCGTGACGAGTGCACGTCTCCCGTTTCGCGTCACCTCACAGCGGTCGCATAACCCCGCATACGTCCTGCATGCCGCTACGACATAAGCCGCATCGACGCCCAACGTCAATGCCGTCACCGATGCCGAAACGAGATTCTGAGCATTGGCACGCCCACAGAGGCCGCAATCAAGCTGAATCGCAGTTTCGCCGTTTCGCAATTCGACCGTGTAGCGCTGCTCATCATCACACGACACGTAGCGATAACGCCACTGCGCCTGGCAAGCCTCATCCGCATGCGCAATCCATATCACGCGATTAAGATCCGAAAGACGCGCATAAAGTTTTGGGGCACCCACACCAGCATAATGCACAATCACTGTGGACGCGACACAAGCACGAATGTGGTCGGCAAAAGCATCGACAATATCGTCAAGGTCGCGATACGTATTGAGATGATCGACTTCGACATTGTTGAGAAGCAAGACTTTCGGCCGATGAAATCGATGGGTTCGATCCGATTCGTCCACTTCACACACGAGGTAGCGCGCATTTTCGACGTAACGTGAGGAAGAGAGACGTCCGCGGGGCACTGCGCCCAAAATATCACCTGCCGCAATACCCGCCGTCGCAAAAATATGCGCCACAGCCCCCGATGTCGTGCCCTTACCGTGTGTCCCACAAACGGCAATGCTTCCGCCATGCGCATTCGCAAAACGCGCCAATGCCTCACCACGCGATACGGCAATGCCACGTGCCGACGCCGCCATGCGCTCAACGTTTCCAACGGGAATCGCTGACGAATAAACGACCATATCCGCACCCTCAATATTCTGCGCATGATGCTCCGAATAAATGCGACAGCCTCTGTCCGTCCAATAGGCACGCGCCTGAGCGGAAGCATAGGGATCGCTTCCGAAAACTTCATTTCCCTGCTCAAGGGCATAGCGTGCAAGGCTTGCCATGCCTGCGCCGGCAATGCCGATAAAGAATATCTTCATGCTCACATCCTTCATGACTATCCGTTGCCGAAATTTCTTCGGCCATGTCGTTATACGAGCAACGCTGCTTTTTTAACAGGATAAACTTTCGTCAAAACGACGGGGGCAGACGCCCCCCGCGCGGCTATGGCGTTGCCATACGCCGCTACCCCCACTGCGGGGGCTTCCCCCGCAACGCCCCCATGGTATACGCATACACGGCATCAGGCATAACAAAACATTGCATTTTGTATCAAAGCATCAAATTCCAACACGCTTTCTTGCGTAAACAAATTTGCATTTTATTCAATACTGGTTAAGATTAGAGGCGTAATCATGAATAAAAACCGCAATTTGAAACAAATAGATTTATTTCATTCTTTTTTTTTGCTTGAAAGTCATTTTTTGTAGACCAAAATAAAGTACAAACACGTGCATGTTTATACATGTACGTACATTTTGTAAACAAAGCCAGTATTCGAAGGCGGATGTAACACAATGCAGGTGCAATCATGGATGTCAAAGAAACGCTCAACCCCATCCTCGAAACGTTCGACCCCATCACGCTCGAAGAGATGAAAAGCGTACAGATGATGAACCGGACGGATACCAAATATGTCGTCGGTCTGTCATCCATCGTCCGTTTGCTCAACCTCGCCGTCACAGATTACCGCGTGCAGGAAGTCGATACAGAAACCCTCATTGGTTATCGCACTGTCTATTACGATACGACAGATCAGGCGATGTACATTGCACATCACAATAAGCGAAGCACGAGAGAAAAAATTCGGCTGAGAACGTACGTCTCTTCAGGACTGACTTTTTTCGAAATTAAAAATAAGAATAACCACGGTCGAACAGACAAAAAGCGCATCAAAATCGAGATTGAAAACCACGATTTTCTGCAAGCCGAAGAAACGCGCACATTTTTGAAAAAGCATGCGTTGTACCCACCAGAAGCTTTAACGCCGCAACTTGAAAACGCATTTCACCGCATTACGCTCGTCAACCGAGGCATGACAGAACGGCTAACCATCGATACAGGCCTTCAGTTTCACAATTTGCTTAACAATGCCCATCGGTCACTTGAAGGTATTGCAATCATTGAGCTCAAACGCGACGGACGCACGCCGTCTCCCATGTACGACCAACTCATTAAAATGCATATTCATACGAGTGGTTTCAGCAAATACTGTATCGGTTATGCTCTCACCGACCCTGGCATAAAACAAAACTTATTTAAGGAACGTATCCGCCACATATTAAAACTCAATTCAAAGGAGTTGTCATGAATATAGCCTCCATCCTCAGCAATACTTACATCATCCTCGTCATCAGTTTTTTATTAAATTTTGGCGTGGTATTTGTCGTTACGCATTATTTTTATTATCCGAAGAGCCTGCGACGGGATTATTATTTTACCTTCATGCTTATGAGCATCGCCACGTTTCTGCTGCTCTTCAGTCTGAATGACGTCAAGCTCAAATCAGGTATAGCCCTGGGTTTGTTTGCCATTTTCAGCATCATGCGTTTTCGCACGGAATCCATGCCCGTCCGAGAGATGACTTATTTGTTCGTGCTCATCACGACATCTGTCGTCAATGCCATGCTTGGGCAGGCAGGTGGTCTGACGTATGAGAGCGGCATCATCGTCGCCAGCGATGTCCTTATATTAATTGCCGTCGGCATAAGCGAAGCTCTCCGCACAAAAATGCAAAAGACGATGACGAAACTCATTTGCTATGACCGAATTGATCTGATCAAAACCGACAAAATGCAGGAACTCATAGACGATCTACAAAAACGCACGGGCTTAAAGATAGATAGCGTCGAAGTCGGACACATCGATTTTCTCAAAGACAGCGCCATGCTGCGCGTCCACTATTATCCCGATACGCCACACACCAACAGCGTCGATAAAATGCTCAAATTCCCTAAAGCCAACGAAGAAACGGATGACGACGATTAACATCCCCCTGATTTTTAATCCTCTTTTCCATCGGGAAGGCTAATGCCTTCCCGATTTTTACATCCATGATGACACGCTTTTCAACAATACACACCATTCCAAAATGATGACGCAATGCTGCTTGCTCGCATGCCACTTCTCAAAGCGCCGCGCCATTCAAGGGATGCCTACTACAAAAGCCAAGATATACACAAACTCTGTGTTCATGTTATTTTGAAATTATTTTATGTGAACTTGCACTTTTTGGCGTTGCAAAATCGTCTTGCCTGGCATTATTCGTGGGGGGCAAAGTTTACACCCACATGTAGGTGTAAACTTTGCCCCCCTTATATGGTTATGCCATCCATAAAGTCGATGTTACGCATTTTTTGCATTTGTTCACATAAAATTGTATCATTTTCAGTATTTTTAACATAAACTCAGCTAGATAAACTCATTTTAGTTAGATAAAAAAGAAAGCATGAATCGTCACGCATAACGACATCCATCAAAGAAGAATGATGGGACTGCAACCAAATGGCGTCTAAAAGCACGCTGCTATTTGATTGTTTTGCTACATTCATTATGATACAATTGACGTTGTATACAATGACTGCGAGTGTTTCACACACTACGCAATCTACTATACCTCGCTTAAGACAATCCAAAGATCTCATAGAGAGGCATCGCACCATGCATTTCGCTAAAACCATTATCCTAAGCATCGCACTGAGTTTATGCACAATACCAAGCGTTTCAGCCCAAGAACACAGAGCTGAACAAACACGTCCTCAGGCGGGAGCAGAAGAGACTTATGAACGTGGCGTCGAAGCCTACGAAAACAATGATTATGAACGTGCCTTCCGCCTTTTCAGTGAAGCCGCCGAAAAGGGATACGCCGATGCCCAATTTGCCGTTGGTGTGATGTATTCGGATGGCGAAGGATGTGTCCAAAATCATCATAAAGCTGTCGAATGGTACCGCAAAGCTGCTGATCAGGGGCATGCCAAAAGTATCGCCAATCTCGCCCTAGCCTATGACAAAGGCAGCGGTGTGCCACAAGACAAAAAGAAAGCCGTCGAACTCTACGAAAAAGCAGCCAACCTGGGCAATCTGAAAGCAGCGTTTAATCTGGCAGTCACTTATGATGATGGCGATGGTATCCCCCAAGACAAAGTGAAAGCTGTCAAATGGTACCGCAAGGCAGCAGAAGCAGGTCATGCCAGCGCTCAGTATAATCTGGGCATCATGTATAGCCATGGAGAAGGCGTAAAACCTGATCGCAAAGAAGCCATTCGATGGTACCAAAAAGCCGCAGAACAGGGAAACAGCAAAGCCCAATATAACCTTGCCCTCGCCTATGAAGAAGGCAACGGCGTCAAAATGGACAAAAAGAAAGCCGCCGATTGGTACAAAAAAGCCGCTGAGCAAGGCGATGTCGCATCCCAAGTCAATCTAAGCATGATGTATTCCGAAGGCGAAGGCGTACCCAAAAATTTAAAAATGGCCGCCAAATGGATGGAATACGCCGCCATGCTGGGCGATGATGTCGCACAATTCAACATTGGTCTGATGTACGATGAAGGCGAAGGCGTTCATCAGGATAAGAAAAAAGCCATTGAATGGTACAAAAAAGCCTCTGAACAAGGCAATCGCAAAGCACAACATAACTTAGGCGTTATGCTTTATACAGGTGAAGGTACCGCCGTGAACAAAGCCCTCGGCATACATTACCTCACCCTTGCAGCTGAGCAGGGAAATGAAAAATCCATTCAACTGCTTAACCAACTGAAGGACGGAGATAGTCCTTCTGCTATGCCAGAAGACATCTCTGACATACTCCATTCCAATGATGCTGAAAAACTCTTTGATCAAGGAATAGCGTATCACGATATCGGCAATCTGCAAAATGCTTTTGCTTTATATCGTCGCGCATCCGACCTCGGCCATGCTGGCGCTCAATTTAATCTTGCCATCATGTACGATGAGGGTGAAGGCGTCGAGCAAAATAAGCGCGAAGCTGTGCGATGGTACAAAGCAGCAGGCGAAAAAGGCAATGTCAAAGCCATGTTTAACCTTGCCATTATGTACGACACAGGTGACGGTATCCTGGAGGATAACAAAGAAGCCGTCAAATGGTACACAAAAGCTGCTGAAAACGGTCATGCTGGTGCACAGCTTAACTTAGGTATTATGTATTCTTCGGGTGAAGGTGTGCCCATGGACAAACGCAAAGCCGCTAAATGGTACAAAAAAGCCGCAGAACAAGGTAATGCCAAAGCCCAGTTTAATATTGGCTATATGTATGACAACGGATCCGGTGTCACCCAAAATAAATCCAAAGCTGTCGAATGGTACCAGGAAGCCGCAGATCAAGGCAATGTCGCTGCAATGCACAATCTCGGCGTCATGTACTATACAGGAGAAGGCGTACAACAAGATAAAGCCAGAGGCATCATGTACTTAAAAATGGCAGCAGACCAGGGCAACGAAAATGCTCAAAAGGCATTGCGTTCGCTTGGCCTGTAAGCGTCAGCCTTACTATGCCACAAAAAAGCGGGCAAATTGCCCGCTTTCCCATCTGCCAAACAACAGATACCAAAATACACTCAATCCCTAGAAAGTCATGCCAAAGGCGACTGAGTTTGGTGCAATATCCAAATTAAACTGGAATGCCGTCGGCGTATTTGCACTTTCTTCGGAAATACGATTCAGGAAAACATCGTATTTGCCCTGCAGACTATTTTCTTTCAAATAAGCATAAATGGCAACGGCAGAACCCGCAAGGCCTAATCCCAAACCACCCGCCAAAAGCGCGATACCAGCATGAACTTTCGCATCGTTTTTATCAAACGCTTTCCAATCTTGTTTATATTGATCACTTGCATCGCCGTAATAGACACCTAAAAGCGCTGCACCGGCGCCTGCCAGAACGAGGCCACCAATCGCCGTACCACCGCCGATCCATTTGGTTGTATTCACGGCACGAAGCTCCTCTGTATAGAGTTCCATCTCTCTCTGACGCTCATGTTCGAGCTTCATCTCGCTCGTATAAAGGTTCGTCTGAAGCTCCGTCTGTCGGCTTCCGATTTCACCCGTGCCTGTTTCAAGCTGATTCTTGAGGTCTTCGAGTTCTTTTTTGTAAGGCAGTTCGTTTTCGGCACGACGCATCCACATACGCTCGGCAAGGACGAATGGCACGGGATAATCCTGAATGTATTCCGTCGCTCGTTTCGCATAAGCATAGCTTTCCTGTTCATTTTCGAGATTACGATAAATCTCACTCATCGTAAAATTGACAATGGGTGAACGGTTACAAATGAGCGTCAACCGTTTACCAAAGGCAAGGGCTTCATCATAATTGCCGTTATCGTATGCCTGCGCCATACTGGCACTCAGGCTGTTCCATTCTTCAGACCCCATGTCATTACAGTCAGCATAAGCCGTTGAAGTCGTCGAAAGCACAATCGCAGCAAAAATAAGGGTGATTAAGTATGATATGGAATGTTTCATATTTCTATCCTATCGATCAGGTGGTTCAAAGAGAATACATGTCACGTACACACGGACGTGACATTTCGATATTACTTGCTTACGCTTTCAGCCTTGACATTACGTTTGCCAGCACGTATCGCAAGGTCTTCATCCGTGAGTACGACATAACCATTAAACTGTTCCACATCATAAGTGAAACCGCCGCAGATCATACCAGAAACGTTCTCATCTATTTTGTGTGCATAGTGATATAATGTGCAAATATTCTTCGGGCATGTCTCGGCCTTACCGTGTTTCTGATAGAGCGCCGTTCCAGAAATTGTTTTGGCAACATCCGTTTTCTTATAATCATACGAAGAAACATAGCTAGGTGCCTCACCTGTAGGAGGAACGGGGATAACACTTGGCATACCGCTCACAATTTCTTCTTTAGCATAAGCATCCGAAAAGACATTAATGCGAATATCCGTCGTTAACGGATACATATCCGAATCTTCTTTTTGCACGCCATTGTCAATTATAGGTTCACCATCATCATCAACTGCTGGAATGGTCGTCATTTTGAACATTTCGTCAATCGGTTTGAAACGATTTTCCAAGATGAGATCATTCACTTTAAAATCGGAATGTTCCGAAACACGTATCTGGAGTCCCATATAACTATCCCCCGATAGCCATAAATAACTCGGATTTAAGAATTTTTCATAAATCAAACTAGGACCGAGATTTATAAAACTATTTTCGCCATCAGATTTGAAAACTGTCTCAATAATATTCAGCATGGTAAGTGTTGGTTTTGACAAGAGGGATTTTTCAATCATGGCTGCAACAACGTTGTTATGATCGGAGCAAACGCCAATTTTCATATCATCGGATGATGTCAGTGACTTTGTCAGCGGGAAATTGCTCACTCCCAAGAGGCTAAAATCACAGGGGTTAACTAAGTTCATCATCGGCACATTAATGATCATATCATACGTTACGTCCATACCTTTTTTATCATCATAAGTACACGTTTTTTGTATATTATAATCTGAGCACATCATGCTATCGCGATTGCAATATGGAAGATACTTTTCATTTTTCTTATAATTAGACTGGTCAAGTCTAAATATATTATCATTTTGATTTCTACTCTTATTAAAAACGTCTTCCGTACATGCTGTTATAGATTGCAGATCCATCACAATATCTACGGGACCTAAACCTTCGACTTCCATTGTAGTTTCATAAATCTTTTTATAATAATTAGCGCTTGAATATGTTCCATACATATTCGCTAGCAAACTTGATAATTCAGATGAAGCGTTTGATGCAAAACTTGCTACACCATCAGCATTTCCTATTTGCATAAGTATCTGCGATATTTTTACCAAAATATTTAAGTTATTGATAGCTTTTACACACTCAGCATCCGTAGAAATCATTTTGGAATAATCCATGACTGCCAGTTCTAACATTTCGCCTCGTGTAACTTTGTACTGACCTTTAAAACATGTAGCATTTTCATCTTCTTCATTTGCAGTACATTCATGTTCTTTTTTAAATCCATCATCTAAAGAAATGTACTTGTTAATCTGTTCATCAGTTAATATAATCTCATCATCCCAATTTTTTCCATTTTCAACAAGTTCACCAACCTGATAATATTCCAAATATTTTTCCATATCATAATTCATGCCCACAACACTACTTCTACAGACATTCGCCATAGCATTTGCATCAGACAAAGACATATCACTGACATTAACTTTATATGGCGCAGCATAAACATAATTATCTAATAGTCCATAAATATTTTCACCAGTTTCACTTATACTTTTAAGAATTTTTGGTTGAATACATTCAGCAACATCGACATACGTATTTTCAAGCATCGTCAAATACACGAGCGAAACAAACGTCGTAATCGAGAAATTCATACCCGAATACACGGAATTGTGTGGCACAACGAATGTAAAATCATCAGATGTAAAATCTGTTTCGCTGTCAAGCATAACTTGTGAACTATCCAATACAACGTCTTTCGTTGTTAATGCGTTCCATGACGCTACAGGTGCATGCGAAAATACTTGAATACACTTTTTGCCCGTGTACGCTTCAGAAGCACCAGCATTACTGATTGGCGTGCCTTCAATGGCTACTGTATCCTGAAATGTCAAACTTGGACATTCGATGATGGGTCTGCAGATACCACTTTCACAAATCGTATTTGTTTCACAGTCATCATACGAATCACAATAGCGCTGACATACTCCAGAAATACACTCACCGACGATAGATGTACCAATTTTACAATCAACCGTCGAAGTACAGGAACTCGAAAGCATGGGAAGTAACTCATCTATGACTTCCTCCTTGCCATCATCATACCCACAACTCGTCAGAAGAGAAGCTGCCATTAAGACTGAGCAAATAAACAATTCTTTGCGCATACTCGTCATATCCTTATTAAACTGGTTGTTGTTATGGCCACAGATTACCTACAATTTCTCTACAGACCATTTTGTGCGAAACCGTATAACTGCATGTACCCATGTCCAGACAATAACGCCCCCAAAAAGTCCACACGCGAACAAAAAGACGTTATCCTCAGAAAACAGAGCGAATGAACACCACACGCTCCATCAATAACTCCCCCGCTATGTTTATGAGCGAGTTTCTATAAACAATCAATTAGAATAGTGTAACTATATTCTTCATAATCACGATAAATTTACACTCTTCATCTATCAATTAAACAATATTAAACAATTATAATTTAATATGATTCATGCATGTTACAATCGAATTAATCAACAATCACAACAGACAATTTATGACCACATCAACATTGTATCCATATTTTTAGCAACACTATTTCTATCCACGTCATTTTATATTTCACGCAAAATGCACACGTACCGCAAATATGTTTGATAAACGTCACAAAACCGGCTTATTCAAACGAGCCAAAACGTATCACATTGTAACAGCATACCTGCAACATTTTTTGAGCTTGCAACTTGTCATCGTAGCGCAAATTGACTTAAGATAGAAAGCGTATCATCTGTGCTTTTTGCCAGATGAACGTGCCTGTTTGTACGTAAAGCCTGGTCAGATAATGGAGGAGATATGGTTCGGTATTTTTACCTGGCATTAATAGCTGTTGCGCTTAGCCTTGTCGCAGGGTGTGCTTCTGAGAACATGACCAACTGGGGAGATCCTTGCCCCGAAAAGCGTTCCCAAAAGCTGAGCTATATCAAGGATCCTTCATGCACAGCTGAATCATGCGCTTTAGGCTATTATGCTGCCAGTTTTGCCATTAACCAATGTCCCGCCGATTATCCGCATTGCGCTCAGGAAGCAGGCACCTATTTTTGCACAGACATTAAATGCGCATCCAACCAACATATCGAAGGCACCACCTGCGTTGACAATTCTATCGATCACTGCGGCGCACAGAACTACGCATGCTCTGACCACATCGAAGGATGGCAAGCTGGTTCATGCAGCGATGGAACTTGTATGCTTGAGTCTTGCAAAAGCGATTATATGCTTGTTGATGGCAGCTGTGTGTTAAGCACACCTGAGTCATGCGGCAAAGATGCCATCAATTGCACACAAACCATCCGCGGATGGAAAGATGGCAAATGCAACCAAGGTGTCTGCATGCTCGAACAATGTCAGAGCGACTATGTCCTTTCAGAAGGCGTCTGTGTGCCAAATACGGCCAATGCTTGTGGTAAGGATGAAGTCAACTGTGTCACCACTGTCAATGCATGGGATGATGGCGCTTGTCAAAATGGCGTCTGCACGGTTTCAAAATGTCTTTCTGGCTATCACCTGATCCAAACAAATGGATCTTTCGCTTGCGAAAAAAATGAAGATACAGCTTGTGGACCGTCGGATGCCGTCAATGTCGTAGACTGTACAACCCTTCCCAACATAGAACAAAGCGCATGTGTCGATGGTCAATGCATCATTTCTTCGTGCAAGCCTGCTTTTCACATCTATGAAAATACTTGTGAATCTGATTCAGAAGCACATTGCGGTCAACACAATAACCCATGTGATGGAACATGTATTCAGGGACGATGTACACAATGCACCAATGACGAAACTTCCTGTTCAGTCGAGGTAACTTCATCCGAAAGCGGAACGCACAACGAAGCCGTCTATATGATCAAAAAATGCGCCGATTCTCAGTGGCAACCTTCCGAACCTTGCCCAAATGGTTGGATCTGTGACGAAACAGGAAAATCATGCGTCGATCCAAATGAAGCGATTACAACACCAGCCTGCGCAGATACAACTGACTATACGGTATGCTCTACTTTTAACGGTATGCCTTATTACTCCGAGTGTCTCACCGATGGCACGTCAACAGCATGCGTCGGGGATACGCCTTATTGCGACATCCATAATGGGTGCGTTGCCCCACAAGAATGCCTGGCAGAAGGCCAATTACAAGATGGAAATGGCGGATGCAAATGCGATGAAGCCAATGGCTATAAACAGCTCGAAAATGATCTGGATGACACCCTTTATTGTATCAAACCTTGTGGCGAAGACGGCACGCGCCGTTGTAATGCAGAAGGCATCATTGAGTATTGTGCTGATGATCTGTGGGAACAATTCATGACATGTTCCGAAGCCTGCCGCGAAGAAAACCCCTATTATTATTGCGCCACAACGTGCGAACCAGAAGCAACGCTCTGTAGTCAAATCTACGACGAAAACTTTGCCACCATATACATCGAAATGAACTGTCAAACTGACGGCTACTTTGGCAGTGCCAAACTTTGCGCAGATGGCTGTGCGGAAGATGGAAAAACATGTAAAGCTGCCATAACCTGCAATACGGATGGCGGCGCTATCTTAGGGGATGATGGGGTCTGTATCTGCGATGGCATAAATAATTATTATGGCGATCCTGATCCAGTGGATGGTTCGTGCAAAAAATGCCCTGATGATGGCTATCCTATTTGGGGAACAACCTCCAGCTGTGCTTGTGAAGATACAAACAAAGCATGGAATTCTGAGACAAACGAATGTGAAACAACACCTGTCTCTTAATCTTGATCACCACACATTTTCTTGGGGCATAAAGCCTCAGGAAATGCATGAAAGGCGAAGATGAATCCTACCATTTATACAACGTTATTAATTGCTTTTCTTCTTATGGCTTGTTCGAGAACAACAGCTGAGGATGTCAAAGATGACGCGATAAAAAGCACGATTCCTTTGGCAGAACAAAAAGAAGAAGCACCAAAAGAGAATTCACTTTCGCCTGAAATACAAAGCCTTTTACAGGAAGCAAATTCCGCAATTCAAAATAAGCGCAACCTTGATGCCAAAGATGCACAAGACCAGACACTGCTCATGCGCTGCATCGCAGCCAATCAACTGGATCAAGCCAAACAACTCTTGGATGCAGGTGCTGACATTGAAGCTGTCGATGCTTTTTCACAAACGGCATTGTTCAAAGCGCACACTGCTGAAGCTATCAAGCTTCTCACAGACCACGGCGCGGACGTTAATCATATCGCACATTTTAAAGAAACAGCCCTGATGCTGGCGTATGATCATAAAAGCGTACAAGCCCTCATAGATGCAGGCGCAGATGTCTACGCAAAAGCAGATTATGATAAAACGTGTCTTCATTATCCCAAAGATGGGCAAGCAACGGCTTTGCTTTTAAAATCCGGGATAAAGGCAGATATCAAAGATATTTACCATCAAACACCTCTCATGTTTGCTGAAGATACAGATTCTGTGAAGGTACTCCTTGAAGCTGGTGCCAATCCCAGAGCAATCGCTGATAATGGTTCCAATGCTTTGTTCTATCCCAAGTCGCCAGAAGCGCTCAAACTTCTCATCGCAGCAGGCATAGATATTAACGCGAAAGATCAGTTTGGCTCAACCCCCCTACGGTATCAAAGACAGCCTGAAGCAATCCGCTTACTGCTTCAAGCTGGTGCTGATCCCCATATTAAAGATGTCGATGGCAAACTGGCCATGGATTATCATAGCAATCCTGAAATTATAAAATTACTCCAAGAAGCCATAAAGCCATAATGCCAACGACTTACCCATTTGCTTGCCTGATAAATAAAACGATGCAATAAATATAAAAAAAGCACCTGAAAGGTGCCTAATTTTATATTTATAGATGGGCGCGCCGCTATTGCCCCCTTCGGGCGCAATACGCTTGCGCAAAGCCGCTATGCCAAAGGCATACGCGGCTTTTTATATTTTTCATGTCCCATGGGGGTAAGAACGGCCCATGGGGGTAAGAGCGTCCCATGTTTGTAAGGACGTTCCATGGAACGTCCCCAAATGGGCAAAAAAA
>JAFOHE010000280.1 GCA_017421975.1 Pseudomonadota bacterium
CAGAAGACTGGATGGTTGTGAGCGGTCATTCGCTTTCTGAATGTGAGAGTGAAATTGCGCGGTACACGGCGATTTATGATGGCGAGGCACAGATTTGCAGCGACGGCACACTCGTCTATGTTTTCCGAGATCTTATGAAGTCAGCGAACCGAAGACAGCAGACGCGCATGCCGACGCCGGCGTGGGACCGTCTTGAATCCAAACGTCCGATGACGGGCAATTCTTCGAACGTGGCGGTCATTCTTCTCAATGTCTTTAATCTCATCATGGCGTTCATTATTCTGGCAGGGGGTATGTCGATCATTAATGATCCTGCGTATGCTTATGAGTTCGCAGCCGACCCCAATATGCTTGCCTCATATCAGAGCATCATCACGTGGCTTGGCACGGTGCCGCTTATTTTCAGTACGCTCGTCTTTGCCGGACCGTTGGTGCGTTTGCCTGGAAACATCAAAGAAAACCGCCGTCGCCGTCGTGACAATATCCGAAAAGTTGTCCTTGAAAATGTCGAAAATGCGCGTATGGGCG
This sequence comes from Pseudomonadota bacterium, assembly GCA_017421975.1. Classification (GTDB taxonomy): domain Bacteria; phylum Myxococcota_A; class Bradymonadia; order UBA4248; family UBA4248; genus RGIG464. The sequence goes on from JAFOHE010000280.1 coordinate 529, forward strand.
CGATTGTCAATGGGTCGGCGGCCATGAAGGCCGTCAATCATGGATTGCGGAGGAATGAGCTTTCGGAAGCTTCGGTCGATGAAGTCAACGGTGTCCTGGATGATATGGCTGCAGAAATGTCTGCGGAACCTGTGAATGGCGGATACCGCTTTAATGATCTTGTGACCCATTCTGAACGGGCAATGCAGGTTCGACACGAACTCAGGCTGGGAAAACAGGATCTTGGACGCGTGATTTTCTCAACAGATTCGAACGATACCGAAGCACAGAAAAACGCCGAAGATGTCGAGCTTGAGACGTTTGATCGCGAAATGTCCCGTGGACACGTACAGCAGAGCCGTTATTCGGATGAAGCAAGCTGGTCTTCTCCTGTGTCGCACCGTTCACGTTCGTCGTCTTCAAGCAGATATGGCGGGCAGGCGTACTAAGATGGCAGGTGCTGAAAGTATTGGAAAACGGCATTTGTCGTGGGGATGGAATGAATGTGAAGTGTTATGCGTTTAGCGATGTTGCGAAGAAGGTGTGCGCCAAATAATGCCGTTGGAGCGGCTTTCTGATGTAATAAAATGCTGTCTACGGATCGCGAAAAAACGTGCTTTTGTAGCATTTTTGGGAGATCGATTTTGAAGAAACTTTTGTGCGCCTTAGGCGCAATGATCATGCTTGGCGGCTGTGCCACCGAACTTGCGGGGGAAAAGGCGGATCTGACCACCGTTTCGTTTCCAGCGGGGATGACCGTTCATCCAAACGGTAAAATTGCTTACGTCGTCGGTTCAAATTTTGATCTCGATTATCGTTCGTCAGATGGTGGTGCCCTCTATGTTGTGGATCTTGAAAACAATGCCATTCTCGAATCTTCCAAACGCATCGGAAGTTTTGGGACCAATGTCGTTTTGACAGAAGACGCCAAGCGTGGCTACCTCGTTACGCGCAACGACGATGCCCTCGTCTGGTTCGAGATTTCTGATGATGGGCGGACGATCAGCTGTCCGAAGGACAGGGATGCCGACAACCTGATGAAATGCCGAGTCATTATCGATGATCATCCGACACATGTCTCTGTGACACGCAGTTATCGAGAAACGAAAGTTCGCGATGATAATGGCAATGAAACGACAAAACGTGTGGATTTTGACCTTCTCATGATCGCGCAACTGTCGAAAAATAGTTTTGTGACAGCGATGACCGTCGTGACACCCGAAGATTCAGGGGATGAAGATTACCGTTTCAGCTATGAGACGGCATCGCTCGTCTACAGTGCGAGTGAAACACTTTGGCTAAAAGGGGAGCAGTTCTTCGTCACTGGACGTGCCGCATCTGACCTTGCGCTCATTGAACCGATCATGGATGCCGATGCCAAGGTGTTGGGGCTTCACGTGAGCACGCGATTGACAGTGCCCCAGGCCTATAGTGCATACAAAGGGCGCGGTATGGTGATGGATCCTGCCAGGCGCAGGCTTTATCTCGTCAACCAATACCCCAATTCCGTCGTTCGTTTCAACGTCGGCAGTCTCATTGGCGGGGATGCTGCCAATGAGATGGCACAGGCGACAGCCGTCGGTGTTCTTCCGGAAGATATGTCAAAAATTGTCTGGGTCGGGAATCAGACGAACGGGCGGCTCTATTTGTCAAGTGTGACGGATGATTCCATCTATATTGTTGATCCTGAGAGTCTGGAAATTCTGAACAAGGTCAGCGTCGGTCGTGGCCCCTACGATCTTTGGACGGATGCGGATACAGGACGCCTGCTTGTATTGCACTTTTTTGAGAATGATATTTGGGAATTTGATACATCGGATCCCGATGCTCCCGTGATGGTGAAGAAATATCTCGCTTCTGAAGATAATGATGATGAATCGTCCGAAGCTTCGGCGCAAGAATAAGAATGATCAACATGAAGAAGAAGACGCTCTATTTGACGGCACTTGTTTGTGCCACGCTCCTTGGGGCATGTAGTGACGATAACGACTCGACCTTGCCCGCTTTCGATATGCCCGGCGCTTTGCACACGGTTGAGCAATGTGTCATCGATGACGTGATCAAACCGCTTTCCGAATGTGCCGAAAAAAATATCGATCCCATTCGATCCATTCTTGCTGCGAATATGGGGAATGGAACGTTGGCCTATATTTCTGTCAGTTCGAATGACAAATTCAAGGTTCTCGATATTACCCAGTCGGTCCCTGGTGTCACGAGTATCGCCGTTGGTGAACGCCCTCAGTCTATGGCATCGGATACCAATGGCGTGTTGCTTCTGACGACGAGTTCCATTCACAGCAATCTTTCGATTGTCAGCGTCTATGAGCTTCGTGAGATTGCCTACCTCGAACTCGACAAGCCTGCCAGACGCATCACGTATCAGGCATTGGATAGCGCATTTTATGTTTATTTTCTCGATGGTAGCGTTCGACGTCTCACAATCACATTTGACTGTGGTCAGGGGGAAAATATCTTTCCAACCTCGTGTCATCTGACGAAAGATGATCTCACGCTTACGTGGGAAGATGTGATTTCACTTGACGGAAAGGTATCTGACTATATTGCCGATCCCAAAGGTGATCGCGGTTATGTGTCCTATTTTGACCGCGCCTATATTTCGCGTATCGCTTATGCTGAGAGTGGCGGCGAATGTCTCGAAGGCACGACATATCCCTGTGAGTCCCTTCGCATCGGTGCGGGTTTTGCTTGCTCGGATGGTATCGACAACGATGGCGATGGACAAATTGATCAGGCAGATTCCCTTTGTTTTTATCCATGGAGCACCGAAGGCGAAGCAACGGCCGGTTTCGTCGGCATAGGGGCGTGTAATGACAACAAAGATAACGATGGTGACGGCCTCGTCGATGCCCTTGATCCGGGATGCATTTCTACCGATGATGCCAGTGAAGAGGACGGTTATCAGGCACCAACGCTAGGCACTTGTGCGGATGGTATCGATAATGATGGCGATGGATTTGCTGACCGAGAGGATACTTCTTGTCTTTGGCCGACGGACGAAGAAACCGCCGATGATATGACGGCAAGCCGTACGGCTGGCATGTGCATGGACGGCATCGATAATGACGCAGACACGCTGGTGGATGATGCTGATAACGCGTGTTATGGCCGGTTAGGCCGCTCCGAAGGTTATGAGACGGGAATTGGACGCGGGGAGATGGGGATTGATCCTGAGGGACGCTGGCTCTATGTCGCCGATATGTATGATGCCCAGGTCATTGTGATCGATCTTGAGACAAACAAAACGCTCGATCTGTCGGGACGCTTCCCGCGCCAGCGCATCGTCGGTTTCCCCGTTTCCCGCGTGCCGATGGATGTCATTGGTGATGTCCTGCATTATGATACTTATGACAAAAATAATCACCGTATTCACGTCGATGAGGCGCTCGTCTACGTCACCGCTTCTTCCGGTAGCTTGTTCGAGTTCTCTGTACGCAAGGATTTCACGCATTTCGATCACGATGTCGAAAAAGAAAAAGTTTCTGTGATGACGCTTCGACCTGCCGATGATGACGACGATGAATCTTACGTCGGTGTCGTGCGTTGCGTTGGCCGGCTTTGCGGCGAAAACGACGTGCCTGTCGTCAGTCTGCGCCAACGTCTGTTGGTTGAACGCTTCAAAAATAATGACATTGGCTTCGTGAATCCCGATAGCGGTGAATACAACAAAATGGTTTATGACCCCATCATTGCGAGTGAGACATGGCGCGTGGCTTATGAGGGGCCGCTTGAGAAAAAAGAACGCGAGGACGGTTATTTTAGCTCGGAAGGCGTATTTCGTTCTTATTCGGCGGATTTTTGCGCACTCGGCGTTCGGCAAGGGGATCGCCTCGTCATCACATCGAGAAGCAATATCGATAAGACGCGTGAAGAATGCAGGCCGTTTGCCGACAATTCC
>JAFOHE010000281.1 GCA_017421975.1 Pseudomonadota bacterium
CATAAGCTTTCAGGTGGTCACATAATACCCACGCCAGATATGAACATAATCCTTATCTGGTCTAATTTCTTCTTCATCGAAGAGCTTCAAAGTGAAAGCGAGTTCTGTGTTGACATCAAAAATAAACCTTCCGCCAGCCCGAAGCACCTGATAAACGTTTTTACAGACTGCGGCAAGATCATCCATGGAGACAGCATAATTCATGACATCAAAGACAGCAACGGCGGCATCAAAGCGTTCCGATGAATGAAACTGACGCATATCCCCTTGCAAAAAGCAAACAGAGTGTTTCTCCCTTGCAGACGCCAGCTTACGTTGTGCCGCATTGAGCATATCCGAGGACAAATCCATCGCAGTCACATCGTAGTGACGAGCGAAACGAAACGTCATATTTCCCGTACCGCATCCCAATTCAAGGATATGTCGCACAGGTTTTCCCATTGCAAAGAGCGTCGTATAATGAGAGAACCAATGGTCATAATCGACGTCCGTCATGAGATCATCATAAATACCTGCAATATTTTTGTAATACATGGAAAGAAGATCCGTAGGACAGCGACATCCACCGAGGAGAACGAGGGGGTAGCGGCGTATTTTCCGAAAGTAGAGTGTCGTGACACGTCTCTACTTTCGGAAAATAGCCGCGTAGGGGGAGACCTCCCCCACCAAATAGAGACCATTGATAACGCATTATCCTGTCTATTCTCGGCTGAAGTGCATCTGCCAGGCACAAAAAAAGCGGTGCATACGCACCGCCCGAAATGACCCTGGCTGGGATCGAACCAGCGGCCTACAGTTTAGGAAACTGCCGCTCTATCCAACTGAGCTACAGGGCCAGACTTTATGTTTTATCGCCATAAAGCGGCGTTTCTTTAAACGAGAACGTCATTTGTGTCAAGTTTTTGAACCATGTGTTTTCGCGTTGAGAAATCCTGGAGAAGCCAAATGAAGAAGATTCAACAAGGCAAGACTTAATCAAAAGTTCATTTTTCAAATTACCATATTTTGCAAATTTTTGACATTTTTATGAAGAAAATACAACTCAACAGAGAGTTATCAGGATTAAATTAGTTTGTGTGAAAACGAAATGTAGGTTAGAAAGAGATTGCTTCCGGCCCAAAAACATCTCCAACCTGTGAGGGGCATGTTTGGAGGTCATTGACACAAAAGAGTCCAGTTTACTGGCGAGAGGGGTAATTTTGTCTAAGTATTTTGTCGTAGAAGGTCTTATCGGCGTTGGCAAGACAAGTCTTTGTCGTTTAATGGAACGTATCCGCGGTGCAAAGCTTGTCCTGGAGCCTTGTGTTGAGAATCCTTTTCTAGCTGATTTTTATGCAGATCCGAAGCACTATGCATTTCCAGCACAGATGTTTTATTTGGCGAGTCGCTATCAGCAGCAGATGACCTTGACGCAGAACACGAAAGCCGACGATCTGATGGTAGCGGATTATCTATTTGACAAGGATCGTCTTTTTGCGGAGCAAACACTCAACCATAACGAAATGTCGCTTTATAACCGTTTCACGGGCTTACTGAGCAACCATGTGACGGTACCGGATTTTATTTTATTTCTTGATGCGCCGACAGACATTATTCAGAAGCGCATTGCACGTCGATCCATTCAGGCTGAACAAGTGATAGAAGCGTCCTACCTGAACAGCCTTCGAGAGCGTTATTACCGTCTTTGGGACAGCTGGACGAAGTGTCCGGTGTATGTCATCGACACGACGGCAATGAACTACGTGGATGACCCGAAGCAGGCTGCCCACATGAACCGCATGATCGAAGGTTATCTTGAAGGCCATCCGATCAGTGGTGCACCGCGATCGTATCAGGAATTGAAACTGGAAGATGTAAGTGGTTTTGAGGCATTAGCCGTTGGAAAATCGCTCTAAAAACGTCTTTCTGATCACAAAAATGCAACAAAACGAACGCGCGTGTGGTAGAAAACCACAGCGCGTTTTTCAGTTTTTTCGCGCTAAGATGATGTGACGAGACAGGAGCGTCGCATGATCGACGAATGATTCTCAGCCATGAATCTCTATTGTAAAGAGCGATGGCCAACTCAGGAGGTTTAATTTATGACGGAATCAAAAAAAGCCTGGCGTAATGATGCGTTGGCAAAAGTCACGGGCAAAGCGAAGTATGCCGATGACTACAAGTTTTACGGAATGCTTCACGTAGCACCTGTGTATACGAACGAAGTGAGTGCCGAAATTTTGGCAATCCACACGGAAGAGGCGTCAAAGATGCCCGGCGTCGTGCGTATCGTTACAGCGAAAGACGTTCCCGGCAAAGCAATCTATGGACAGATACAGCATGACTACCGCGTTCTTGCGGAGGATCGGATACGCATGGAAGGCGATGTCATCGCCCTAGTCGTTGCAGAGACGCGCGCACAAGCAATCGCAGCATCGAAGTTTGTCACAGCAGATCTGAAACCGCTTCCCAAGATTTTAGATCCCGAAGAAGGTTTTAAGGATGAATTTTTGATTCATCCATCGAAGGGAACGAATCTCATCAACCACCACAAAGTCCGAACGGGCGATGCCGCGGAAGCTTTCAAACACTGCGACATTATTCTGGATGAGATCTTTACGACGCAGCATCAGGAGCATGCCTATATTGAACCGGAATCAAGCGTCGCCGATCCAGGCGATGATGGTGTTTACCGCATCTACGGCTCCATGCAACATCCTTTTGTTGCGAGACGTTTTACCTCTTGTCTTCTCGGCATACCGCTTTCAGATATTGATGTTTTGACGATTCCAGTCGGCGGCGGTTTTGGCGGTAAAGATGACACGGCAGCCATCGTGGCGGCGCGGGCGGCTCTTTGTGCGTATCTGACCCAACGTCCATGCAAACTGACGTATGCACGCGAATGGTCCATGAAAGAGAGCTATAAACGTCATCCGTACAAAATCTATTATAAGATGGGGCTCACCAAAGACGGCAAGATTCAGGCCTGTGACGTGAAGGTTTTTGCTGATGGTGGTGCCTACTGTTCCGTCACGCCGTGGGTCACGTTCCGTTCGACGGCGCAATGCTGTGGCCCATACGTCGTTCCAAATGTCCATTGTGATGTTTATGGTGTCCATACGAACAACGTCTTTACAGGTGCATTTAGAGGTTTTGGCTCTCCTCAAATGAATTTTGTCGTTGAACAAATGGTGGAGAAAGCCGCAGAAGCCCTAGGCATGGACGAAATCGAATTTAGGAAACTGAACTGTGTCAAGCAGGGTTCTACCACCATTACCGGTCAGGTACTTGACAATCATACCGTCAGCATGGAACAGGTGCTCAACACGACACTTGAAAAAATCGGTTATTTTGAGAAGCGCAAGAATAACACGTATGGCAAACTCAATGAGAACGGCGAATATTATGGCGTCGGCGTTGCCATGAGTTATCGCGGCATGAGTCTGGGTGCCGAAGGTCCCGATATGTGTGCAGCGATTATCAATGTACAATTTGATGGTTCTATTATTATTGAGACGGGTATCCATGAAAATGGTCAGGGTTCGGAGAGTGCGATGATGATCACAGCCGCCGAACAGCTCGGCGTGGATCTCAAGCGCATCCGTTATCACCGTTCGTCAACATCGACCATTCCAGATTCAGGCACCACTGTCGCATCACGTGGCACCATTATGGGAACGAGCGCAGTCGTATTGGCTGCCAAGAAGCTCAAGGCACAACTGAGTACCTGTTTTGCGCCAAAGCTTGGATGCACGCCAGAAGAAGTTATTTTTGCGAACGATGCGATCAGTGCCCCGAACGGTCAGAGTATTCCCTGGGAAAAAGCAGCGTTCCAGATGTTTCTTATGCGCGAGCACCCCTTTGCACAAGCGACCTTCCGAGTCCGTGACGGCATTGACTGTTCATGGGATGAAGAGACGGGGCATGGCAAAGCTTATTTTACATGGGTATATGGCTGTCAGGCTGCCGAAATTGCCATCGATCCGAAGACAGGAAAGATTCGCCTCATCAATGCCGCAGCAACCCACGACGTTGGCAAAGCCGTCAATCCCCCGTTCGTCATCGGTCAGATTAATGGTGGCATGGCACAGGGATTTGGCTATGGCACAATGGAAGATCTCGGAATCAAGGACGGCCGAATTACCAACCTGAACCTCGGCAAATATCGCGTTCCCAAAGCAAACGAGCTTCCTGACTTTATTGTTACGCTCGTCGAAAACTACGATCCCATGTCGCAATCAGGCGCCAAAGGTATTGGTGAACCCGCTCTGGAACTGATGGCTCCGGCGACGGCCAATGCCGTTGCACATGCTCTTGGGCAGCGTTACCAGTCCCTTCCTATCCGCATCGCCCCCATGAAATAGTAAAGAGGTAACCAGATGATTATAACAGTGAACGGAATTCAGCATACGATCGACGATGCACGCCAAAATGACGCCCTTCTTGAATATCTTCGTGAAGATCTCAATCTGACGGGCACAAAAGACGGCTGCCATGTGGGTGTTTGCGGCGCCTGTGTCGTTCTGATCGACGGCAAGCCCATGCGTTCCTGCTGTCGCAAACTCAAACAAGTCGATGGGCATGAAGTCCTGACCATTGAAGGGCTTCACGGCAAAGACGGCCAAATTGCCCCCATTCAGCAGGCATTTATTGACAAAGGTGCAGTCCAGTGCGGTTACTGCATTCCTGGCATGATTATGACGGGGCATGCGCTTCTCATGCAAAATCATCACCCGACGCGTGACGAAATACGTAAAGCCATTGCCAATAACATTTGTCGTTGTACGGGGTACGTACAAATCGTCGATGCCATCGAAGCCGCCGGCTCCGATTACGAAACGTAAACAATTCCTGTCTGAGTAACGTTTTTCATCGCCATATCTTGTTTATCAAACCTGACGAGACAAACGTTTCGCCTCTCAGACTATTCCCGATTGCGAGCTGAAGGCTTTGCAATCGGTGTTACGATTCATTTTTCGATAGCCGACAATCCCGATATTCTTTATATCAAGACACCATTGGATAATTTTATCCAATGGTGTCTTTGTGTATTTCACTTTGTATCCATTCACCTGACATGTCTGATTCATCCGTTCCCACCTATTCCTCAGCGCATCTTCCCGTTGCGAAGTCCGAAGACTCTCTTCCGCGCAAAAGCGGTATGGTAAAGCGGTTTTCTCTGTTCGTACGCATTTTTTATGACTGGCTCTATGCACGTATCGTACATGAACAAAGCCAGATCAAAGAAATCCTTTCATTTCCAGCCAAAGACCCTGTCGTCTACTTGCTCAACAGTGAAAACAAGCTCGATTTTCTTTATCTGAACAGTCTGTGTCTTCAAACAGGCATGCCAACAGCCTATTTATCAAACGGCTCAAGCAAACGTCGCTTTGGCTCCATTGGATCCCGTCTCAAAGCTTTTTTTGGACGACATAATCAGACAGATGGTCTTGAAGAGATTATCCAAGCCATTCAAGGCGGCCAACCAGCCCTCATTTTTTTGAACCAATATGGTCATCGTGAAACAGAAAAACAGAAATTCACGGAAACCATTCTCTCTCGCTTAATCGCCCTGACTAAGGACAATCCAGATCTGTGTATTCATCTTGTACCCGTAGGTGTGATCTGGGAACGGCGTGCAGAGAATTACAATCATACTTTTCTAAATGAGATTTATGGTACGCCGACACGTCCCAGTTCCGTGAGACGTTTTTTGTCAGCCTTACCCGGCCTGTTCCAACTGTTTTTGAAAATTGGTCAGCCACAATGTCTCATCCATCATATTCCGCTTACCCATACATCCACCCACGCCACAGGAACAGAGCTTCGTCAGTTTCTAATAGATGAAATTGATCAGATGCATACCCAGGTCAATGGCCCGAAGGTAAAATCGCATCAACGCCTCATGCGTGAAATCCTCGACCACGAAGATTTTCGTACAGAGCTTCGAGCCATCAGTCAATCGACAGGTCAAAGCGAAGCCGAACTTCTCGCAGATGCGAGAAAGATCCTCGAAAAGACATCCTCGAAGTTCTCCTTTGTCATGATCAAACTTTTGTGTACCCTTTTGACGCCGCTCTTTGCGTTGATTTATAATGGTCTTTATTTTGATCCTGAAAAGCTGAATGAAATCAGGGAACTCTCAAAGACAAACCGTCTTATTTTTATTCCTAGCCATAAAAGCCATATTGACTATCTTGTACTAAGCGTTGTTTTGTTCCAACACGGTCTTCTGCCTCCCCACATAGCAGCTGGGGAGAACCTGAATTTTGCCATTATTGGAGGCATATTAAGGCGAGGTGGTGCCTTTTTTATCAAACGCAGTTTTCGTGGAGAACTTCTCTATTCAGCCTGTCTCAAGCATTATATTAAAAAGATTCTTGATGAAGGCTATCCCATTGAATTTTTTATTGAAGGAGGTCGTTCGCGCACGGGGCAGGTTCTCCAGCCCAAATTTGGTATTTTGCGCATGATTGCGCAAGCCGTCCAATCGGATCTAAGTCGTCCAGTCAAAATTATTCCATGTGCCATCACCTACGAAAAAGTCATCGAAGATCTTGCTTATAAAAAAGAACAAGAAGGCGCAAGCAAACAAAAAGAAAGCATTACCGGACTCATTAAAACGACGAAGTTGCTCATCAGCAAATATGGTCAATTATACGTTTCATTCGCCGCCCCGATTGATTTCAATGCAGCACTTTCAACATCAGGCGATCAACCTTTAGAAAATGCAGAGGAAACTTTTACGCGACAAATTGACGTTCTTGCCGCAGAAATTATGCAGCGCATCAATCAGGCATCAACAATTACGACAAGTTCTTTGTTAAGCGTGTCCATTTTGACAGAGACTTCAAAAAATCTTCCTTTGAACCAAGTTCTTGAAACATCAGCCTTTTTTCTCAACCTTCTCGTCGAACGAGGTGCGAAGATTTCGCCAGTACTCACGCTTGGCCTGGCAGCCAACCGCGCTGCCCTTCGGGCTTTGACGGATGAAGGCGAAAAAGTTTGCACACAACACTCCCCAAGTCAAATTGAATCCATTTCGAAGATGCTTCATGACCCCATCATTGAGACGCTAAAGCTTTTTGAAAAAAATGGTAGTCTTCACATTCACAATCTCAAGACAACCCCCGAAGTAGAGATTGCCAACTCGGGGCGACTTCAGATGTCATTCTATAAAAACATCTTATTGTTTGCGATCATAGATGACATTTATTTTGCGCTTACCCTCAATACTTTCCAGGAGACTGTTCCAACACGAAACGAAGCAGAACGCATCTTTATCGAAATATCCGATCTTTTGAACATCGAATTCAGCTTATACCGACCCTACAATGTATTTGATGAAACGATTCGCCGATACATTGCACGCAACTGGATCGGTCTTTCGTCAGACGAAACGATTACCATACATCCTGAAGGCACGCGAGCCATACGTAATCTCGCACGCTGTCTCACACCACATATTCAAAGCTATGAGATGGTCTATGAAATTGCATCACATCTTGATACCCCCATTTCTGAGGCGGAACTTTTGAATCAAATAATGAAAGAATCCGAAGAATCCATTAAGTCTTCCAGACTTTTGCCAGAATCACGATCCAAAGTTATGTTTTCCCACGCACTGAGCCGATTATCAAAACTTGGCTGCTTTACGACAACTTACGATTCGAGTGCGAAAAAACCCGTAAAAATACTTACACGTGTCAAGGAGATCCCCTCCCATTGCCTTTTTTCCTTAAATCATGACTGAATATACGCTTGAAGAAACAAAAAATATGTCACGTGCCCTCCGGCATGCCGACTACTCGACTTTCCGAAACTTACTCAAAGCAGACGAACGTTTTACGCCATGGCTTGATGCCATCGAATCAGAAGAATGGGAAAGAATTCATTTTGAGTGGCTCGATGCCCAATGGATAAAAGAACCGCTCAATGATGTCGAATCCATTGTGATATCAGCAATTGGAGATGGTCTTATCGATGCACAGAATTGGTCTGTCGCCTACAATTGCCTGACGCGTCTTCCTTCGTCATCTAAAGCACAACGAAAACGCAATCAGGTCATGGACAATTATGTCAATGCAAATCCCAATGTGTCCATAGAAAACGCATACGTTCAGCGTGCAATCTCATTTTACAGCACGAACACGCATCTTCCCGTAGACTTTTGTCAAAAGTGGAAAACGTACTATGAACTTGTCAAAATACAATATGAATCCAACGCACGACAACAGGCATTGGCCGGTATGGCACTGACAGATGTACCGTCACACCCGCTCGATGCACTTGCAATATTACATTCCAGTCTGGAAGCTCAACATTGGCAAAACGTCGCATCGGTTTCAAAGCGTCTTTCCCATGCCTTGGATGAATCAGGCGCGTATGCCTGGCTTTCCTGGTTTGCAGAGCAGTTGACCACAGATAGTACGCCCAAAGAAGCAGCCATTCTTCTTGCATGGAGTATGAATTTTTGGCCGCTCATCAGCGATCCCCTCAAGCTTCGCGATCAGTTACAAGATTGTTTTCCCGAAGCCTTGCAAATTATACAAGCCAAAGACGATCCTTCACAATCTACAAAAATTGAGGACACTCAGGACGACAAAAATCCCGCAACAGCCATTTTCCGTGCCATGCTCACAGACAATGCCAAAGCGGTGATTCAAAACAAAGAAGCACGAGAAAAATTGTCATCTCATCCTGTCGTTTCGAGTATCATTGCTGCTTGGCTCGATATCATGGATCATCCAACCAAGCTTGCTCAGACAGTCCGTTCATCTCTTCGCACACACCCCAGTATCTTTATCCTCTACCAATGGGTGTTTACACACGAACTCATTGCCGATAACGAACGCATCGCCTTTGCCAAGCAACTCTTTCCTATGGGAGATAATGCCTGTCTCATGCTCGGCCAATTTTCATCCCGCCTTTCATCAGCCTTCAATCCTGCTCAACAACGCTATATCGAACTTATCAAGAATAAGATGATCTTCGAATCAGCATCAACGTCTTCGGTAAACCCCCAAATAGACGTCACCCAGCCTGACCACTCACAATCCACGTCCCTTGTCAAACGCAACAAAGGACGTATCATCGTTTTTTCAGCGATTGGTCTGGCATGTCTTTATTTAATTATCCGTGGGCTCATGCAACTCATATAGCTATAGCCCGCTTCATTTCAGTCATTATTATGACGATTCACTTTTTTCCACGTTCTACATGATTCAAAGACAAACATTATGATTAAGATTCGAAATTTTAAAGAAATACCCTACGACGAACTTGAAGCACTCAACCTGGAAGCCAAATCAGACGTTCAAAATCACGTCGATGATGACACATTGCGCGAGAAATACTTGCGCTATCTTCATGATGAACGTCAACTCAAAGCCGTAACCGTCTGTTTTTCAGACCTCGAAGGTCGTTTTCACATGCTTGATTACGACAAAAAGTTTCTCGAACGTTCCTACAACGCTCTGACTTTCGATGGTTCCTCAATCCACGGCTTTTCACAGCAGCGCGAGAGTGATCTGTGTCTTTCCATAGACTGGGGAAGTTTTCGTTGGCTACCCAGTGACATCTTCGGGCCTGGCAAAGTGATGGTTTTTGGCCTCGTTCAAGACGTGAATGGCAACCCCTATGCCGGCGACACGCGAAGCCTCCTCAAGCATTATTCCAACGCCCTGTCCAAAAGCGGCTATGAAGCGCAAATTGCCTTTGAAGTCGAAGGCTTTTTGTTCAAAGGATGCGATGCCGAACAGAATTTTCAAGCGGACCACGGTTTTGACTACGTCTCAGATGGCGGCTATTTTCACACACTTCCCAACAGCCCCCTCAAGCTTTTTATCGATCATTTTGCAGAAGCACAGCGAGCCTTAGGCTTCGAAAATGAAAAAGACCATCCCGAAGTTGCCCCATCCCAATTTGAACTTAACTATCGTTGCACAGAAGGCCTCGTTGCCTGTGACCAAGTTCAACTCTATAAACTCCTGGCACGGCAAATTGCTGCCATGAGCGGACTCACGGCTTCTTTTCTTCCCAAACCCATGATGAAAGTCAACGGTTCCGGCATGCATGCCAATTTTTCTGTTCTCCACGAAGGAAAAAACCTCATGTTCGATGCACAGGGAGAAGGTCATTTTTCGCCCTTTGGTTGGAATGTCGTCGATAAACTTCTATACCATGCACGTGATTTTTGTCTGATTGCCAATAGTTCCGTCAACAGCTATCGTCGTCTTGACCCCAATTTCGAAGCCCCCAACAGCATTCGCGTTTCGACAAACGATCGCACGGCCATTATCCGTCTGCCCAAAGGCAACGAAAGAACATCGCGTTTTGAATTGCGAAGCGTTGCCCCAGATGCCAATCCTTATCTCCTCGTCTACACCATGCTCCGCCTCGCGATGGAAGATTACCCTGCCATACGCCCAGAACAACGATCTGATGAATCCAACAAACTCCCAGGCAACATTTATGACGCCATTGCAGATTTCGAAAATTCAAAAACCATGCGCAATCTGCTCGGCCCCGCTATATTTGACAAATTCCTTGATCTCAAAAAACTCGTTGCCAACCGTTCACCCAAAGACCTCGGAACGCGTATCAAACGCGGCGAAATTGTGTTCCATCATGAAATCGTCAACCAGTCTCTGTGGACTGATTTTTAGTATCCTTGTGTGGACAAATTTTTAGTATTTTAAAATATGTCCCATGAAAACCATCATGAAATCGTCAAAAAAGAATAACTCACCAAAAAAGAATAACTTACCAAAAAAGTTGCAGCATGCTTCTGGGAAGCCAAAGGTAGATGTAAGTACCCCACCAGAGCTTGCCGACAAATATACGTTTATTGAGGAACTGGGACATGGTACGCAAGGCCATGTCTATCTTGCAAAACGAAATTTAGACGGCACCAGCGTCGCCATCAAACAGCTCCGCATTGATTCCGTTCAGACATGGAAAGAATACGATCTCTTCATGCGTGAGGCCAAAACGCTCCAATCCATACAATACGCAGGCATCGCCAAGTTTTACGAAGCGCTCGAATTTTTAGACATTCCCCATCCAGCCGCCTACATCGTTCAAGAGTACATTGACGGACGCTCCTTGGGCGACATGATTCAATCCGGCTATCGCTTTTCGATGCAACGCGTCTTCGCATGTGCCGAAAGACTGACAACCATTCTCAAAAATCTCCATTCGCACACACCACCTATCATCCATCGCGATATCAAACCATCCAATATTTTGTTCAAACCCATTCAAAATAGCGATGCGTTTGAACTTTATCTGATTGACTTCGGTGCTGTCGCCAATCCACAAGTTCAAAGCGGTGGTTCGACGGTCGCCGGAACGTTTGGTTATATGCCTCCCGAACAGCTCATGGGAAAACCGACACCCGCATCCGATATTTATGCCTTAGGTGCCATGATCGCCTATATGCTTTCAGGCGTCGAACCTGCCAATATGCAAGTGGCTGACTTTCGACTCGTCATTGATCCACATCTTCAGAACGTCCCGCGCCCCGTCGTTGCAACGCTTCGCCAGATGCTGTCACCAAATGCAGCCAACCGGCTCTGTGATTACGATGAACTTGCCGAACGCTTTCATCAATATGCCGCAAATCATTTTGACAAAACACAAGCCGTGCAAACAAACGCGTTATTACTCAAACACAATGCACAACTTCAAAAGGTCAAAGCCTACAATCAGGAAGGCAACATGGAGCTATGGGATACACTACCAGATCAAACGCCGAGAGCGATACCAGCGACTTACGCCGATCTCAATCCAGAAGCCATTCCGTCTTCACTGTCACTCAATGAGACTGCTCAAAAGCTCATGAAACCCATTTTTATAAATGATTTCAAATTTATATTATTTGTCGCCATTTTTTTGAATACAGTCATGAGCATGTTTTTAATCATAGCAATTATAAATGAATTTCTCACACTTTTTATTTTTTCATTCATTTTTATGTTTGCGGGAGCGTTTCTTAGTTTTTGTGCATTTACTCAACGACCATCTGCGCAACTTCATGAATATACACTTGAAGCCAATGACTTTCATCTACAAATTGATGCTTATCAATCGCGTTGTTATCATAACGGACATATTTATCACAATTTAATTACCAACGGCCGCAAAACCGTTGCAACGATCGTCGATATTTCTTATAAAAGTATTGATCATAATTTATTAGAATCCTTTCATTTTACGGAAGCGACCGAGGTTGATTCTACCAATTCCCCCTCTACATACAGGCAAAAAAGAACGGATCATCTCGGCTTTTATTGTCACCAGTCACCTGCTTTTACCATTCGTTATAAATTCAATCCCCCCGATGATTCCAGCCCTTACGACTTAATCCATGAAGTGACGACAATCTCTGACTGTGAAGATAAACTTAAACCTGGTGACCTTATTTCCATTCTTTATTATATCAATCCAAAAGATAACCGAGAGGTCTTTAGCACGCCTTATCCCATACCATACCAGGATTTTGGTAATTATGATAATATTATGGGGCATAGTAAAGATATTGTCTAAATAAGGTGTCCCCCCATTGAGAGACACTTTTTGACCAGAATTCGTTCCGTCGCTCAACTCTTACGTCATTAAAGGAAAATACCGTGCCGGAAGAACAAATCCAAACCCCTATGATTCTAGCCTTTGACTACACTTATCTGAAGCTTCTGGGCGAAGGTGCCAATGGCAAAACCTGGCTTGCACGCTCAAAGATTGACGGCAACCTCGTCGCCATCAAAGAACTCAAAACGGCCCTCATGGAGGATTTGAAAGCGCTCGAATTATTTAAGCGCGAAGCCGAAACGCTCCAAAGTCTTTCCGTACCGGGCGTCCCCACGTTTTATAAGAGTATTTTTCCCGAAGATGATGATGTCGATGCGTGCTACCTGGTTCAGGAGTACGTTCCTTATCCCTCCATCCAGGAAAGGCTCAACCAAGATGGTGCCTTTTCTGAGGCAGACACGCTCCAAATCATGGCGCATCTTGCAAACACGCTTCTCATTTTGCAGACAAAATACACGCCTCCTATCATTCACCGCGATATCAAGCCGTCGAATATTCTTTATCAGAAGAACGAATCTGGGAGCATTCAACTTGCCCTCATCGACTTTGGCGCCGTCGCCAATCCACAAAAAAGAACGGGCGGATCGACGATTGCCGGAACCTTCGGCTATATGGCACCGGAACAGCTTCAGGGCGAATGTAGCATACAATCCGATTTTTATGCCTTAGGTGCGACGGCAATACACATGCTGACAAATGTCTCACCCTATACGATGCCGACAGACGTTTTCCGCCTCGACTACAAACCTGTACTCCGCGAGAAAGCCCCCAATACATCCCCGCAGATGATTGAGCTTCTCGATATGCTGATTGCCGTCAAGGCGTCAGGACGACCTCAGACGGCGAGCGATCTTCTGAAAGCCATTCAAAATGTCCAGGCACACAAAAGTCCCCGTGCCGTCGTTAAGAAGAATGAACCCTCAAGCCCCGCGCCTTTTTCAAAACTGTCTCGCTTCTTTGGTGCGTCTTATTCTTCCAACTCTCCGGAGTTTTTGACCACGCCGAGCAAAGAAACATGGAAGACCAGCGACGGTATTGCACGCGGATACAAAGTCATGAGAAACGGTGCCTACGCTGTGGAATATACTTTTAAACACAAAAATATCATGTATGTCGGCATCGACTCACTTTGTGTTGCCTCTATCACAAAAAACATCAAATTTCCGATCGTATGCACTGTTTCGTTTAACCCTGAGGATCCACATATTAACTATTTGAAAACCCTCGTATCAGCTCAGGGAACGCCCCTATATACGAATAGTAATCCTCGTATGTGAACAGCAGACACTACGCTCGGCAAATTTTTTCGACATAAAACAAAAAAGCCTGTGCGTATGGAGCCGAAGCGAAATAGCACAGGCAAGCGCGGCGTATTGCGAAGCAATAGCCGCGTCAGCGGTGCGTATGAAGCCAAAGCGAAATAGCACCGCCTCACACGAAAATTTAATCTTCGTAGCTGAACACGAGAAGGACGCTCGAAGCACTCGTCGCCAGATTCACGGTGACAGTGTCGCCGTTGTTCACGATCCATGTAAACCGCTTCATATCACATTCACTGCTCATGACACCCTCGACAACCGTACCGTTAATCGTAAGTTTAAGGTCCGACTCGAGATTGGATGTCGCCAAAACCAATGTTCCCGACTGCGTCGCTTCAACCGTAAAGGAACCGTTATTTGCATTGGTAAGCGCATACGTCTTATGCGCCTGATCAAGTTTCGGCGATGTGGCAAGATCGACGGAAAGCTGTTTTCCAGACTGCGTCACGGTATCGTAAAACGCCTGGCAAAAATGATCATCCAAAGACGTATTTGACTCGTTGCACCCGACGACAAACAAACAACCAAACGCAGCGGCTGACAAAAATAATCTCTTCATAAGTCCCTCATGTATGACGCAACCGAAATGGAATACAGTCTCACCACACCCCTCGGATATGGCACAATGCACTATCTTATACAACATCTTCGTACAAAGGCGCACATTTTTCTCACGCTTTAGTGGAAGTCATGCTGTGGGTGAAATTCACTTTGTTCGGTCGTGGAGATTGAGTATAATGGCATGATTGCCCGTCAAAAGCGGGCATAAAATCGTCAGTCATCCGCAAACGCGGTCAAATAAAGTGGAGCAAACATGGAAAGTATCCTGATGATGGCTCAACAGGAGCCGCTGAGTATCGTAGAACTTGTCACCCAGTCGACGGGTGCCGTCATGGCCGTTCTCGTCCTGCTCGTCTGCATGAGTCTCGTAAGCTGGTACATTATCGCCGTGAAAGCGGTCTATCTTCGTAAGGCACGCCGCCAAAGTGAAAAATTTATCGATATCTTCTGGAAATCGAAACGCCTCGACGAAACCTACAATGATGCTGGAAAACTCAAACAGAGCCCTGTCGCCCAGATGTTCCGCGCAGGCTACAAGGAACTGACGAAGCTCAAAAAAGACGAGAAAGAAAAAGACCGCGAAGCCGAGTCGATCGAACTGAGCGGCATTGAAAACGTCGAGCGTTCGCTTCGCCGCGCCTCGCTTTCGGAGACGACAGAACTCGAAAAATACATTTCATTTCTCGCCACGACGGGCTCAACGGCACCCTTTATCGGCCTTTTCGGCACTGTCTGGGGCATCATGCACGCCTTTGTCAATCTTTCCTCGACCTTGAGCGACATGGGTATTCAGACCGTCGCCGGCCCGATTGCCGAGGCGCTGATTGCGACCGCCATCGGTCTTCTCGCCGCCATTCCCTCGGTCATGGCGTACAACTATTTCAATCAGAAGATCAAAGTCCTTCAGGCCGATATGGAAAGTTTTTCCAACGATTTCCTGAACATCGTCAAACGCAATTTCTTTAAGTAAAACGTATGGCAGCAAGCGGAAAATTAAGCGAGATCAACGTGACACCGCTTGTCGACGTTCTTCTCGTCCTACTGATCATTTTTATGGTAACGACGGCGGCGGCAGAACAGAAACGTGCCGAAGCGATGAAACAGGATTCGATCCAGGACAAGACGGATTCCCTCGTGGCGCTCAATCTCCCCGTCACGCCCGAAAACGCCTATCTCGCCGATCCCGAAACGACAAAACTCGTCATCGTCATCGACAAACAACTGCGCGTATTCGTCGTACGCGGCCTCTCAGCGGCGGCAGGCCAGGATCCGATTGCAGACTGTTCCAACAAAGGGCCCGGCCAGTGGGATGCCTGTTTCGACATCATCTCGCGCACGCTCGCCAACAACCAGCGCATGCTTCGAGACGGCCTCTACCTTGAAGCCGACAGCGACGCACCATACGGCTTTGTATCGGGTATCCTTCAGGCACTTCGCGCCCACGGCCTTCAGACCGTCGATATCGTGACAGACCCACACTATCAGGCCAGGCTTGC
>JAFOHE010000282.1 GCA_017421975.1 Pseudomonadota bacterium
ATGTTCCTGTTTTGGATTCTCGCCGTGTTGAATTTTTACAAAAGAACCATCTATACCGATTCTGTCAGCAACACCTTTTGACACAACATCATAATTCTGCCCTTGAAGTCGCGTCATGCCCAGGCTTCAAGGGCATGGAGAAATAGACGCGTAGGGGGCTTCGGCCCCCTCACAATTCTGAACGTTCAGTACTCGGTCGATTCAAGAATTGTCGTGTCACCCAAGAAATTCAGGGCTTCTCCGAGAAGATAGAGGGAGCCGGTTACATAGAGTGTCCCGTCAGGACCGGCGCATTGCGCCGCACGTTCGAAGGCTTCAGACAGAGTGGAACACGCCTGTGTCGCGGGCAGTGCGTTCTGTTCACAGTAGGCTCGGGGAGACAGAATGCGGGGATTGGCAACGGGAGGGACAAAAATGTCACTTCGGTCAAACAGATCAAGGTATTGGACAAACATCGCGTCGATCGATTTGTCCTTGCAACTGTTGACGATGAGAACGCGGCGCGACGCGGGGCGTGTGCGGATGGCTTCGCAAAATCGGCGGACGCCGTCCGGATTGTGCGCACCATCCATGATGATAGCGGCAACGTGGTAGGATTCGGCGATGGCGGATGGCAGGGAGTACATTCTACCCACCCAGCGCGTATGTTCGATGGCATCGCAGTGTGGGGACAGGGGATCGCGGGAAAAAATGCCGGTCTGGTACGCCAGATGTGCGCCAAAAAAGGCAATGGCGGCATTGTCACGTTGAAAAGCAGCCAAATGCCGTGCGCCAGGCATGGGACAAGTGTTTTGACCATACGTGAGTTCGATTTCGCCGTCTGGTGTTTCATGCCAATCAAAATCAGTACCGAGTGCGTACAGGGCGCTGCAGTGTCGTGAATGAGCTTCTTCGGCAAGCACGGTGTGGCATTGGCGTCCGATAACGACAGGATGTCCTGCACGCATAATGCCAGCCTTTTCGCGTGCGATGGCGTCCGGTGTGTGACCCAGGTAAGCTTCGTGATCGAGACCGATGGACGTGATGATGCTCAAAGCTGGGCTAAGGACGTTGGTGGCGTCCAGACGACCGCCCAAACCGACTTCGTAGATGCCCATTTCGACGCTTTCACGCCTGAACAATTCCACGGCCATGGCAAAACAACATTCAAAGTAGGTCAGAACAGGCGGCTGATCGGAGGTCGATTCGCGTCTTCGTGCGTTTTCTTCGGGATCCTCTGTACCGCCAAAGGTATTGAGAATATGCCAGCCGACGTCATAAAAAGTCTGTGAATCCGGACGCTGGCCGTTGACGCGGATTCTCTCGCTAAAATCAATCAGATGGGGCGAGGTGAAAAGGCCTGTTCGGTAGCCCTGGCGATGTGCAATCGTCGAAAGAAGCGCTGAAACCTGGCCTTTGCCGTTGGTGCCTGCGACGAGGATGACGGGATAGGTGGGCTGGCCGAGTGTTTCAAGGGCACGGTGCATCGCATCCAGACCAAATTTCATGACGCGTTCATTTTGGTGAAACAAGCGTTCGCGGAATAATTCTGGGGTATGGTTCATGTTTTCAAATATAAAAAAAGCCGCACGGCAGTGCGGCATGAAGGGGTGCGTGCGATCCTGTTCGAGGTAAGAGGATCAGATTATTTGTCAAAATAAGCGTAACGATCATTGAGTTCAAGGTAACGCATAAAGCGTTCATACTCATTGTCGTCCGGAATGGTGAAGGTTTTGTCTTTTTCATCAAGCGTGATGAGCTTTTTATCGACGAGTTTTTGAAGGATTACGTCAAGCTCGACTTCATCAAGGCCAAGATAGGCGGCAAGATTATCTGGAATTTTGGCTTTGTCACTGTGATTGGAAGCTTCAGCTCGGAGCTGAACCATGGTTCGACCAAGCGTCGAACGCATTTGCAGAACAGTGATGCGAAATTGTGCTTCATTAAAGCGACCGGCGAGTTTTTTGAGCATACGCATGGCGAGCTCGCCATTGTTGCGGATGAGCGATTCAAACTGGCGTGCTTCGACGACAATAATGCGGGCATTATCAATGACTGTGGCTGAAACGGGCTGTGGGCCTCCCTGAAGAAGGGCAAGCTCGCCACAGTAATCGCCAGGACCAAGAATTTCCAGTTCCGCTTCTTCGCCACACACAAATCGCGAAATACGGACATGGCCTTCGTTGATAACGTAGACTTTCTCACACGTGTCGCCTTCGTTAAACAAAATTTTGCCTGCTTCGTAAACTTTGCCAAGTTTTTCAAGTGTCTGCTCTTTATCCATCATGCCCTCTTTAGCTAAATCATGGGATCTGACATCCCCATTCTCTGATTATCTATCACGTTTTGTTGATGCATTCAAGTGTGTAGAACAATCGACAGGTGGTGTCCTTTGTTCGTGATCATTTCAGAATCTCTCTGAAACGGTTGACGGCCGAAAAACGCGAGTTCGGATCCTTCGACAAAAGGCCGCAGCAAAGCTCCGGAAGGCTCGCTGGCGATGACGTCAGGCGATTGATCTGTGGCTGTGGCACATCGTTGTAACAATGCATCTTCATCGTGTCCGCGGCATTCTTCCCCTGAAACGGATACGTTCCCGTCATCCAATAATATAGAATGACGCCAACGGCATACCAGTCACAGGCACTCGTCAGCATGATCTTTTTGCCATAAGCCTGCTCGGGACTCATGTACAGCGGTGTGCCAAGGGCCATGCCTTCCTCGTGGAAACGGTGCCAGTTACCGTCAATCGTCGAAAGCGCAAAATCGATAATGCGAAGCTCCCCCGACTTCGAAATCAGGATATTCGTCGGTTTGATGTCGCGATGAACAATGCCGTTTGTATGGATCTGACGAAGGCACTTCGAAAGACGCGCAAAAATGGTTCGTACGCACCGCCATTCAAAGCAATGTTGCATGATCTCGTTGAGTGGCGTACTCGGAAAATATTCGATATATAAATAGGGATGCTCAACGGCATCGACGTCAAAACACGCGATGTGCGTACTCGATGTCGAAATGCCACGCTCAAAGCGGACACAGGACGCTTCATATTCGCGTTCAAATTGCCCTCGGATATAATCGTTGCCCGCACACGTGTACTTGGAATACTTGACGACGAAAGGGGCGGGGTGAAGCGGATGCGTCGCAAGCCAGATCTCGCTGACGCCGCCAACTGACTGGCGCTTGGCAAGTTTCACCTCATCCGGCGGTACGCCTTGAAGAAGGTTGAGGGATTGAATGTTTTCCAACACACTGTCTGAGCTCGTCATCATCACATTCCCTTCCGCGTCTGGGCTATGACTGTCAAATGGAAGCATGCGCATGGAGCGGCGTGGACGGTTTTGAAAGGCTCAAAACGCCACGACGATGCTTGGCTTCAAAATGGTATTTGTCTACGTAGGGGACAAACATGAAGCGAACATCTGTTCGGTGTAATCGACTGCACATAGTCGTTCATCCGGTTTGTCACAGCCGCAGCCGCCGCTCGCCTGTTTGCAGGGGTTTTTCGGGCAGCCGTCCGATACATCGGGAACGGTATCTCCGTCGCTGTCAAGCATGGTGTCGTAGTCTACATCACAGTTTTCGCTTTCGGGTTTGTCGCAGCCACAGACGCCTGGTTTGAATTTAAGCGCATTGCGCGGGCAACCGCCAAAATTTTCGTCTTCGTCAGGAATGCCGTCTCCGTCACTGTCAGTGTCACCACGTTGATGGGATAGACATTGGAACTGTACACCTTGGTCACCTTTTGCAGTCTGCCATTCGTTGAAGGTATAGATTTGACCCGTTATATCATTATAATAGACCAAGTGCTTGTTGCATGGGCAGTCTGACGTTAAGTCAGATTTATAAGGGTCATCCGGACAGCCATCATCTTGATCGAGATAGCCATCGCCATCCAGATCATTGACTTTGTCAATGTCATAGCTGCACGAATAAAAAGTTACTGATAAAAGGCTAAAAACAAACAATAAAAAAATAGGACGCATCGTTTTCTCCTCACAAAAACATACAGAATAAAATTTGCCGCTTGAACGAGGCGTTGTCAAGAGAACAAAGTAAAAACAGCAGGATGTGCGTAAATCTTTTTAGTGGGATTGCGTCTGGATGCGATGTGTTTTGGGGCAGTGCTATTCCGCCACAGGCTCCATACGCACTGCCTTGGGCGGCTTCTCGCCATAGGCTCCATACGCCGCCCCAATGCGATGCTATATCGCCTTAGGCGCTATACGCATCGCCAATACTCGGAAACATAACGGATGGCATTGATACAGGATGCGCAATTCATTAGTACATAGGGAATAGATTTGTTATGTTTATCTGGTTTGAGAATATGGGATGATTTCAGTTTTATGACTAAAGGAGCTTAGCTGTGACAAGGAGTAACGAACAAACGGCGTTTGATGTCACTTCAAGAGACGTTGCCTTGAATACAAAAAAAGGAATGGCGACGCCACATGAGATTGCTGATTTATGTGAGATTGAAGCAGAATTAGGTCATGGTAACCAGGGAAAGGTTTATTTGGGCATCCGAAAATCAGACGGCCTTAAAATGGCTGTGAAGCAGTTGCGCATAGACTCTGTTTCTACGTGGAAAGATTATGAGCTTTTTCAGCGCGAGGCAGAGGTCCTGATGTCGCTCAATATGGACGGTGTCGCCAGGTGCTACGGCGTTCGGGAATGTCTCGACGTTGAGCCGCCCGCCGTCTATCTTTTTCAGGAATTTATTCCCGGAGGCACACTCGAAGCCATGATTGCATCCGGACACCGCTTTTCGCAAAAAGCGATCTTCGAAATTGCGCTCCAAATCATCGGTATTCTTAAAAAACTCCATGCACACACGCCGCCCGTGATTCACAGAGACCTCAAACCTTCCAATATTATGGTCAATCAGCGTGGCGTTGACAGCTATGATGTCACCATTATCGACTTCGGTGCTGTGGCCAACCCTCAGATTCAGAGCGGTGGTTCGACGATCGCTGGCACCTACGGCTATATGCCGCCAGAACAGCTCATGGGAAAGCCAGAACCCGCCAGTGATTTTTATGCTTTGGCCGCCCTCGTCGTCCAGCTTCTCAGCGGCGTAGAACCGATCAATATGCCTGTCGCCGATTTTCACCCCGTGATTGAACCTTATCTCGAAGATCAGCCTGACTGCGTCGTTGGCATCTTGCGTAAAATGCTTGAACCCAATCCGATGGAACGACTCGCGGATGCCGATATTCTCATACCCATTTTTGAGAATTTCGCGCGGGGACAGTTTCCTCCGTCATCGATAAATGCCGCTTATGATAAAAAAACGTATGACCAGAAATTGAGAGCCGTCGCTTTTTTGGGACAGGGGGGAAACATCTCGCTCTGGCAGCAACTGCCTGAAAAAACGCCCCGTGATATACCGGACGCCTACAAAAAAATGCACATCCAGGATCGCTTCTCCAAACAGGGGCTCGTCAAACTTTCAAAAGATGAAGCAAAATATATGTTGGAACCTGATCGTGTTTTGGGCGCGATCTTCTTTATGGGATGGACGGTGATGATCATAGTGATTTTTTTGATAAATATTGCGACAAATGAGTACACTGAAATTAAGGTGCTAGAGTCAATCATGAGCGTAATCTTTTTTTTGATACCTAGTGTTATGGTCTTTTTCTGGATCTATAAAACATCAGATACGAGTAAAAAAAGAAATAAAATATCATTAAAAAAATATACAAAAAATGCCAAGCAGCTTGATAGTAGTCTGATTCAGATTTTATTAAAACATGGCAGGAAAACAGTTGCTATTATAAAAAGTATTGCTTATGAATCTGCTGATTTACAATATATTGAAACTTTCATGACCGATAAGAATGAGTCTTATTTTTATAATCATGGAATTGCGACCTTTGTTGTCGAATATCAATTTAATCCACCTGATGACGCCGATCCCGAGCCGCTTGTTCATCAAATTAAAATTCACTTCTCTCCAGAAGGTAAAATCAAACCTGGTGATCCTTTGCCAATTTTGTATTATATTGATCCCGATGATGCTGCTTATGTCATTAGTATGCCATTCCCTTATCCACTCGCTGATATCGTTTCTTTCAAA
>JAFOHE010000283.1 GCA_017421975.1 Pseudomonadota bacterium
ATGCAATTATGGTTGGTTTGACCGCGACACCCAAAACTGATGTTGACCGCAACACTTATGATTTCTTTGAAGTCGAGAATGGTGTGCCGACTTATGCCTACGATTACGAAACGGCGGTCTATACAGACCATGGGCTTGTGCCGTACTATAATTTTGAGGTCAGGACGAAATTCCTTGAAGAAGGTATTACCTACGATGATCTTTCCGATGAGGATAAGGAACGCTATGAGGACGATTTTGCTGAGGACGGCTATGTTCCCGACTTTATTCCCTCGGCAGCGCTCAACAAGTTCGTGTTTAACGAAACAACCGTGGATACCGTCCTGCAAGACCTTATGGAGCGTGGTATCAAAGTTCACGGCGGTGACAGGCTCGGAAAGACGATCATTTTCGCTCAGAACAAGGAACACGCTGAGTTCATCGTACAGCGGTTTAACAAGCTCTATCCGAAATATAACGGCACATTCGCCCAGCGTGTCACCTGTGATGACAGTTATGCCCAGACGATCATCGACGATTTCAAGATATCCGATAAAATGCCTATTATCGCAGTTTCGGTCGATATGATGGACACGGGTATTGATGTTCCCGAATGTGTCAATCTTGTATTTTTCAAGAAGGTACGCTCAAAAACGAAATTCTGGCAGATGATCGGCAGAGGGACAAGACTTTGCAAAGACCTCGCCTGCATCGACGGCATCGACGGCGAATATGAGGGAAAGTGCCGTTTCCTGATCTTCGATTACTGCGGTAATTTCGAGTATTTTAGAGAACACCAGAACGGCTATGAAACGGGTGAAACAAAGTCCCTGACCGAAAATATCTACTGCAAGCAGGTGCGGTTAGTATTTGCTTTGCAGGACAGCGCTTTCGACCATGATGCCTATCAGGATTTCCGAAAGCAGCTGGTAAATACCTGTCAAGGCGGTGTGTGCGCTCTGTCATACGACCTTGTATCGGTACGGCTCAAAACAGAATATGTCGAGACATTCAAAAAGCCCGAAAAATGGGTATCTCTGTCCGATATGGATGTACTGGAGCTTCAAAAGTATATCGCTCCGCTGATCACCACGAACGACACGGACGAATACGCAAAGCGTTTTGATAACTTCATGTACGGAATGATGCTTGCCAACATCGATAAGCTGCCGACAATGAACTATCTGAAAACCCAGCTCTGCCTGACTGCTGAATTGTTAGAGCGAAAAGCGACGATACCGCAAGTTAAGCAGAAACTTACGCTGATCAAGGATATTCAGACAGATACGTTTTGGGAGAATATCAGTATACTGACGATGGAAAAGGTTCGGCAGGAACTTCGTGACCTGATGCAGTTTCTCGTTGACGTTGGCGGAGGAAAAAAGCCAAAGATATTTACAAGACTCGATGATCCTGTGCTTGAAAGCAAGGAGGGCGATGCACTTGGTGCTGCCTATGATTTTGAGGACTATCGCAGAAAGGTCAATCGCTATGTCGAGGAGCATAAGAACGATGCTGTGATCTATAAGTTGAATCATAACATTCCTCTTACCAAAGAGGACTATGCCGAACTTGAAAGGATACTCACGCAGGAACTTGGCGACAGCGATGACTACAAGCGTGAGTATGGTGATACACCTTTCGGTCTGCTGATCCGCAAAATCGCAAAGCTCGACCATGAGAGTGCTATGTCGGCATTTTCAGCGTTTATCAATGACAGTTCACTCAACCAAAGGCAGATTGAGTTTATTTTGAAAATTATCAATCATATCGAGAATAACGGCTATGTCGAGGATATTAAAATACTGATGAAGCCGCCGTTTGATAAGCCTTACAGTTTTATCAAGATGTTTGATGCTAAGATGAGAAATGCAATACTGCAAACGATTGAGAGTATTAAGAACAATGCTCTGCAAGTGGTGGCATAAAACGCGCCAATTTGCTTACATATTTGTGGCGTATGCCGTTTGAAGTTGTATATTTGCTGTGTGATGCATAAAATTGATATAAATATAATATAGTATTATTTTGTTATTAGATGTATTTTATATATTATAGAATCGAAAAATAATGCGTATTATAAAGCCTGTGCGTATTGGCGCGTTGGCATAATATCATATTTATTGCTCATAAATATTGTAGCTATCGCTATCATCCGCGCCAATAGCACAGGCAAAGCGGCGTATTTACTTTTTTAATGTGTGCGTTTCGCACGCATTAAAAAAGTAAATAGCCGCGATAGCGCAACCGTATCCGCCGCAGGCGGATAGGTGCGCAAAAAAATAAAAAATTATTTAATGCGTTGAGAAATGAAATTGAGTTGTTTGACGCGTTTGGGGAAGCCAATGATAATTTCGACGACGGGGGTGGTAGGTGTACCCCAGGAAGCAGTTTCTTCATCGCATCGCACGTGGTATTGCGTGATAAGACCGCGCGATTTGGCATCCATAAGAACGGAAGTGGCGGTACGTTTGAGGGCATTCCACAGGCCGGAATTGTTGAGCGGCCCCTGGCGTAGAATGGCGTCACAGCGGCGGTTGATCTGATCGAGGAGGGCTGCCTCAATGGCGGCTTCATCGCGGTCTATTTTGTCCTGAATCGGATCAGTCATTTGGACGGCGTTTGGATCGGCGATTTCGATAAATTGATTGATGATTTCGTCGTTTGGTTTGGTTTTGGGGACTTCGGGAGCCATGCGCGAAACGACGGTGCGTCTTTGAACGATTTTATTGATCATGACTTCGACGCCTTTTTCGTGGAGAGTGACGGCAAGGTCATCGTGCGATTCCATGTCATGCACGCCGCGCAGGTAGTTTGCCGTGCCTAGCGCGAGCGGTGCGATCAGGCAAGAAGGCGGGAGAAATTCGGCACTGCGGCGGCCTGGTGTGACGGTGCTTATCCAAGGCCACGCGTACGTGGCAAAGCGCGGCAAGGCATTTTGGCGTTTGAGAATTTCGGCTGTATCGGCGTTGCGCGGAGCATCAAGAAAGAGGCGGAAATCGAAATCATCCAGATGGTTTTGACAAAGATCGCAGATGTGTTTTTGAATATCGGGATCGGTGACACCAGGGAGAACGAGGGCATCGAAGGGGCCTGCTTCGAAGAGGGATTCTGTGGCGTGGGTGACGGATGCGATATTCGAGACATCGGCATCGGCGGCGAGCGTGCGTTCTATGCCATTCATGGTTGCGTGGCATGCCGCGTGTCCGGCGTAATAACTCTGTTGTTCGAGCATACCGCAGAAGCGTTGAAATTTTGCGAAAGTATCAGTGCGAATGACGTGTTCCGGATGAAGGGGAAGCGTCTGAAGAATGGCCAGAATCATGGGATACCTTTATGGAAATTGTGAAGTCGTGAGAAGAAGCGAAAGCGTATGAAAAAAAATCCCCCAGCGCGAGGCGTGGGGGATCGTGGCGTAAGGGGATGGGATTAGAGGAGAACGCATGTCGTCATGGGCGGAACGGTGACCGTTGAGCCACTGACGACGCAAGGCGTACCGGATGCGGCGAGAGCATCAGTTTTGCCTGAAACGTTGCCATCTGTGAATGAAACAGATTGCGTTTCATGCGTATTGACGACGATGTAGGCGTTTGTACCTTCGTAGGTGCGTTTGAATGCGTAGATCGACTGCGGCGTATCCCCAGCACCCGCATAGCGGACATCGGAGACGGCGCCGCGGCTCAGGACTTTATTGTCTTTACGGAGTTTGAGAACTGTTTTGATATGTTTATAGATGGGGTTCGATTGGTCAAAAGGCTGAATATCGCTGTAGCCGAGGGATGTTATTTTTTTGAAGATAGAGCTGTCAGTGCTCCACATATCTTCGCGGTTACCCGGGTCGTTTCCGCCAGTAAAACCTTGTTCCGTGCCATAATAGATGCATGGAATACCGCGTTGGAGAAGGAGGAAGGACAGCGCATTTTTGAGGGAATCGACGCCTTTTTCGTCGTCACGATCGTAGAGGTAGCGACCGACGTCGTGGTTATCGAGGAAATTGACGAGGAGATCACGCGGCGCAACGCCTTGATTGTTTTCATCAATGACGCCGTTTCGACGTGGGGTATTGCTGAATTTTTCGTGTCTGCTCACGCCTTGTTCCCAGCCATAGAGTGTATTTGTTCCATTTTGTGCACCACCGCATTTGGGGCTTGAATTTCCTGGTGCGCACTTGAAGGCCTGGTCGATGGCATATTTTTGGGAGAAAAGAAAGACGGAGTCGACGGAATCTTCGTTTGTCGTATAAGCGGCGAGGAGATCGTCGTTACCGTCGAAGGCTTCGCCGAACATGAGGAAATTCTTTTTCCCGCGTTTGGCGGCGTGTTCACGGATGCCTGGGGCGAAAGTTTCCCAGAAGGAGTATTCGACGTGTTTGAGCGTATCAATACGGAAGCCGTCGCAATTAGTGACATCGATCCAGTAGCTGAAGACCTGAATCATGGCTTCGCGGACATCGGCACGTTCGGTGGCGACATCTTTGAGTCCGCCGGGGAAGTCGCCTAAGAGCGTTTGGTCATTTTGGAAGTATTGTCGTGCCGTACCATCGAGGTAATCACCAGCGGAACCGTCATAGTTGGTAAGGCGGTGCGTATAAGGCTTCTCTAATTTGCCGAGGGAACAACATTCGTTCTCAGTCGTACAAGGCGTCCATGGGGCTGTGCAGACTTCGCAACTGCCGTTGACTTCTTCGGCGCCGCAAATACCCAATGTACCACGGCATCGATTGAGAATGGGGTTACTTTCGACGAATGCTTTGCAATTGCCTTTGCCTTCGGCGTAAGCGGAGGCCGAATAAACGGGTGTGAAGACGAAGCTTCTGGAATTGTAATCATAAGCC
Organism: Pseudomonadota bacterium; assembly: GCA_017421975.1. Taxonomy (GTDB): domain Bacteria; phylum Myxococcota_A; class Bradymonadia; order UBA4248; family UBA4248; genus RGIG464. The sequence goes on from JAFOHE010000283.1 coordinate 4,814, forward strand.
AACTGCGTATCATAGTCGAACGTACGTCCGCGTTGGTGATACCACTGGGGATTGGAGAACCCCATGCGTTCAATATCATTGTCGATGATGCCGTTTCGATTGAGGTCGATATTTTGGGGGCCTGGTGCAGTACGATTGATGTTGGGCATATCGAAGAAGACGATGGGTGCCTGTCCAGAGAGTCCCATAGAAGTGTAGGCATCAATGCCGTGTGCATCGAAATCTGGGTCGAACTCAGTGACGCGGGAAAGTTCACCGCCTTCAGGACGCTGAGCGCCTTTATCGATATCGCCGCGGCCTGAGAGCCATTCGTTTGCCTGACCATTCATATTGACATCGTAAAAGAATACCTGACCGACATGGTTGGTAACGATATCGATGATCATTTTCATGCCGCGTGCATGAAGTTCATCGCTTAGGCGGCGAAGCGTTGCGAGGTCACCAAAATGGACGTTATGTTTGAGAAAATCGACTGTCCAATAGCCATGATAAGAAGAGAAACCGGCATCTTCTTCGATATTTTTGACGACGGGACTAATCCAGACCGTTGTAATGCCGAGATCCTGAAGATAGTCGAGTTTATCGATGAGGCCTTGCCAGTCGCCGCCGTGGTAGCGGGACATAGAGCGCGTGTCAACGTTATAATTGTTGTTGACGTCGCCGTCGTTGAAGCGGTCGATGATCACCTGATAGATGACTTCGTCACGCCAGTCAGAGACGTGTGTGTCGAGAACAATGCCATCTTCATTGGGGGCTGAAGGAATGGAATCGGCTTCGACGCAACCTGTCATACTGGCGGTTGCGAGGGTAGCAATCAATGCAGGACGAAGAAATTTTTTCATACTTTTCGCACTCTCTTTTTTACGTGAAAACGTGCGAAAGCCATACTGGTACTTCGCACGTTTTCAGAAGCTAAGACTGACCGTAACAGTTTAGACAAGGATGTGGGCCACGGGAACAGAATAAGTTGGGGGTGGTCATGCCTAACGGAGACTTCCGAGACCACCTTTGCTTTTGCCTTTGCCAAGCAAACCGCCTTTGCCAGTTTTTCCGGTAAGGCTGGGTTTGGGCTGCTGCGCGGCCGGTTTGGCTGAGGATTTCTTTTTGCTTGTTGCTGTGGGTTTGGGCGCCTCGACGGGTTCTGCCTGGGCGACAATACTGGAGGCCATGACTGACATCTCGGGATCATCTTTGAGGAAATAGACATTCATCGTCTCATAATTGGTTGAGAGGGCGTAGATGTCAATCTCTTCTTTGGTCACCTGTAAGTAGATGATAATACCCGCGACGACGGCAAGGACAGCTGCAATCGATATAAAAATCGGGGCATTTGATTTTTTAGGCTTGGCAGCTTCGATGGCTTCAAGTTGTGCAAAGGTTTGAAGTTCCTGTTTCTGTTTGGCAATGCGTTCGCGTCTTTCCTTTTTTTCCTGCGCTTTACGGGCTTTTAATTCTTCTTCGGCGCGTTTCTTTTCTTCGGCTTCGCGTGCCAATCTGGCTTCTTCTTCGACATCAATCAGCCCTGCTTCGATGTCTTTTTCGCGCTGAACTTTCTGAGCCATTTGGGACTGATTTTTCCTGAGCGCATCCTGTGCCTGTTGCTCCTTAAGCAAAAGCATCTCGCCGTCGAGGCGTCTTTGGAGCTCTTCTCGTTCTTTGGCCTCCGCAGCTTCTTCGGCAGCGCGAATGCGTGCTTCTTCCTGCTGCTTTTCTTCCTCAGCTGCTGCCTTATTGGAATCATCAAGAATCGAATCGAGAAGGCTCATGGCGCTTTCCTGACCTGGCTTCACCTTGCCGGCGCGGCGAGATCGCACTCGGGCATTGCCTGTGCTCGATGTCTTCAGCAGTTCATCAAGACTGTCATTTAAATTCGATTCAATAGACATTTTTCTCTCCCTTACGTACTTGCATTAAAAATGGCCATAATGGCCGCTTAACTTTAACACAGACTTTCACTTTCGTGCAAGTCTGACACAGTTCGCTTTTTCTTTTACGGTGCGTGCCGGGCTTTTCGCTTTCGCTGGATTCGTCAAGGCAAAAGGCATAAACAAAGGCCTGAAAATCCTAGTCATCGTGAGGCTGTATCGATGCTCCCTCTGAAACTGACTGTCCCCAAGGAGATTACCATGACAAAAAAAATAATTTTGGCAAGCACAAGCAAATATCGACAGGCTTTGTTGAAACGCGTTGGCATTGCGGCGGAATGTGTCCGGCCGGACTATGACGAAACCCCCGTTGAAGGATTAAAACCGGCGGAACTCGTCGCTTATCACGCACAAAATAAGGCCCAGGCAGTGGTTCAAAAACGAATGGCGTTGGATGCCCTCGTGATCGGCTCAGACCAGGGGCTCGTCTTCGGTGATGCGCTGATCGGAAAGCCTGGTACAGTGGAACGGGCTGTCGAACAGCTCATGCGCTTCGCCGGAAATCAGTGCGAACTCGTGACGGCACTCTACGTCTATGATACATGCGCAAAAAAAGCATGGACACATACGGATGTTACGGTGCTCAAATTTGCTGCGCTCGATGAAAGGGCCATACGCGCTTATGTCGCATGGGATATGCCGCTCGATTGCGCCGGTTCGTTCAAAATCGAATCCCGCGGGCCGGAACTGTTCGATGCTGTTGTCACACAAGATCCGACGGCCATTGAAGGGCTTCCGCTCATGGCCTTATGCCGGATTTTACGCACGATTACGTGAAATTTTGGGGTGGGGGAAGTCTCCCCCTACGCTGCTATTTTCCGAAAGTAGGGACGTGTTGCAACACGTCCCTACTTTCGGAAAATACGCCGCTACCCCCTCGTTCTCCAAAGTGTGGACGCAAACAACAAAAAATGGCGGCTGCATGGGGGCAGGCGTTCGCTGTGGCGTGGCAGCCATTTATTTGATCGGTTTTTCGGTAATTTTGTACGTGAAATTCGTTTTGCCGGCACTAATCGTCATGGTGTAATCATGATCGGCTTTAAGTGTCTCGTAGGGCTGTTCTTTGAAAATATCACGGGAACCATCTTTGTTATCGCGGTAGGCGAGGAGTTCCCATTTGCCACTGGACACGTAAGTCACGGCATCGACGGTGCAGGTCGTTTCGGATGCACGTCTGAAACAGACTTTGACGTTCGGGTCAGACTGTTTCGAAAAACGTACCTGGGCAATACCCTTGCTTGAAGGCTGCAAATAACCATCAATATAGATAGAACCAAAAGGCGTGGAATCGAACGCAAGATCCATAGGATATCGGCCATTTTTCTGAATGGAGACATCAATAAACTCGCCTTTGCCGATGCGCATGATGCCAGGGCTGTTGTAGATCTGATCTTCTGCTTTGATGCGAACGACGAGCGAAGGATCCTGCTGATACGTTTGCGGTAGTTTGAGGGTAAGGAGCGTGACAATATCCGCATTGCTCTGCAGTTCTAAGTCAGGAAGCTGGATCGTTTCGTTCGTGTGTGTCGGCCAAAAAACATGTAGATGAGAGCCTTTGTCCTTGGCATTGACCTGGATGAAATACGGGAATCCGGAGAGACATGAAATGCGCTGTTCTGACAGAGGTGGCTGGAGCTGCTGACCGTTGACAAACATCTGGATATTTTGGACGTCGATGTTGGAAGGCGCTTTGATGATGACTTCCGAGCGCTGGTAAAACGTATCGGGCATGAGTTCAATGGAAATCGGATTTTCCAGGTAATTGTGATTCTGCGCGATACGTGAAATATAAGGCACGCGGTCTTCCGCATAGACGGCGATGACGTTGTCGTGATCCGTGAGCAAGGGATAATTGCCGGCAGCGGTTTTGGATTTGAGAATATCAAAATAGACACCGTTAATGACAACACTGCTGTTTCGCGGCGAGATTTCGATCGGCGTATCTGTGGAAACAAGCGGTTTGTAATGCTGTGATTTGGTTGTTTCCGTGGTGGCTTGTGTGGCGTCCGTTGTTTCTGTTGGCGCGGGAGCGCGGTTTATCATGATGATGAGTGCGAGAATGCCCGCAACAGCGATGAGCGCGACGAGGAGCATAATGACAGAACTGTGGCTTTCCGAATTGACGGTCGGCGCAAGCTGTTGCTCCACTTCGAATTGCTGCTGCTCTTCATTGCACTCGGAAATCTCGCTCGCATTGAGCATGAGCGTGCCACCGTCTTTGTGTTCGATCTTTTCGAGCGGAATTTCTGTACAGGTTCTCTCTTCGCTCGCAGGCGTCGGCACAGATGGTTGTTCTCTTTCTACAGAAATGACTGCATCCTGTGCGATTCCGTCACCAAAATCAATGCTGTCATCTTCGTTCATTTCCTGATGATGATTGTATTCATCAAGAAGCTTCTGAGCGATCGAATCATTTGAGTTTTGCATTGACATTCATCGTCTCCATTCGAATTGTGGCAGAAAAAATTATGTCTGTTTACTATATCAAATAGATGACTTGTGAAAACTAAAAATTGAAGACTTGAAAAGACTTCTGTTTCACCGATCACGCAATTTCATACTACATCTTGTGAAGAAATCAAATTCTCATGCGTTTGTATGGTTAAATATCTATTTTGGGAAATATAAATATAATGTATCACATCAACAATTGTTGCTAATGTTGTCGAAGCAGCGCTTTGGGGGCGTTGCGGGGGTGTCCCCCGCTCGGGGGTAGCGGCGTATGTCCTAAGAAAAAGCGTGTTAAACGCGTTTTTCTTAGGACATAGCCGCGTAGGGGGCATTCCCCCTCAATATGATCATTTATTTTTTGGCTTTGGTTTTATTATCCTGATCTTTGGCATCATTGACGACGCGCCATTCAGGCGTATCCAGAACGAGGCTTCCTTTGTTGACTTTGGGCGAGAAAATGTAACCGCGTTTGGACTTGAGTTCCTGGCTATATTCGTTTCGCAGAATATCCTTTGTATTGCCTTGCATGACGTAAGCGATGACTTTCCAGTCCGGACCGGAAGGAATGGCTGTCTCGGCTTTCATATCGGGGCAAATGCAAACGCCTTCACGACGGAAGCAGATTTGAAGATCGTCGAGGGCGTCTTTTTTTGCGCCTTTGGGGACTTTGAAGGAGACGAGGGCTTCGCCCAAGGGATCCTGAAGGAGATCTGTGTCGAGGTTGACGGTGCCATAGGCGTCAGGATAGAGGCCGATATTGAGGGGAATGCGTTGTTTACGCGTTATGGCGTACTCAACAAAGGCATCGTGTGGCGCGTTAATTTCAGTTTCAGTTTGCCAGGTTGTTTCGCCCATGCGGATGCGGATACCATAGGGTTCCACGGATTTGGGGAACGGTTTGGTGTTAAGTGTGGTGCCACTCTGGGCATTGTTGATCGTCGTGAGCGAAGGCAATGTCACGCGTGCTTTGGTGGAACCTTTCATTTTGGTGGGCCAGAAAATGTGGAGATGTTTGGCGTAGCCCGGCTTGTCGAGAATAAGTGTGTGTGGCCGCCCCATGACGACGTCATGCAATTCGTTTGGCATCGAAGAAAGCGTGCGGCCATCGTAGGTGATTTTGAGGTCGTTGCCCTTGATGGAGGCGTCTTCGAATTTGAATTCGACCGTGGTTTTCATATAGAGTTCGTCCAATTCGAACTCGACCTTGATCGTTTCGGGGATTTCGTCATCTTTTGTAAAGGTTTTGAAGAAGGGAACCATGCCGTCGAGATAGGCGATGACGGTGTTGGAAAACCCCTTGACGAATTTGACGGGCGATTTTGCATCCGTTTCGACACCATTGACATAGAGTATGGCGCCTTCCGGACAATCGATATGGACGTTATACCAGTCGAGTTTGAAGTCGGAGACGGTCTTTTGCGGTGTCGCAGCCGCAGCGGCTTCGAGCTCAGCCTTTGCCTGCGCTTCCGCGGCTTCTCGTTCGGCCTTCTCGGCTTCACCCTTGAAGTAGATGCCTGTGAAAGCGCCAACGGCAACAAGGAGGAGAACAATAATGATGATCGGCATGGCATTGCTCTTTTTGGGCGCGTTTTGCTGATCCAGCTTATAATTCTCATACATTTCCTGACGACGTTGTTGTTTTTTAATTTCCTCGTCAGCCATCGCTTTTGCTTTTTCAGCCTGATAAGCTTCGCGTTCTTCGGGTGTCATTTGCTCAAGCATATAGGCTTCCTGGTTTTCGGGCGTCATCTGCTCGAGCATTTTTTCTTCTTCATAGGCCTTGCGTTCTTCGGGCGTCATGAGCGCGAGCATCTCTTCTTCGGGCGTCATTTTTTGTGCCGCGGGCGAGGCGGCAGGCGCGTCGGGAGCGGCAGCGGCGATTTCTTTATCCGAATCGGCATCGGGGACAGATGACGGTGAAACTTCAGACTGTGGTTGTGCAACAGGCGGTGCCGGAATATCTGAAAGGCTGGGTGCGTCCGGAGCGGTTGTCGCGACGGGCGTGGGTACAGCGGCGGAAACGGGCGCAACGGCGGGGGCTGCAGGCATCTCAATACTCGGCGTTGTCAATTTGATGCTTGAAACACCCGTACTGGAGGTATCGACGTTGACGGATGGGACTTCCGGCATTTTGGGAATGTCAGAGGCGTTCGACGAGGCCGGTGTGGCTTGTACGGACATGCCCATGGGCACTTTGGACGTTTTGGCGATGTCGTCGAGCGACCAGTCTTCATCAGCAGCCGTACCGCCTAACAGATGGCCGAGGAATTCGTCAGTGGATTGGACGGTCGTTTTTTCGTTTTCATCGCCTTCGTCGGCGGCAAGGAAGGCAGAAATATCCGGCATCAGCATACTGATTGAAGAGCCGGCAATATCTTGCTCCTCCTCTTCTTCGGCGGCTGATTCCGAGGCTTTGGACACGGGCGGTGCAGACGATTCCTGGGACGAAGCGGCTGCTTCAGCGGTACTTGTTTTCGTTTCCTCTGCAGGTTTTTCCGCTTCTTTTGCCACCGGTGTCTCATCGGGTTTGAGGGCTTCTTTTTCGGAATTGGCTTCGGGAGAAGCGTCTTTTTTCTTGGGTAGGGTCAGTGATTTCAGGCCACTGGAACCAAGCTTCGGATGCGTGGAACCACTTTTGCTAAGGCCGCCACCAAGTTTTGTTAGTTTGGGGAGACTGGATGACGTACTTTTGGAACCTGAAAGCGGACTGGTGTTTAAACTCATCGTTATCAACCTTGTATTGTAAGCAGAATTAAATCTGTCAGCGTTACGGATGTGACGCGTCATAGACAAGAACATGGGTTAATTTGCCACAATTATTGGGAATGTGGCAAGAAAGCGTTATTTGCAGGGAGCAAAATCGGGAAACTGGCCGTCGGAAAACGTGCAAAGTGAGACGAGGCGCCATTTGGAAGAAGAAGTGGCGGTGTCGGGGGCGAAAATAAAGGTGATGTGCGCGAGCGTCACGTAGTAGTTGTCGCGCGTTTTCGTCCATAAAGAGACACTTTTGGGTTGAACGTAGGTTTCATGGAGAACGTTCTGGTTTTGATAAAATAGACGGACGCATGCTTGTGGGGCGTCAAAACCGCTGCAGAAAGTGTCGGCATCGTTCATTTTAATGGCCTGAAGCGCGCGTTCGAGGGCAGCATCAGGGGTGTGTTCAAAGACGAAGTCAGGGGTGAATGTCCAGTGGTGTGCATTGCTACGGCGGATGGCGATATCGTGTTCTGGCGTTTCAAAATATTGAAAGGCCATGGCGTCGGAAGGCGTGGTTTCGATTTGTCCACACACGTCAGGTGTGGCCACGGCTTGGCATGTGTCGATGAACGATGCGTTTGTGATTTCGGGCGAATGATGGACACAGGCAGCCAAAAAAATCGCAGAAAAAACGAAATGAGCAAATAGGCAATGATGGCGCATTTTAACTGGGTAGCCGGATGAATGAGCTGACTTTAAGCGGTGAAGCAGAGTCGTCTGATAGGACAGTGCAGATGAAGGGAAATATCGTGAAACCCCGAAAGTAAGGGAAATATCGTGAAACCCCGAAAGCAGGATGAGTCTTTACTATGGAATCGAACGTGTGTGCAAGTTGTCTCGGATGGTCATGGTTGGCGTAGTCTGTGGTTAAAATTTCCGAGGAAGTGAAGGCGCAATGAAAGTGAAGGCGCAATGAAAGTGAAGGCGCAATGAAAGTGAAGGCGCGATGGAAAGATGGAAATGTGGTTTGGTGGGTGAAAGATGGAAAAATAAAAAAAATAAAAAAAATCTTGACGAGAGGGGGGTGAACGCGTATAAGTCACCCTCGCCGACGGGGCAAATGCTCCGATGGCACTGATGAAAACCGAAGAAGAGAAAGAAACACAAAGCAATCGTAAAGATTGCAGCAGAAGTGCGAGCCAATA
>JAFOHE010000284.1 GCA_017421975.1 Pseudomonadota bacterium
CTTTTCCGCCAATGCCACCGGCACCACCGGCACCACCGGCGCCACCATCGCCACCCGTTCCCAGATGGATGATGTTAGCACCAATCTTCGAAGACGAACTTTCGGAAACAATCCATATTCCGAAAGACCCGCCGCCGCCGCTACCACTGTACCCAAATGTACCGCCGCAACCGCCGGCGCCGCCGCCGCCACCCGAGCCTCCAACATCACCCCAAGGATTACCAATCGTGCATCCAGTTCCCGCATTCGTATTGACAGCACCACCACCGGCACCACCGCCACCGCCGGCAGAACCTGCAGAACCAGATCGTCCGTCCATGCCGTCAGATGCCACCCAATAGCCATCGACAATGCTGCCTTCCTTTTCCCAACAACCAGAACCGCCTTTGCCAAATTCACCGACATTGCCATTCTGACCATTGCCACCGTTCGCATATCCACCGACGGTGCAGTCATATTTGCAGTAAAGCTCCTGCCCAGGCTCGGCATGACGATACGTACTCGAACTTCCATCGGAACCGTCTATGCCATAACTCACAGACCCACTCTGGACACCACCATACGCCGTTCGACCGCTGTTTCCATTCGCACTCTTACACGAAGCATTCACACCGCCCTTGCCGCCGATCATTGAAACACCATCGCAATAGGCCGTGTTACACTCAAAACTTTCATGTCCATTTTCGCCGTTGCCGCCATTCGCACCGCTTTCACCAGACTTGCCACGCCCTCCCTGGCCGCCTGTACCTGCAAAAATTTCATTGTTCGATAACGACAATTTATTCGAACCATTCTCTATCACAACAGCATAAGCGTTGGTACCGACAACCCCTGTTTCCGACGTTTCCGTCACATCATAGCCTTTGATGCGGAAGCCATTGACGACAGTTTCCTGCTGAGACGATGTCACGACAAGGCTACCCTGGTGTTTGCTGCCCTTGACATAAGGCGCTTCGATCTGCGTCGGATGAAGTACAATGTTGCGCGAAGAAAAATCAGACGCATAGCCGCCATAAAGCTTGATTCCGGATCCGATAACGACCTGCTCACGATACGTACCGACGGCTACAAGAATAGCACTGTGCTTCGAAGCATCAAACGCTTTGACCGCTTCCATGATCGTTCGATACGGTGCTTCACGCGTGCCGGACGAATGTGTCGATTGTGCATTCACAAAGAGCGATGTCGAAAGATCACCATCAATCCCGTCACAATTGCGATCCGCATAATGCGCTTCCACATCAGGGAAAGCATCAAACGTGTCCGGCACATCTTCACCAGCCTTCACGGCCTCCCCACATTCACAGCCATCCGCATCAATTCCATTGACGTTATGAAACTGAACTTCAACGCGGCATTCCCCTGACACGCATTGGTGCGACATACTCAGTGACTGGCAATCCGCGTTTTTTGAACACTTCCTGGCCGTCATTTCCCCTTCTCTCGCAATACAAAAATAATGCTGTTGGTCGCATTTTTCCGTCGCTGCACAATCGCCATCGTCCGAACAACGTTTCCCCACAACAAGCGATTCCTTCTTGCACCCCATGAACTGGCAGACATACGTTTCCTCTTCATTGAGGATACAATCGCCCGTCGCATGCATTTCCTTGGCTTTCCAACGGCTGTCGCAGTCTTCATAGCACGCACCGCAATGAAGAACATGGTTGTACCTGCCTTTGTCATCCCTAAACTCTTCATCGACCTCGCCATCACAGTCATTATCCTGACCGTCACACACTTCTTCATTGAGAGTGGATGCATCGCACACACTCCAAGAATAGGAAGTCTGACTAATCTTCTCACATGTCTGACGCCCCTGACAAACATCCGTCGTCGTCGTCGCAACGCAGTTTCGCGTCATGCCGAGTTTTGAAACGTCACACGTACACGTTTCGCCGCCCGGCATGCACAAAAGATCACCAAACACATTTTGACACGTGTAGCCCGACGGACAGCAATCCTGCTGACCAATCGCACCACGGCATCCCTCGTAGGGCGAAAGCGGCGCACAGCTTTGCAGGCAATAACGCCCATAATCATTCTGAAGCGCAATACAACGATCGCTATACACCTGGCAGTCCGAATCCTCAGAACACGCCTGACATGCCGGCGATTCAAGCTTCACACACGTCACGGGCGCCTCATGCGGATAAGGATAATAACCAGGTTCACACGCTATCGGACGACAGCGCGACGTGCCTTCATCCGCATGCCATTCACACATAACCGCGTCATCCCTCACACTGCCATCCGCATTTTTTGCCAGATGCGCCACCATCTGATGACAATCCGCACCACATGCGCCGCAGTTCTGCAGATCAACATAATGGCCATCCGCATCCGTAAATGTCTCGTCAATGCGACCATCGCAGTTGTCATCCTGACCGTTACATACCTCGCGTTCAGGATCGCCGGCATCACACGTCCACGCCGTGACATCCCCCGATGTCCGACACTGCCACTTTCCAACGCACCCACCCATGCGACAGATCGGAAAATCCTCCGCCAACATCCCCTCATCCGGCACAAGACTCGGATCAAAGACATCCGTCAACCCGTCGCAGTCATCGTCAATGCCATTGCACATTTCTGGCGCGGGTTCCCTCGCATCACAAGCGCTCTGGACATACCGACCATTGTCGTTGTTGCAAAATGACCATCCAGCACACACGCCATGTTCGTTCTCCCGCGTACAGGCAATGCCCATGCCTTCCGTCGCCAAACCACATTCACACGAATTTCCCACGGGAATACACTGCTGATACGTCTCTCCATCACGTGTGTAGGGCTGACATTCGTATCCCTTGGGACACGTGCCGTTTGAACAGTCCTTGGCACAAAAGCGCACTTCATCAAATTCGACACACAAGTCACCCGTCGCATTGCAATGGCCGTCAATCGTACAATTCATGCAAAGTCGGCTGCCCGTATTCTGTACACAGACATGGACGTCATCAGGCGCATTGCTCGGCTTTGTATGCGTCCAAGCCAGACATTCCCAACCCTCATCGCACGTGGCTTCCGCATCACATGGCCGCGTACACACACCGCCGTTCGACGGTCCAAGCGGCAAACAATAACCATCCACGCACTCACTATTCCCTATGCACGCTTCGCCGAACTTTCGTGTCGCCACAATCCATGGCGTCGTATCTCGGTCGATGCACTTCTTTTCAACACAAAGCTGATCCGCTTTACAGTCGTAACGCGTCACACATTCACACGTTCCATCATCCACACAGTTCGTGTGACTACATCCGCATAACAACACACACAAAACTATGCTCACTACAAACCTGTTGTTTATATGCATATTTCACCTCTTCATGAATAGCCGATCATAGACCTAGAAGTCTACCTATCCACATATACGTACAAATCCCCATAATTAAAAGATTTATACCTACATTTATACTAAAACTTTTTTGCGCAACGGTCTGTGGAAAACATCAGACAAGGCTTGGGCGGGGGAAGTGTCCCCCCAACGCGCCTATTGGCTCTTTCAGAGCCAATACGGCTCGCCCCCCTCTTCGCCTTGCGGCGCTGCGGTCCGGCGTGCTTTGCCAGAAAATATTTTGTTTTAGCATGAAATATGCCATGTTATTATTTATATTTCAAATAACGCCATGATGACGCCCTGACGTTTACCCCACACTGCATGTCTCACACAGACGCATGTCTGTCACCTTCTACACCTGATAAATGGCGTTCCATGCCACATTTTTGTACCACACGCCTACATCCGCTCACCGCGCCGTCCACCGCCTTGTCCTGTGTCCGAACCATCTCAGGCTTACGACACACCTGTGAAGCATTGTCATTGCCAAACGGATCGAGATAAGCGTAACGATTGACGGCTTCCTCTTCCTTGCTGGTCACGGCCTGAAAAACCTGCGATGCTGTCAGTGCAAGGTTGACATCACTGCGGTATTTAGAAAAATAGCCGCGATCCCTGCCTAGGCACATGCGCATTTCTGAAACCATACGCTGCCGACGCCGAAACATTTTTTGGCGTTCGGCATTGCTCATTTGCTCACACTCAGAAACGGCATAGGCGTCACGCATATCATTGCCGTAATAGCGGTATAAACGCCTGCGAAGCCTCATACGCTCCTTGTACTCAAGCACCTGATCCGGCCTGCACCGCCAGGGATCCGCATGCCATGTATTCTTCCAGTTTTCGCCATCCTCGACTAAGCTCGCCTCCGGCATCACGTTGGGCTCAATCTCGTCCATGCGGCGCATGGCAAGATATGTCGGCACATAACGCGCCACACGTCCCCAAATCTGTGACCACAAAAAGGAAGTCACACTGCATCCCATACCTTCGTCGTAGCGCGACATGGCAAGGACGACCTGAAGCCAGGCAAAACTACGGAATTCATCAAACATTTCCTTACGCCCGGCACTTGACGCATATTTGCGTGAAAACCTGGATGCGATCATGTTCACGATCGAATTGACAGCCGCGTAATGCTTCATCAACACATCCTGCTGCTTCTTGTCCATTTTCTGTCTCCTTCTGCAAAATGAAAAATGAAAACGGCTCACGCAAAGGCCACCCCAAAGGAATATGATGGGTCTCAGTCCTGACTATAGCCTCTGCGCTTCATTTTGCTTTGAGGGCAGTTTTTCTTTTTTTTGACAATTTTTTTTCAAAAATTGTCACGATCAGACGGACAAAAAAAGCGCGGCGTATCGTCAGAAGCCGCGCCCAATGGCGCGTATGGCTTTGCCATAGCGCCATCAAGTGCGCCGTATGCCTTGAGGCATAGGCGCACCCCAAAATTCATTCTCCCATACCGCGCTTTCGTTTTGGGAAGGGTATGTGCTGGCAGTCATGCGCTAGCTGCGTGTTTGGAAAGACCTCCCTCGCCTCCTGAAGTAACGTGTTCAACGTGAGATACCGCTGAGAGAAGTGCGTCAGAACGAGTTTTCCGACGTGGCTGTCACGTGCGATTTCCGCCGCCTGGCGTGCCGTCAAATGCATATACTCGTGAGCCTGCTTCGCCTCCGATTCACAGTAAGTCGCTTCACACAAAAGAATATCGACGTTGCGTGCGAGCATCCGCGCATTGTCGCAGGGGCGCGTATCCATGACGTGGGCAAAACTCTGCCCCTGGCGTTCGACGCTCACATCCGACAGCTCAATTCGGCCTTTTGGCGTGTCGAGATACCCCTGTTTTTTGAGCCTTCCGACATCGGGGCCGCTGATGCCGTACACGCTCAAACGATCCATGCATATCGAGCGCGTCGACAATTCCTCGAGACGGTATCCATAACATTCGGTTCGATGGACAAGGGGGGCGCATATCAGCCGAATTTTGTCATTTTCATACAAGACGCCCGGTTCCGTTATTGGATGCTTTTCAATATCGACGACATTCTGAAAGAGTGACGCATGCGTCATCGCATTCCAAAAGCACTCGCCTGATGCAGGAAAATAGGCATGGACGCGGTGCGGCGTTTTGTCAAGACTGAGGCGCTGAACGACCCCGGGAATTCCCAGGCAATGATCGCCATGAAAATGCGTCAGTGCGATCCGACTGATTGAAGATGCGGATATATCGGCATAAGTCATCTGCCGCTGAGTCCCTTCGCCAGGATCGAATAAAATTCCTTCGTTGTCCCAACGCAAGAAATAACCGTTATGGTTGCGTTCCCGCGTGGGAACCTGTGCCGCCGTTCCTAATATCACGAGTTCTCGTACTGACATATTGTCTCTCTCAATCAAAGGTTCGTCATGAATAAACCGCCACAGTTTGAAGGTTGCTGTGTTGTAACATACGCGTGACCGACCCACTTTTTTAACACGCGCGTGGCCGATCAACAGCATTCCCCGTCTGCACGGTTAGTGCAAAATAAGCTCCTCCCGAAGGACGCAGGTACAACTGCGTGCATCGGAAAACCCCACCGTTGTCACATCCTGATTCTCCGTCACAAACGTGATGTCAGGACGCTGCGCTGGCTGCGAAGCCGTCGGCAAAGGTTCTTCCTCAGATGATGTCTCATCGGCAAACAATGGATGTGGCACAAAACAGGTGCCAGCGACAGAAAGTGCCGTGATGTGTAAAAATTGGCGTCGTTTCATAAAACATCCTTTGGACATACAAAAAGCGTGGCTTCGTGATTATACAATGAGTCGGTCGAAAATGCCCGCCATATCGAGCGACAAAGCGCACACCCCAGCGCCACAGCATAATTCAGGCGATGACACGACATCGAGGGAACGCAAAAGCATTTCTATGGAGATTTCAATGCGGAATGGCTGAACGTAGCCATAAGCGCAACCATCAACGTACAGGACGCCGCCTTCCGGGACATAGACAAACGCCCGTCCTGTCGAATCACCCGTATGTATGAACCGAATCGTTTCGATCACGAGGACGCGTTGTGCTGTCCGTCCGATGAGCGAACGATCGAATTTCGGAAACGCACTTTCCGACGAAGGACAAATCACTGGATAGAACACGTGCGGCGTACCCACGGCGTCAATCGCATGACCATTTGGCGTCTGCTGTCTGATGAGATGCGCCCATGCTGGCTGGGAAGCTGACGAAGGCAGTTTGACGGGAACGTCGGAAGAAACGAGGCCGGCCGGGCAGCCATGTGCATAGAGCGTGACTTTTTGTGTACACTTTCCACGCGCATCTAGCGGTTCTGATTTGTGACGAAAGAGCGGAGAAAGCGGATCGCACAAAATCTGAAAATCGTGCTTTGTTTCATCCATTTCTTTGGAAAAAAGGCTCGAAAAAGAAAGATGATGCGCGTCCGAAAGACAAAAAGCTGGCAAGATTTCGCATAAGAGTTCGTAGGCTGCGTGCGGTGACAAAAAAATTGCATCGATATTGCCTGGCTTCATGGCGACGAGTCTGGAACCGTCAAGACGCAGAATTTCATCGCACAAAACCTCATCATCGGGACATGGATCAATACTTCCGGAAGAGCGGACGATATGCCGTCGCCGATACGCGCACCCCGCATGATAAAACGTCAGTCGTTCGTCGATACGCGGAAACGGCGAAAACGTCGCCCCGCTTTCGTCACACCAGGCAAAAGGGAGCGGCGAACCCTCCCAGGCAATGCGCCCGTTCGACCACGTCACCACGCCATCAAAAACGATGCCACGCTTAAACAGAACGCGCATTGAATGCCAGAGCCGATGAAAGATGAGTGCCGGCAAGCCTGCAGCAAGTTCTGCATCGTAGCCCTGTTTCCACGCATCATCATACGCGTCTTTGGCTTCGCTGGCTACCTGCACATCCTTTTGCGTTGCAAGCGTGGAAAAGTAATACTCCGAGTCTTTTTGCAAAAGCGAGAGCCCCGAAAACTCCTCAAAGCAGGCTTCACGCACGGCCCATGCACTGCCTTTTTTAGAACTTCTCAGGACATGAATCGCCAGATTTGATGCCATTTCGTAGCGTGCGACGCGACCGGATACAAATTCCGCCCGACACTGTTCGCTTCCAGATGCCCAAAGGCGCTGCCATACGCCTTTGGGATGCGCAGAACCGGAAGCACGCCAGGCGGACTCGTAAAGACTCAGATCGTTCAAATTATCTCAGGCGCATCATGCGCGCCGCTCCAATTTTCTCAAAACCGACTTCGGCAATCGCCGCCGCCATATCTTCTTTCGTCGTATCAAGATAGTACATGACAGACGGACTCTCATTCAGAAGCGTCTCACAGACTCTGGCAAGGATGCCACGCATGACTTTGGGACGACGCATGGCGACGGGGAAAAACGCCTGTTCGATCATGGCAACGCCATCCTGTTCCGAATACTTCAGAACAAAGGCCGGTTTGCCTCTGTGTGAACCGATTCTGATCATGCCTTCGGAAATCCATGATGTACACATCTTTTCGAGTGATTCACGGCCGACACGTCGAAGATCCATACCAAGTTCATCAATGAGCGCTTCACCCAGAAACTCAATGACAAGCGGAAGATCCTTCTTAATCGCCTGACGTTCCGTATAAGCATCGTTCTGTTTGCACTGCACCGCAGAAAGGCGGCAGAGATTCAATTTTACATCCGCGACAACTTCTTTGTTCGTCGATTTAAATCCCTGCCAGAAGGCGAGAACGATATCGTCCGGCCCAAAGATCTGATGTTGCTTGCTGTTGCCGGTTTTGGCCTGTCCATGGGCAAGCGAGCGCCCCAAGGCAACCATGGCATCTGCTTCATGCGCATAAAGTTGGACGAGGTGTTCATCTATGCGGGCGACCGCGACGAGCTGTTCGTCACAAAAAGTACCGTACCACCAGCCCGTGATGCCATTGGCACTCGCCGCTTTCAGTTCATCCGCTTCATACGGCCCCGCTTTCGCCAGAAGGGCTTTTACCTTGTCAAGGCTCTTAGAATTGATGTCACAACTGACGTACTTTTTTTCTTCCATAATGCCGTTTCCTTTATATGGCTGTTCAAGACAACATAAAGCTTACTGATGCGTTTTCTGCAGCAAAGCCCTCTGATCAGACGTGTCTCTCGCAAAGCTTGCCCCAGAACAACAGCCTAAACTCAGCCTTCCTCTTCCGGAACATCGATATTGGCATCTTCGACCATCGATTTGAAGCGTTTTGCCTGTTCCATAGCGGACATTTCAATAAACTCCGGCTCGACGTGCTGCATATTTTTCGTCAGAAGTGCGTCGGGATCCGGGATCTTCACACTGGGCACATCCACACCCGTCGCCGCCAAAACGCGTTTACGCTGATCGGGCGTCAGCACGATTTCCACAACGACATTGAGCTCCTCATCCTGAGGCAGAGCTGCAGCCATCTGATCGGCTTCCGCCTGAAGTTCGTCGCAAAGCGACTGCAATTTTTCTGCGGTTTTTTTGATCTCTTCCATCAGCATGGGACGTTCCTCGTCGCTGCAATTTTGAACCGCTTCAGCAAGGACCATGAGCGCCTTGCGCTCGTTCTCTATTTTTGATGCATCAAGTGCCATCTTGCAATCTCCTTTCATCAACGAAAACCGTGAAAACCGTTTGAACGTGGGCATGACCACCCTCCGTGGCCCCACTCTGTATCATTGCCCATTGTGAGGATTTCTGCTGCCACTTCCGCTTGCCAGCCCGTCATGCGGAAGGTTTGTCCTTCTTGCCCCAATAAATTTTGGCCATTTCACGCGCATTCTGACAAGCTTCGGTTTCGGCCTGGAAAAAGAGTTTCAGGCGCTCCGCTTCCTGCAAAGCAGCCACCTGAGCCGCTTCGACCATGGCATCCGCCGGATCGGGCTCATTCAGACTGGCCTGCCAGGCAGCCAATGCCTCCAGATATTTATGATAATCCGCATCATATTCATTAAGGCGAGCCGCCTGACGAATCGCCAGAATCGTAAAATCATCGGGACTCGAACCTGACATGTGACGCGCAAAATTGCCATCCCCATCTTCGAGAACGAGTACCTTCATATCACGCCCCGTCTCCGCTTTCACAATCGCCTGCTGCTGAGGCGTCAGTTCGATTTCACACGCTGTCTC
>JAFOHE010000285.1 GCA_017421975.1 Pseudomonadota bacterium
ATACGCGTGTCCTCGCAAGAGGGCGGCCTGTTTATAAGCACGTATCGGTGATTGTCAAAGGGCTTTTAGACTTTTTATTTGTCTGCGTTTGCTTGTGGCAAAGCAAAAGACTCAAAAAATGCGGAAGATTTAATGGTGCAAAGTCGGGCCAAGACGCCTGCGGACATGGCGTCCTTGTCATTATGCTTTGCGCGGGCTATTGCTTTGCAATACGCCCGCACGCCGGTCGCTATGCCTTCGGCATACGCGCCGACAAATCACGTTTGCTCGGGCTATTGCTTTGCAATACGCCCGAGCGCCGGTCGCTATGCCTCTGGCATACGCGCCGGTTCATGCACGCGTTGGTTACATACACATTGCCCAGCCGTCATAATCCTCCAATGGCTGGCACAAATAGTCGCTGCCTTCTTGACTGCATGCATACGAATGATAGACATAGCGGCCGTCCGGTGTTTCATCACATTCAAGCATGTATTTGCCATCTTCACTACACGTAAATCTGCCTTTGTCGGGATCACACGTCTGTTCGATACAGCTTTTTTGTGTGCATGCACCAAGGCAATACCGCGTGCCTGCGTAAACGTAGTAATAACTTCCATCTTCCGTCTGGCTGCATTCAAAATGGATGTCAATCTCATTGCCATAGTCATCGTGGTCGCAATTGATTTCATCTTTGGATGATGCGCTGCATTTGTCGCTTGAACCGACACACATGACGTGATTGGCGCCATTGAGAAGGGTGAGGACACAAGACGGATGCGCTTCATCACACGCATCGGTTTTAACGACGTATTGCTTGTCTTTTGTCTGTTCGCACCAGACCAGAACATCGCCATCACAATGTTCGACAAAGGTCGCAGGGTCACACGTCGCGCCATCTGTATTATTTTGCCCATTTGGAATGTCTTGCAGGGCAATCACTTCGCGATGAATGTTGGGTTTGTCTGAACAAAGGCCTTCAAATGAGCAGTAGTGGCTTGCACATTCTGCGCCGGTTTGGCATGTTTCCCCATCCGCTTTGCCATTGTCTGATGGGGCGTCGTCACACCGATTTTGATTGTTACAGTAACCGCTCTGACATTCGTCGGCACTGGCACATTCTTCACCGTTTGCTTTGTTGACGTTCACATCCACTTCTTCGGCACAATGCTTTGTTTCATCGCAATATGCGCTTAAACACTCATCGGAATGGGTACAGCTTTCACCGATGGCTTTTTTGGGAGGCACTGTTGACTTTTCGGCACAATGCTTTGTTTCGTCGCAATATTGGCTGAGACATTCTTCGTCCGATGTACAGGCCTGGCCAATCTCGAGGGCTTTGTTTTCATCTTTTGGTGTGTCAGAATCATTGGAATCGTCAGAGCCACAGCTGACCAGCGTGAGCGTGGATAAGGCAATGACGAGGGATGATAGCAATGCTTTTTTCACGATAACTCCATGAAGAGAAGGAATATCCGAACGATTCATGCCCCCGTCGCGATGCCAGGCTACGCTTGAAAAACACATGTGTGCATCTGGATAACGCGTTGAAGAGGGGATAAAGGCTTCAAACAAACGGACTATTTTTGGATGAATGGTGTTTGTGAAGATCGGATGTCGTTATGTTGTATTTGTTGCCAATAAAATACAAATAGGGAGTAAGCTCGCTACTCCCTTATATTAAGGTTATAGCATGATGATGATTGTGGGACAATCAAAATACGAACGCCATGCAGCGAACCACGCGATTCAGGCGGACGCAGATGTTTCATCTAAAGGTATTTCCGTCTTATGTTAAAGGGGAAAGCGTAATGATTGTGTTGAACGGGCCAATCTGGGCTTCGATTTCTGGAAGGACACTCTGACGCACGGAAGCGATGAGGTGATGCCTGCGTTCCGAGAGAAATGGCATAAGGTAGGGCATGATACCGCCGCCTTTGGCTTCTATGCGTCCCAGCTCATCCACGATAATTATTGGAACATGGGATGAACGTCGAAGGCGTGTGGCAGCAAAGTGCCAGGCATCCTCATAAAAGGTATAATGTATATCGCCAAAAGCCTTGCGTGCAACGGGAACAGTGGCGTTCGTCAAAAGATCCCTGAAATCGTAGCCGATGCGTTTGTCATCCTCGAAAATGGCTTCTTCTACAAATCCGTCCGCCGTAAGACCTGCGTTTTGTATAGCAAAAAAGAAACGCTTCAGCCAGGTGGTTTTGCCAACATGGCAATCGCCCGTGACGGCAAGATAAAACGCGTTTGTCGTGGGTTGTGAAAGCGCATGGATAAGCTGTTCTGTGGTGGGCATAGGGGATGGTTTTGTCATCTAACGGGAGACTGGTCTTAAAAACGAGATAGGAGATTGGTCTTAAAAACGAGATATTAATGTCTTAAAAACGAGATATTAGTAATGGAATATGGAACGTTTACGGGAACTCGCTTATGCCCTTGCCCTGAAGCAAATGGTGATTTGTGCAGAAAGCTGTAATGACAAAGGATGGCGTGGAAATACCGCGTTTTTTGGCTTCGGCGAGTTGATGCATGATCGGCCAGTCGAACACGTAGCTTTTGTCTTCAAAGAGCATTTCGGCGAAGAGTTGTTTTCGCCACTGGCCACAGATGGGGGCTTTGACAGAGGCCTCAAGAATGATGTTGTCAGCATGGCAGCCACCGGCACATAGACTGACGAACGGACAGTCGCAACACAAGGGGAGATCGGCGGCGAGGAGAGTTTGCTTTCTTCTTCGCTCAAGAACGGTGCCTAGCCCTTCTGAAATGTGTCCAAATGGTTCGACGAGTTTGAAACAGGAAAAGATAGTGCCGTCGCTTTGAATGTAGAGGTTTTCATTTTCGATGCACTGGCACGCTTTGCGGCGAAAGACTTTGGGGCGGGGGTCGGGAGCTGGAACGCTCACACCGCCTTCAAAGGCAATATCGTCGAGCGTGGCTTCGAGCGCATCGGCGGTAGCAAACGTGTGTTCACCTTTTTCGCGGCCACAGGGATAGAGAATGCCGAGTGATATGTGAATCCCAGTGGGAAGCGCATGACGAAGATCGGAAAAGGCTGCGACGTTTGCCTGGGCATCCGGTGCGCTCAGCATGACGTCGAGGTTGGGTTTGACGCCGGCTTCGGCAAGACGACGAAGAATGGCAAGGGCATCGTCAAAACATGGACGGCTGGACAGGCGGTCGCATACCTCACGTGATGCGCCCGAAAGACTCATTTGAAGTTGAAGCTGATTTTGCTTTAGAAGATGTACAACTTGTTGAAATTTAATAGAATTATTTTTCAATATCAAAAGATTGCTCAACAGACCCACGGGCTTATGGGAATACGCATACGCCGCTTGGATGGCATCGAAGATCCAAGGCACGAGGAGCGGTTCACCGCCTGTAAACGAAAACCGAATATCGGGAAAAAGCGAGATCGCTTCAGCCATGACATTTTTCACGTCTTCGAAGGAGAGTTCTTTTGGGCGAGGATGGCCTGAATCTGCGCTACAATAGGCACAATGCAGATTACATGCGTTTGTGACTTGAAACTGAAGAAGTTTCCGCGCCTGCCTGAAGGGGCGTGGAGGATCAAAAAAACCGTGCTTGTCAAGCCTGGTTTTGAGCGGTTCTGAAATGACGTCGCTGGCCGTTTCGAGCGCCGCACGTATCGCGTGGCATTCGTCGGCATGGACGGCGCAAAAAGTGCCTTTTGACGGGGAAATGGCAAGGGCTCCACGCTGTGTCGGTAACAGAACGGTGTCTTCAGGTAAGGCAAAGCATTTGGCCGTCATTGTTCGTCATTATCATTATCATTAGGAAGAATGAGCATTTTGCCTTCTGTTCGTGCAGGAAGGACTGGCTTAGGGGAATCCTCTACAGAGGGCTGTACGATAGGTTTAGGGCGTTTGGGTGCGCCCATGAGACGATTGGAATGAACCTGGCCTTGATCGGGTTCCGGAGTAACAAAGCCTTGAGGATTGCCTGTCTCATCGAGTTCGGGTGGCGGCAGAGGCATATCGTCTGAAGCGGAGGGCGAGGGCATTGCCTGGCGTGTGTCGGGCTGAGCTGTTGGATTTGGTGGTGTCGCGCTGTCCGCAATTGTGTCGTTAAGTTCAGGGGGTGGCAAAGTCGGTTCGCTCGGTTTGCCCTCAAGGTTATTGGTATTGACATCGGGTTCGAGAAGCATTTTGCCGACGACGCGGGATGACGGAACCGTGTCGCAGCTCGGCAATATGCTTAGAAGCATGGTTGCGGCACTCGCAAACATGGCTTGTTTGCTGAGCCTCGAGAGCCAATTTGAGACGACGTTGGAACGATAGATTTGTTTGATTTTGAGGGTGTGGGTTGTCGTCGCCGTCCACTGGATTTCATCATGTACAAGGATGCGCGTCGTTTTGCGGATGACGCGCGTTCGATCATGGCGGGTGAGTGTAAAGGTTGCCCCCTCGACGGGAGTGAGGACGAGTTCGTCGTAGTCATTGACATGGAGCGTGGCGAGCGACGCTTCCTGCCATGTGATGCCGTCATTGCCAAGACCCAGGCCGGATGCCGTCGCATAGAGAGGGGTGCAATCGATTTCTGTGCGATTGTCAAGCGTGACTTTGAGGATAAGTTGATGATGCATGGTGTTTCTCCCCAAAAATGGATGCATATAACATATATTATGATATGATCAGCATAGCAACGATGCGATGGTGTGTCAATTCAATCTTAATTATCCGTCCGTATGGCTTTAGCCATAGGACGGATGGCCATGCGTATTTCGAACGCACGCCGATGCGGGCGTCGAAATAGCAGGGCCGATATTATAAAATTCAATATAAAATGAGAAAGATGAATAAAATTGAAGGACTAAACTTTTCTGCTTGCAAAAGGTTCAAAATAAAAAGCTGTTGAACGCAAAATGACGTTGCCCGAAACGTGAAATATGGTTAAAAGGGGGCACGAGTTTTGGCTCAATTTTTGTTGTCGGAGCCATGTATTTCTAACGAAGGAGAGAGAAAAAAAATGGTAGATTTTGCAAAAATCCTTGAAAAAGCGCAGTCCTATCGAGCGGAAATGACGCAGTTTCTTCGTGATATGATTGCGATTCCGAGTGAGTCGTGTCACGAGAAAGAGGTCGTTCTCCGCATCAAACAGGAAATGGAAAAAGTTGGCTTTGACAAAGTCGAAATTGACCCGATGGGTAACATTTTGGGTTACATTGGCCACGGCAAACACATCATTGCGATGGATGCGCATATCGACACGGTCGGCATCGGCGACATCCGTCTTTGGACGGAATGTGATCCTTACAAGGGCAAAGAAGACGACACGACAATTTGGGGACGCGGTGGTTCCGACCAGGAAGGCGGCATGGCAGCCATGGTCTATGCCGGCAAAATTATCAAAGATCTCGGCCTTGAAGGTGACTACACGCTGATCGTCACGGGTACGGTTCAGGAAGAGGACTGCGACGGTCTTTGCTGGCAGTACATTATTAACGAAGACAAACTCAAACCCGAATTTGTCGTCAGCACCGAGCCGACGAGCCTTCGCATTTATCGTGGTCATCGTGGCCGCATGGAAATCCGCGTCGAAGCCCGCGGCGTGAGCTGCCACGGTTCCGCCCCTGAACGCGGTGACAATGCCATTCACAAGATGGCCGACATTATCCGCGACGTGCGTGCGCTTAACGAAAATGACGCTGCCGATTCGACGGAAATCAAGGGGCTCGTCAAGATGCTCGACAAGAAGTACAATCCGAACTGGGAAGAAGCGAATTTCCTTGGCCGTGGTACGGTGACGACTTCCGAAATTTTCTTCACGTCGCCGAGCCGTTGTGCCGTCGCCGACTCCTGCGCCATCTCGCTTGACCGCCGCATGACCGATGGTGAGACATGGGAATCCTGCCTCGACGAAATTCGCGCGCTTCCTAGTGTCAAGAAATATGGCGATTCGATCGACGTTTCGATGTACAAATACGAGCGCAAGTCCTATACGGGTCTGCTCTATCCGACCGAATGCTATTTCCCGACATGGGTTCTTCCGCGCAACCACGTCGTCTGCGAATCCCTCGTCGAAGCTTACAAGGGCTTGGGTTGTGCCGATGATGCCAAGCGCTTCTTCAATGACGAACCCGTCGTTGATAAATGGACGTTCTCGACGAACTGCGTTTCGATTATGGGCCGTTATGGTATTCCGTGCATCGGCTTTGGTCCGGGTGCCGAGGAACAGGCGCACTTCCCCAATGAAAAAACGTGGAAAGATCACCTTGTGACCTGCGCTGCCATGTATGCTGCCATTCCGCTCACGTATTGCAAAAACATCGATAAATAAGATGTTTAATTAAAACAGAGACGCTCAATGAATGAGCGTCTCTTTTTGTATACGTTGTAAACTTTCAAAATTGAAATGATGCGTATTTTGGTAAAGTAAATTTTAAAATAGCTTTATTTTTGTTTCTATTTAGCGTTATGCCATCTTTGGCCTTGGGAGGGACAGGTAATGGATAGCAGCTAAATTGAAGAAGCGCTTGGCATCATCGGCACACCCCAAGCCCTTCTTCTCTTGGGATTGTTGTTGGGATTGTTGTCTGCGTGTCTTGAGATTTTCTCCATTCTTTTATTTGTTGGCATTCCATATGGCAGTATTAAAGAAAAAGATAGTTTATCTCAAGTTATGTGTTTAATTTGTGCTATCATTTTTATATTATCGATTCCAACGATCATTTTGCCTAGTTTATGTTTAATAATATACGGATTCGCGTGGTGTATTTATAAAAGATGTCCACAGGAAAAAGATGATGCCTGTCTGTTGAAAAATGCCAGATTGGGCAGTGCTATTATGGATGGAATTGTAATAATATTCGCCATTATCGTGTAGTTTATGGACAAGAATGAATGTGAAAAATACACGGTTGGTGTTGGTGTTGGTGATTTTTTCATGGAAAATGCGATAAATAACTTTGTTACATACGGTGGTTTCCTCGTTCCGATAGTCATTATCTTTAAATAATAGTTTTTTGGAATCTTCGAATGTATATTGAAAATAAAAATAATGAGAAAAATACTGATGGTTTTTGTTGAAAATCGCATACGTGTTTGAACGTTCATCCTTTGAAATGGGGCTGTTGCATGGGTATGGACAGGGCGATTGTCACCTGCGTTTTGGCAGCACCATTTGGAGGGGGATGGACGCAAAATGGCGTTGGGTGTTTTGCGACAAAAAGGGGGGGGGACATGTAGTCGGATGAAGGTGTGGAAAATGGGATTGGAATAGGTGTCGTCATGCGGAAAATGGTATCGAGAACGTCGCCAAAATTTCCATAATTATCATTGATAAAGCGCAGAATAAGGAATAAAAGACAGGACAGTCTGTGGCGGTGTGGTACCGGCAGACTTAGGTTTTTTGCCATTTTGGCGGTAATCATGAATCAGGAGTAATCATGCAGACACAGTTCCGTGGAAAACACTTTGTTACACTTCGTGACTGGACGAAAGACGAGATCGACACGCTTCTCGACGTTTCAATGGACCTCAAACGTGATTTTGCGATGGGTCGCATCAACAACACCCTCGAGAATCAGACCATTTTCCTCATGTTCATGGAGCAGTCCACGCGTACGCGTAACTCCATGGAAGCCGGTATCACGCAGCTCGGTGGCCACGGCCATTTCATCGACGGCCAGACGGCTCAGCTTGCTCATGGCGAAAGCGCCAAGGACACGGCTATCATTCTTTCTCGCATGGGTCACGCCATTGCTATGCGTTACTGTAACTGGTCTTACGGCAACAAATTCATCACCGAAATGGCGAAATGGGCGACGGTGCCTGTTATGAACCTCCAGTGCGATCTCTATCACCCGATGCAGGCGATTGCCGACCTCATGACGATGCAGGAAAAATTTGGCCGCGACCTCAAGCGCATCAAAGTCTCCATCATCTGGGCGTACGCGGAAAGCCACAAGAAACCGATTTCCGTGCCTCTCTCTCAGGTTCTTCTTTTCCCGCGCTATGGTATGGATGTTTGGCTTGCACATCCGAAAGGCTGGGAACTTCCCGACTGGGTTATCGCCGAAGCCAAAGCGAATGCCGAACGTTATGGCGGAACCGTCACCGTTACGGACAATGAAGAAGATGCCTATCGCGATGCTAACATCGTTATTCCGAAAAACTGGGGTAACTGGGTTAACGATCAGACCGGTCTTCAGGCAGCTGGCGCTGTCAAGGTTGTCGATGATGCTCTTCGTGCGCACCGTTCGTGGAAATGCACGGCTGAAAAAATTGCCATCGCCGACAAAGACGTCTGCTATATGCACGCCCTTCCTGCCGACCGTAACAACGAAGTCGAGGATGCCATCATCGACGGTCCTCACAGCATCGTTTACGATGAAGCCGAAAACCGCCTCCACACGGCGAAAGCTGTCATGGCACTCACGATGGGTGGCCGTGGTCGTGCCTAATTCTTGCGTTGCCTAACGCGATTAAACCTGCCTTCGGGCAGGTTTTTTTGTGCCTGCCTATGCGCCTGCGGCGCAT
The DNA here is from genome assembly GCA_017421975.1 of Pseudomonadota bacterium. GTDB lineage: Bacteria > Myxococcota_A > Bradymonadia > UBA4248 > UBA4248 > RGIG464. The sequence continues at coordinate 8,490 of JAFOHE010000285.1, forward strand.
ACGGCTCGGCGAGGCCGCTATGGCAAATGCCATACGCGGCCTTTTTTTGCCTATGCCGCGGGTGCGGCATACGGCAAAAAATTTGATTGTGGTGGTTGATGTAGGCTTTGGTGTGATGTAAAGATACTTGTGATGGAAAAACAGAGAAGGGCTGTGTTTTTGCATTTCATTCGATGTTTTCCAAAGAAAGGAATTAAAACATGACTAAAAAATCGATTCAAATAAGTATTCTCACGTTTGTATGCGCAATCGCATGTTCGGCCTGTAACGAAAGCAACGATTCGGACGTCATTGCGTGTCTGGCGAACAACGTTTGTGAGGATCCCTCGCGTGTCTGCATCAATGGCTTGTATTGTCTGCCGAAGTGTAAGGCGGATTCCTGCGATCCTGGTTATTTTTGTGCGGATACGGGGATATGCACGAAGGAGGAAGCTGAAAAGCCGGTGTGTTCCGATACCGTTCCCTGTGCTGATAAGAACAAGCAGTGTGTGAATGGACAATGCGTCACGCCAACGTCGTCCTCCGGAACATGTTCCGGGACAGAAAAGTGTGCGAAGTCAAACACGTATTGTGTTGACGGTGCGTGTGTAGGCGCATCGCAGACGAAATCCTGTACGGATGACGCTGCCTGTGGCGAGGGTAAGTATTGTGATGACGGTCATTGCGTCGATCAATGCGTTTCGTCAGATGGCTGTACGAATTACCGCGTGTGTGATACCGCTGTCGGCAAATGCATCGAAAAGTGCTACCTTAATGGCTGCCCTGCGGGGCAGGCGTGCAACAATGACGGTTTGTGCGTCGTCGGTGAATGTACGTCATGGCAGCGTTGTTATGAGAGCGGATTTGACAGAACGTATGTTTGCGACGTGCCTAATTTCAAGTGCATCAAGGTGTGTTCGGCTGGAACGTGTGGTGATGGCAAGTATTGCGATGCCGAAGATGGTTTATGCCACGAAGGTGAGTGCTCGGAAGTCGATGCGTGTACAGGATCGAAAGTTTGTGATCTTTCCAAACACGTGTGTGTTGAAAAATGCACGTCAGATGCGTCATGTAACGGCCTTTTGTGTGATGTGGATGGGCGTTGCGTTGAACCGTGTTCCGTGGGAACATGTGGTTCGGGAAAGGCCTGTGATCCCGCTTCATTGCTCTGCATTGAGGCAGAGTGTTCTGCGATCGATGGATGTTCATTGAATTATCAGATTTGTGACGACGGAAAATGCGTGGACAAATGCACGATGAGTGGCGTGACATGCGGGGAAGGTACAGTTTGTGACAAGAATTCCGGTTTATGTATTCCGCGTTGTACGAAGGGGGAATGTGCGCAAGGCGAAGTTTGCGGCAACGAAGGCAAATGCGTGACGGGCGAGTGTTCCTTAATCGAAGAATGCAAAGATACGGCAAAGGTTTGTTCGGCGAATTACAAGTGCGTGACGCCGAAAGAAGTGAACAATGATTGTTATTTTTACTCGACGTGCGAAACCTTCTGCGATGGGACGCGCGAGGAGGAATGTGAAAAGTGTCGTGCCAAATCCAAATGGTGTCCGGAAGGCCAGCAGTGCAATGCCTATAACACATGTATTGATTCTGCGAGCGCCGATGGTCTAGGCTTGGGCATGGCCTGTGACGATGCAGTCGAAGGAAAAAAATGTGCTTCTGATTTGTACTGTGATCCGAAGCAGAACGTGTGTTTGCAGGCCGCATATAAGGTTCAGGGAACGAGTTGCACGGCGGGAGCCTATACAGATCACTGTGAAGGCAATCTTATCGTCGAATGTAGCGATTATTATTCTCAGGTCATGGTTTATGATTGCAAGACGCACTACATCAACTGGGACCTCGGCACGACGGGCGCATTTTATGGTGATGACTATGTCTGTGCCAAACGCCCTGGGACAAATTACGTCGCCTGTGCGCAACAGTGTTCATCGGCTGAGGTTGCGTCCGGTGCCACGAAGCATGTTTGTGGCTGGGATCTCGAGGATAATGACATCGAATACAGCGACAAGTATGTGTGCGAATACAATGAAGAAGGCATTTCCGCGTATTTTAACGAGGATTCAGAGGAATGTTGGTACGGGTGCTCTTACGACAATGGCGGTATATGTGACCGGTATTAGGTCATTGCATCGCCCTGACAGCGGTCCGTGGTTTGTTTTGTCATGAAATTTTGTATGGCGAATAAACGTCTTGGGGGCGTTGCGGGGGGAACCCCCGCAGTGGGGGTAGCGGCGTATGCCTGTGGGCATAGCCGCGTAGGGGGAGATGTCCCCCTCTACTTTTAAAGTAAAGCAGAGCAAATATTTGCAGAAAACGATGTTGGATAGCAAAGGTCAGAGATGAAAAAAATACCCTTGAGCATCATAGTATTGTTTGGTTTACTATCTGTGTATGGATGTGGCGAGGATGCGCCGTCGAAAGCCCAGATTGGCGGAGCATGTGCGGATGCGGACGATTGTGACCAGTCGTCAAACCCATTGATTTGTGCGAATCACGTTTGTATCGCGCACTGTGCGCAGACGGGGTGTCCGGATGGAAAGGCGTGTGCGGAATCGGGGGTGTGTATTCAGCAGATAATTGATGCGGATGATCGCGAATGTTCGAAGGAAAAGCCATGTGAAGCACCAGGTAAAGTCTGTAGCGTCGATTATGTCTGTGTTACGGGAGAGTGTTCGCCGCATGTACCGTGTGAAGGCGGTAAGGTGTGTAATCTCGTGAATATGTGTGTGGAATGTATGAGCAGTTTTGACTGCGATGGGGACAATGTCTGCGCTTCCGACGGCACGTGTGTGGAGTGTGTTTCGGACATCAATTGTGCATCGCGTGGCATGGTGTGTGACGAAGATACACAACGTTGTGTTCGTGATGGCGTTGAACGATGTTCAGCTGGTTCGTGCCCTGAAGGGCATGTCTGTGCCATGGATGGTGTGTGTTTTGAAGGCGAGTGTTCGCCGATAGATGTTTGTGACGGGGAAAAAATTTGTCAGAATAACAAATGCGTCACGTGGGACGCCCTCGTGTGTTACGAAGATGCGGATTGCGGCGATGGATATGGGTGTGATGAGAATCATTGTGTGGCTGCAGATGCGTGCAGCTTGACACGGACGTGTGACGATGGGCAGATTTGCCATGAAGGCAAATGCATTGACAAGGTTTTGGGCGTTTGTGACAAGGATCATCCGTGTGAGGACTCGACGAAAACGTGTCTTGCCGGAACGTGTGTGGCATGTGCCTGTGAAGAGGGAAAAGTGTGTACGCCTACAGGGGCGTGTGTCGATGCGACGCTTGCGCCGTCGAAGAATATGCGCGTCGGCGATCCTTGCGTGTGGTCGAAGGATTTTGCTTTTTGTGATGGAAATCGCGTGTTTTCGTGTGTGAAAGAGGAAGATAGCGATACATCTCGGGTCACGGTTCAGCATTGTGGCACGCGTGCGTGTGCAACGGCACCAGAAGACGGCGTGGGATGCTATGATACGTGTCAGCCCGATCAGAACAGCGACTTTTATGGTGTCTGCATTGACAACTGGGGGGAACAATTGGCGTTTACCTGGCAATGCGATATGACAAAAGAAGGCGTCTATGTGTGGTCGCTTCAGCATGGTTATGAATCGTGTGTGTTGGATTGTACGCGTGGTCGATGTGGTTTTGTGCCGAAGGAGTTCAATCAGTCCTGTACGACGGCATCTTATCCCGATAGATGCCAGGGCAACTGGCTCACATACTGCTATTCGACGAGCTCAAGTGCGGCTTATGGCGGCATCATGACGGGAACATATTGTTTTGGGGAGCAGTTCTGTGCCTTGCCGAGTGACCGCGCGATTGAAATGGATCCAACACTGATGGGCAATTGTGTCGATGCTTGTGAAGAAGCGGGGGTAAAGGCGTACAAGTGCATGTATGACGAAGACGGCAATGCTTACAGCTATTTATATCTGTGTGCTGCCACACAGGATGGGCGGCTGGGGCTGTTTCCGCTCGACCATGATTATGCGATTTGCACGCGTGGGTGTGATGAAGAGACAGGTGCGTGCCTTTAAGCACAATTTATGTCGGTGGCGGGGTTGACGCGCCTCGCCTAAGAAACGGATGTGACGGAAGACTTCGGTGGTGCGCTTAACGACGTGTGCCGAGCAGGAGACGCGTGTATGCCTGACCAACGCTGGTCTTCTAAAATATGGAGAGGACATGGGTGTCGCTATCTGTATCTATGACGATAACGAATGATAACGCACTGTGGCTATGACAAGAATGTCAGAGGGCGCTGATGCACTCAAATCGTGTTGTTTGCTTGAATGGTATGAATAGAGTACGAGGAAAAAAGCGTCGGCTGCGCAGAATTATTAGGACAAAGATGTCATAGTTTTGGGCTTTTGGGGTGTGATTTAGGGGGCTGGGGGGGAGGCGGATGATTGGCTTTACAGATTTTTTCGTTTGAGAAAACACACAAATACCATGGAATAAGGCATGTTTGAACTTCAGACCGTCGTTGAAGGGGACGTTTTGAATAAGAATCAATGGTATTTTGGCATTTGATTTGCGTTATGCATCTGAAGGTGCTATGATGTGGTTGTTAGAACCACATTGGGTGTGGTTTGTGTGCAGCATCTGCTGCTTTCATTCAATTAAAACGAAAAGAGAGGGAAATATGAAAAAGTTTTCGATGGCTATGTTGATCGCGCTCATGGGTGCTGGTTTTGTGACTGCGTGCGGCAGCGACAGCGACGATGACAACAACGATGATGCCAATGCTTGCAAAGAAGTCAAATGTGATGCCATAGCGAATGCGGATGGTGTTGCGAAGGGCGATGATTGTGCGTGCGAATACACCTGCAAGAGCGGATTTGTCAAAGTTGATGGCGAAAATGGTTCATTCACGTGTGAAGAATCTGCAGAAGAAGAAAATGACCCCTGCAAAGATTTTGCTGGCTGCAAAGGCGTTTCGTTGCCGTATGTCTGCACCCCGACGAAAGATGAAAGTGCAGCCGATGGTTGTAAAGCCGTGTTGAGCTGTGGCAGCGACTACACGAAAGTGGATGATGCCGATAATGCCAATGCCTTCCGTTGCCTGTTACCGGATGATGCCGTTTGTCTTGGTGATGATGAGTGTATTTCGGGCTACTGCGAAGTTGTCGATGATGAAACGCGTAAGTGTGCGCAGAAGAATGATGGTGGTAATGGAGAAGGTGAAGGCGGTGAAGCCAAATCCTGCGATCCCTCTGATGCCAATGCTTGCGGTACTGATGAGCTTTGCATAACAAATGTCTGCAAGAAGGCGGATGATCTTATCAACACGCCTTGCTCAACTTCGACGGATACAGATTATTGCTTTGGCAATATGAAGGTTTATTGTTTTGAAGGCGATAGCTCCACACAATACACGTATGAATCGTGCAAAGATGGTGCTTCCTGTGTTGTCGATGGATTAACGGCAAAATGTGTTGCTCCGGAACCGGTTGATCCGACTGTTTGTTCAGCCAGTACTGAAAATAGTGTGATGTATGCCTGTGGTGGTGAAGAAGATGAGGAGAACTGGGGCGGTTATACAAAATCAATCGTCAAAACATGTACGAACAATGATGGTATTTATGAATGGGTAGAAAAATCAACGGATTGCAATAGTTATTCTGGTGAAGCTTGCTATCCGAAGCATGCTGGAGAAAAATGTACAAATGCCTCGCCTTTGGATAGTCCGAATGGTACTCAGTGTCATGGTATTAACATGAACTGTGCCAGTGACTACTGTGATCCTGATACGGATTTGTGTGCCGATAAACCTGTGAAATAATAATTTATCTCTTAAGGATATAATTTTACAAAAAACCCCTGTTCTGATACCATTCACGACGAGGGAAAGA
>JAFOHE010000286.1 GCA_017421975.1 Pseudomonadota bacterium
AAGAAAAAGAAAAAATAATTTATCAATTTAATATGCTTCAATAACGGCATCTGGTCTTATAGATAGATGCCGTTTTTTAATAAATAATTATCAAATAATCTTATTATTATATATAATAAGATTTTATAAAAGGAACTCTGTTATGCCTTGTATTCAAATTAAAACATCCGTTTCTATTGCCCCCGAACAGGAAAATAATATTAAATCTCGCCTCGGCAAAGCCATTGAAGTGATCCCTGGAAAATCGGAAAATTGGTTAATGGTCACGCTTTCCGGTGACGAACATGTTTGGTTCAAAGGTTCAAATAAACCTGCCGCATTCGTGGATGTTAGCGTCTATGGACGCGAAGATGCTCGCGCTTTTAATGCTTTAACGGCTGAAATTTGCGATATTCTCAATGACGAATTAAATATTCCAGCAGATCGCATTTATGTCAAATATAGTGCTACTGCACATTGGGGATGGAACGGCGGCAATTTCTAAATAGACTTTTTCTGGCGTCGATAGAATAGTTTTTTATTTTTGCCGTGCTATCTCGCCTTCGGAGCGACTTTCAGTCGCTTCCAAAGGCTTCAATACGCACGGCTTTCGCGGCTATTGCTGCGCAATACGCCGCTCATTTATTTTATTTGTTTAATGATAAATATCATCGACGAGACGTTGTGCCATGCTCTTACCTGCATCGTCACAAAGAATATCAAAAATTGTATTCACGTCTGCATCGCTTAAGCTAAAGAAATACGTCAAATTAAAGGCGGCACCAATAATATTGCTGATCAGTGAATTGAGTTGTGGATAATCTGAAGCGGAGCGCTCAAGTTCAATTTGACGCTCGTAAATCGTCGTCATGCTGGCAACGTGGACAACTTTAATTTGGCTGTTCAAATAAAATGTCATCGCACTTCCCATCGATTCTGCACGAAGACCATATTCATTCACTGAGAGCAAAATCCTAAAATCGGGATTGGCATGCGACTGATTTACTGATTGAAGCTGCGTTTGTGCCGAAAATGTGTTGTTAAAGGAGGTTTCGATCCTGCGGGCGAGTTTTTGCGGGTCAATATTGTTCTTTAATCGCTCCTTTTGGTCGGTGGAAATCGCATAAGAGGCAACAGATGAGGCTATGTTTACCGTCGAGGCGATTTTACCATACGTCGTGCTTTTGCTTGCGGATGGAACTGTCGCTGGTTCGATCCACACCTCGGCATTGTCGATGGCCGTCACGCGGCTGTAATAATTCTGTGAGCCTGCAAAATACTCTTTCAAAGAGGGGCCACAACCTGATAGCAAGAGTGCAAACAGTATCGATAGAAGAATGAGGCCATTTTTACGCATGATCAGATCTCCTTTAAACGCGTCAAAGAATGGATGGGGCTGTCTTCTGAACTTCGGACTAAGCCCACAAAAAAAGGTCTGAAAGCAAAGGGAATACCAATCTTCCAGACCCTTTCATGTTTTTTGCCTCAAAAAATATCTATGCACAATGAAAAATAAATTTCAATTTGAGGCAGATGAGGATTGCGGCTTATTCGGCGTCTTTTTTGTCATCACAGCAGCATTTGTCGTCGCAACAGCATTTGTCGTCACAGCAGCATTTGTCGTCGCAACAGCATTTGTCGTCATCATCAGCATCATCATCGCCATAGATGTCGTTGATGGCATCAATGTATTGCTGGCAGGATTCAGGCAATGAAAGTTCGCCACGTTTCACGAGTTTGGCAACTTTTTTGCCGAGTTTGCGATAAATTTCGTTTGCTTCGCGCTCACGCATTTTTTCATCGACAAATTCTTTGCCTTCTTCGAATTTCTTTTTGCCCATTTCGGCAACGGAATTGCCGATTTCGGAGGCTTTGGAGAAGAGAGATGAAAAAGCACCTTTGATGGAATTGGTGACTTCGTCAACTTTGCTTTCAGCCGCTTTTTCTTCGACCTTGGCTTCGTCTTTTACTTCATTCACTTCAGCTTCATTTTTGATTTCGTCACTCATGGTACACTCCATTAGAAAGTGATGCTGGGCACTTTGCCAACACCAGGTTAAAAAGGTTTGTTCAAGCAAAAGCTTGTTCAAACGGAATTATTGTGGACAGGCTGAAGCGTCAGCCTTTTGGATTTGTTTAATTGTCTCCTGATAAAGATTTTGGCGATAAGCATCGACGACACCATCTGTTTGGATGAGCGGTTTGAGTTTGTTGCAGGCTTCTGCATATCGACCATTTAACACCAGAAGGTAGGCTTCTGCATAGTCATAATCGTAGGCATGTGGATAATTCTTTTTGGTTTCAGACAGTTTATCCAGTTTCGCTGCCAGTGGCATATTTGACACTTCGATTTGCCAGCGAAACATCGTCATCGCTTCCTCTGGGGGTTCAATGGCCTTACGCGGAAACTGGAGTTCACTCGCTGTCAGCCAAAGATGGCGATACAAAAGAAAGGCAATGCGATCTTTCGTTGGATCAAAATTCCCTTGCGCATCAAGAAGATTTTCATTCTTCGCAAGCATCTTGAACGCATTGACTTCGTTCATAAAATATTTGGGTAACTCCGGCGTCACATCCATACAGGTATTGTAAAGCTCCTGACGCTTATTCTCGTCGAATGCCGTTTGCTTGAATGTCTCCCATGCGACGGCACTCGCCCAATAATCGGATCTGACTTTATAGGCTACTGCAAGCCCCATTGAATCTTCATTGAATTGTTCGAGAGCATCCTGAACATTGTTAGACTTCGATTCGGCATACGCTTTGTACATGAACCAACCGCAAACGACGCGCTTTCCTCGGGGATCATTCATGATGTCGATTCTTTCACCAAACCAACTGTCGTAGACTCTTTGGGTCAATGCCAATTGACCATCGAGCGGATCAAAGCCGACCGTGATGGCATTTTTGTTCGAATGACAGCCGTCATAGATGGACAAAATGACGCATATCAGCACGATTATAATGCCGATTACGATCATAATGCGTTTGGATGAATTCATGTAACCTCCTCAGAATTACGTTTTGAGAATGTTTTTACAGCGAGCCACTGCTTGTTTGACGGCATCCGTTTGGGATGCATGTTTAGAATACTCCAATGCATCTTCATATTTGAAAGTATTTGTGCATGCAATCGTTAAAAATTCATAAGCGCGTTTGCGTTGATCTTTTGTCTCTGCGCATGCCTTCATCTGATGACCGTATTTCTCGAGATCCTCCCAGCGGTGTTCACGCGCTGCCACAAGACCTTTTTCATACATGATTTCAGCCTGAAGGCCGGCTTGCTCTTTGATCGTATCTTCGCGTTTTGCAAAAGCGGTTTTCATGCCTGCAAAGTTGATGATCAACATGTAGAAGGCAATGAAAATCATGAAAATTTGCTTTTCGGCGACGGCCCATCCGGCGAGACCAAGACAACAGATGGCGCTAATGACACAGCCGATTTTGAGCGCGAGTCCTGGTTTGAAGAATTTGGCAAGAATGGCAGCGCACAACTTACCGCCATCCATCGGATATATCGGCAGCAAATTAAAAACGCCCCATACGAAATTGATCCACAACATATAGGTCAGAAAGAGCTGCATATAGGCGTGTTCTGGCAAAAATGTCGGTGCCAGCATGGACAAAAGCATGATGATCCCGAATGACAATGCTGCCAGAATAAGATCGGAAAGCGGCCCCCAAAGCGTAATCCAAAAGGATTGTTTCGCATTGGCCGAACGATGTTGTGTCAGACCACCTAAACCGCCTAAGATAACTTGTGGATTTAAGCCATAATGGTTCGCAACTGTGGCATGGCCAAATTCGTGTATGCCAATAGAAATTGTGCCCACGACGGCGAACATGATGCCATGAAGAAAACTGCCATTGCCCACGAGCATGGCGAGAATTGCCATCAGACAAAAGAACCAAGGCGTAACTGCGACCGGTATGCCATTAAGTGTAAAAAGATGAATGAGTTTGTTCATAGGTTACTCAAAAATTAAAAATCTGTCATCATCCCCAAAGCATCCCATTCTGCTTTCAGAGTCTTCAGTATAACGCATTTCATGCGTCATCTTGTTCAAAGATTAGCACAAAAAGAATAAAAAAAGGGCGCTCCTTGTGGAACGCCCTAAAAAATGCGTATCAAATTATTCTGCTACGACAGAAACTTTGACCGTCGCGGATACTTCGGCTGCCAGTCTGACGACAACGTCAACATCGCCGAGTTCACGAATCGGCTGAGCAAGATCAATCTTGCGGGCATCGACAGTAACACCATTCGCAGCAATGGCTTCGGCAATGTCGCGATTCGTTACGGAACCGTGAATTCTGCCCTCATCGGCCGACTCGCGGACGAATTTAAGTGCCATGCCATTAATTTTGCTGACGAGCTCTTCCGCTTCTTTGCGGAGTTTCGCTTTCTTGTGTTCGATCATGGTCTGCTGATGAGCAAACGCTTTTGTGCGCTGCTCAGTGGCAAGAACTGCAAGACCCTGAGGAATCAGGTAGTTACGGCCATAACCATCGGATACTTTAACGATTTCACCAATGTTACCAACGTGTGCGACATCTTCCAAAAGAATAACTTTCATTTGCTTCTCTCCTTCGTGGAATTAGTCTTCGTCAGCAAGACCATCGAGATCTTCGTCATCGATCTCAACATTGGAATAATCAGCTGTATCATTCGGAGCACAGCTGCCCTGCTTTTCAGCGGCTTCTTTGCACTTGTCAACATCAACATCATCGCCAAGCTTGACTGTCATGTACTTGATAACAGGCTCAAGAATGCGGAGGTTACGTTCGATTTCTGCAACCATGTCGTTGTAGCCAAGATAACGCATATAGAAATAAATGCCATAAGCGTTCTTCTGAATTTTGTAGGCGAGTTTGCGCTTGCCCCACTCTTCTTGCATAAGAAGCGTGCCTTCAAGACGCTCGACGATGCTCGTCATACGATTGGTAACTTTGTCACGTTCTTCATCAAGTACGTCACCTTTAAGAATATACACGGTTTCGTACTCACGTACTGTTTTCGGATGCTCTACCAGAAATGCCATTTTTCTCTCCCTATGGTACTGATTCGGCTTCCACGTCTGCGCATCACCATGATACGCCAGGGAAGCAAGGAGCGGCGCGCTCTATACGCGGTATGGGAGGTTCTTGCAAGACTTTTTTTTACATTTTTAACGAACTTGAAAGTTCAAATGAATTTTCTCATATTTGTATCAAATGTATCATCATCAGCTTCGCTATGTCCCTCGCATACGCTTCGGTCCATACGCTTCGCTTTTCTTCGCTATGGCCCTCGCATATGCTTCGGTCCATACGCTTCGCTTTTCTTCGCTATGTCCCTCGCATACGCTTCGGTCCATACGCTTCGCTTTTCTTCGCTATGTCCCTCGCATACGCTTCGGTCCATACGCTTCGCTTTTCTTCGCTATGTCC
>JAFOHE010000287.1 GCA_017421975.1 Pseudomonadota bacterium
GAAAACACCAAGGATGCTGAAAACACCAAGGATGCTGAAAACACCAAGGATGCTGAAAACACCAAGGATGCTGAAAACACCAAGGATGCTGAAAACACCAAGGATGCTGAAAACACGTAGAAATCAAATGCGTCCAGCAATGCTTTAATACAAACCCTATCTACTGCTATCGTGGCACCATACGCTGAGCAAACGACAAAGATCACCATTGTCCATGCTCAGTTTTTTTATTTAAAACATCATTTTATGCTTTATGGCATGCGCCATTTCCATCTTTTAAGGCTTATATATTTTGAGTTATCGGGGGCGTTGCGGGGGTATCCCCCGCACTGGGGGTAGCGGCGTATCACTTCGATTTATTTTTATATGCATTTATCATGGTTCTCATCGAAGTGATAGCCGCGTAGGGGGCAACAGCCCCCTCACATTTATATCCAGGTTGTAGAAACCAGGCATTTTGCATCCCGGAGTATAAAATCGGCAAAAAAAATCGACCACATTCAGGAGCCCGAAGCCTCCGAACGCGGTCGATTCACCAAACATCATTATGTTATATTTTAGTTGATGAGTTTTTCAGCAACATAAATAATGCGCGGACTCGTTGCTCCGAAGAAAGCCCCAGGCAAGGAGTAATCTCCCGAGAGCTCGGCCACAGAGAAGCCTGCCCGCATCAGCAGCGCTCTCAGTTCATGAGAGGTATAGAGCCTGATGTTAATATTCTGTTCCCAGGGCGCTCGACTTGAATCATCGAATACGAAAGAGCGTTTCACGCGCAAGATACCCGTTGTATGTTCGAGATCAATTTCTTCGAGCAATTTGCAATCTTTGCCTTTCCACCACAAACGCAACGGGAGTTCATCGACGAGAAAATCGCGGTTAATCGTCTCAATGAGGAAAACGCCATTTGGCTTAAGTGCGCGATAAACGCCTTGCAAGACGCGGAAATTGCGAAGGTCATCGAAGTATCCGAAACTCGTCTGAACACAGTAGATGGCATCGAAGATAGCCTTGAAGCTAAGTTTCTGCATATCCCCGTGGATAAACTTGATGATTTGCTTTGCATTTTGAGCATCCGCAAGTGCGCGTTTCAACATCACCATAGAGAGGTCGAGGCCGACCATATCGTAGCCTTTACGCGCCAACTCAATGGCATGACGCCCCGTACCACAAGCGAGGTCAAGGACGCGAGCACCGGGTTCAAGACCAAGTCTATCGATGATAAAACGTGCTTCACGACGGGTTTGACGCGGTTCAGATTTAGGAATTGTTCTAAGATAATCCTCATTAAAGATCTGATTATACCACCCGTTATCACCGACTTTGAGCGCCGCGAGATCGGGCGCTTCATCATTCTTACCACCGGCGAGCATATCCTTTAGCTGTTCCGGCGTATAAGCCTGTTCACCGTCACGCAAGATACGCGCTTTAGAGACCATCGAAGCCATGGGCATCGGCGGTGGCGGCGGCAAGGTCGCGCGCCCCTGATTATCATCGGCAGCAGCGGCGGCAGGGGGGGCGGGGGGAACAGCAGTCGCTGAAGGCGATGAATTCGCCGGGGGCACAGATGAAACCGCTGGAAACGAACCGTAGGCACCTTCCGATTTATCTGGTACAGCAATGCGTTCTCCGGACAAAGCAGAGGATGATTTATTCGTGGAAACAAACGGACGAATTGAATTTCGATTATTGTCATCCAAGACACGATCGAGGTTCAAAGCGGGTTCTTTAAGCAGCTTGTCCGCGCTGTCCTGCATTTCCTTAGCGAGCTTATCCGCTGATTCTGTTGCCTCTTTTGCAAGCGTATCCGCATCCGTAGCCAATTCCGCTTTGGATTTAATTGCAACAGCAGGAACCGGTTGCAAATCCCTTACTGTCGGCATTCCGGCCAATGAATCCGCAGAAACAGACAACATTCGCGCCAGGGAAGGTGCACCTACGCCATTAGCACTCTCCGAATACTCCTCATCATCATCTTCTTCGTCAAGATCTTTCAGGAGTTCATCTGCATCCATCGAGGATTCATTACCAATCGTATTTTTTTCTTCCTTATCCATAACGCCTTCACTGCGGATATTGGGCTAACGCCCAGATGCATTACCAAATACAGCGATTACTCACCGTTAGACTCCATCCAAATCCGAGGGCTATTGCCTAACCCCTCGTAATATCTCTTTTAACCTAAATTCGCACTTTGTTGAACCTGTTTTGACAAAAAAGATCAACTTTATATATCATTCGAAGCGCCACTCAAACGCCATCCGCCTGCACAGGCATTTTACCCCAAGAAGCATGACAAACAAAACTTTGACACACTTTCACTTTTTTTGTCGTTTTTTTGAAAAACTGCCCTTTAAGCAAGTGAAAACATTCTCTTTTCTCTTACCAAGGTGCCTATGGCCTCTTTATTCTCCACGCGCATATTTTCAGTTGTTTCCCCGACGTCATCTCCCCTTAGCCAAACGTCATCTGAAGCGCCGTCATCTGCATTTGATCAATTCATTGTTTATCTGGATACCCATTGGAACAAGACCGAACGGTCATCGATGTGTATTCTCCCGGTAGAATGCACAATTCATCCCCCCTATCTCTGCCATCTGGCTTACTTCAAAGCAGCCATTTTTGAGACACACTTGTCTAACCATGTTCCGCTCAAAGACATCCAAACCCTTCTCACCCATTATCCCCACCATCTTCTTATCTTTCACCATTCGGATGATCTCATCGACTGTTGCCTTGCCTCTCCGTTTGATCCCCATCCCATTCTTGCCCTCGACATTCGATGGCAAGACGATGCGCACTTTCAAAACCTTTGTACGGTCAATTCCCCTTTGGAACTGATGCTCAGACTCCAGTGTTTTTTTGGGAAACAAAAGCTACAAAAAAAATTCGTCACTCAATTCCGCCAAAGCCTCAAGAAACTGTCCAAAGCCTGGACAGGTCTCACGCACGATACGGCGCTCTCACGCCATGCGCTTTCCTTTGACACGCTTCTCAGGTTACTCTTTCTCGCCTTTCTTGAAGCACGAGGGATACTCGACAAACGCGTGCATTTTATGCTCGAAGAAGCTGACAAGACGCGTCAGCAAGGTCGTTCCATTTATGATGATTTCATACGTCCATTCTTTTTTGGCACGCTTAACGTTCCACCTTCCAAACGTGCACGTCATGCCCAAGGTTTTGGCAACATCCCCTTTCTCAACGGAGGTCTTTTCCAACCCACGCCAAACGAACAGGAAAATCCACAACGCAGCCTTCCCAATGCCGAGTTATGGGAAACACTGCTCAATCTTTTGGACGGCTGGGAATTTGCAGATTATGAGACGCGACATGCAGATTCCGTCCTTGATCCCATGATGCTTGGCCACGTTTTCGAAACGCTTATGCCTGAAGAATTCCGTTCGCAAACCGGCTCATTCTATACGCCGATGCCCCTCGTGCGTGATATCGTTTGTCGAGCATTATCAGCATGGGCAAACACAGAACTGGATTTGACACAGAAGGCGGCAACAGATCTCTTTCATCTTGGGCATATTCACGATATGAGCATTGAGAAAGCGGAAAAGTGTTATGAAAAACTCACGCATATCCGGATCATGGATATTGCTTCAGGAAGCGGAGCTTTTCTTCAGGCGGCCTTTGAATGTCTCCATAAATCGCTCAGTGCCCTGATGCGCTATACCGGTCATACGCCCCATGCCTCGACGCTTGCCCGTGATATTTTACTACACAACCTCTATGGTGTTGATATTCTCGAAACAGCGAATCGAATCTGCGAATTACGTCTGTGGCTTTCAACGCTCAAATACTACGCCAAAGACGAATCCCTGCCCCCCTTACCCAATCTGGACATGAATATTCGTTGTGGTCATGCCCTCATGGAACTCTCACAATATGCCGTGACGCTTGGAGCAACATTACGGAACGACGCGCAAGATAAAACTGCAAGCGCCCTGCGAAAGCAATATGGCATTGCCACGGGAAAAGCCAAACAGCGTCTTGCAAGCAAAATAGAGGCATTGGACAGGCGTCTTGAAGCGTCCCTTCGCGCCCACTTATGCGACCATATCCATGCGCAACTTACCGCGCTCAAGTCCCAGGCAGCACGCCCGAATTTGTTTGGAGCAACCGAGCCCACGCCCAATATGCGTCACCAAATCCGGCAGCTTGAAGCCCATCTTTCAGCATTGAAAAGCCAAACGCTGTCGGGCACATTTTCCTTTGATATCCATTATTCAGACATCATGTCATCAGGCGGTTTTGATGTTCTCATCGGGAATCCCCCATGGTTTGCGCTCCACACGCGTTCAGAGGAAGAACGATCGACGCTCAAAAGACTCTATCAAGTTGCCCAAAAGCCTGTTCACACAACGAACAAATGTGCGCAATCTATGGATATCAGTGGCTTATTCGTAGAAAAAAGCCTTTGTCTTGCGAAACCGGGCGGTATCGTTGCCATGCTTCTCCCGAACAAACTCTTCCAAGCCCCCAGCTATGAACCATTCAGGCGCTACATTGCCACCCATGCACAGTGTATCAGCACAAACGACTGGACAGAATCCGAGAAGAATACGTTTGATGCCGTTGCATATCCTGCGGATATTATCCTGAGAAAACTGCAATCTATGAAAACCGCAAACGATGCCTGGTTCTCATCCGCCGATATTTGTCGCAATCACATCCGTTGCCCAGAACCCATGCAAAGCGCACTGTCTGCGGTACAAATGCCCCTTGGCAAAGCCTTTACCATCAAACAGGGCATTAAAACTGCGGCCAATGATCTATTTTTGTGTGAATGTCTGGAGGCACGAGAAACGACAACGCTCGTTCGTTTTAAGGACAACACGATCATTGAAATGGAATCCTCGCTTTTGTATCCGGTACTTCGAGGCAGCGACATTTCGCCCTATCACATCCATCCCCATCGTCACATTGTTCTCACCCATGATCGTTGCGACCTAAGCCGTCCCCTGGCGATGCTTCCTCCCCATGCGGCAACGTGGTTTGAACGCCACCAAGGCACCCTCCGAGCGAGGCGCTGTATTCGCTCCCGTCATCCGCATGCAGTAACAGGCGTATCAGAACAACTTTTTATGCCCAAAGTCGTCTGGAGAGACATCGCAGAAACGCTCACCGCGTGCTACGTAGCAGATCGAAGCATACTCCCGCTTAACACAGCCTATTACATTACCGTTCCGAATGAGACGACAGGTCTTCTTCTTTCAGCATGGTTAAATTCGACCCACATTCGCCAATTTTGCCGAAGCCGTGCAGAGCACGCCAAAAATGGTTATCGCCGTTATTTTGCCTGGCTCATCCACGACATTCCATGGCCGTTTATGCATGTTTCATTGGAAGACCCACTCATCAGCCAGATCGTTGAATTTTCGCGATTAGCGCATCAAAGTCCATCCGCTCTATGCCCACCCCGCCACCAGTCAAAACTCGACCGTCTCGTTCTGAAAGCCATCATACGGCAAAACAAGGTATGCCCCTCATGACAGATCACCCCCAGTTCGAAGCGTCTTTGCCTCAAATGCTTCAAAAACGTTTTTCGCCACCGATCTTAACGCTTCCAAGCGACATTCCCGCGCTGACGCCAGAGCAGTCTCTCTGTTTTCGCCACACCGTGAGGATATTAACAGACAGACGTGCCGTCCTTTTATGCGAACCGACGGGAACAGGAAAATCCTTTATTGCAGCGACCCTTGCCGTATATTGTATTCAAAACGGCATTGTAAATTCCGTCATCATCGTTGCGCCAGCCCATCTTTCGTCGGTTTGGCACAACGTCATGCAACGTTTTCACCAACCCTTTATCTTTTATTCCTATCAGGCAGCAAGTCTGGATCATATCCCCGATACTGGCACGCACGCACTTTTTATTCTCGATGAAGCCCACTATCTCAAGAACGCGCATACGCGTCGTTATCGTCATCTACGCAGAATTCTGCATACGAAATACATCTGTCTGATTTCAGCGACGCCCATATCCATGGGCTACCGCGATCTCGAATCCCTCATGCGCCTATGCGGTCTACCGTCCAAATGCACGCCATCTCACGTCATTCTTCGCCTTTTCAGCATGGCCCTAATGCCTCGTTTTTTTGGTCATCCGCTTTCCCTGGACATGCTTTCAATCGCGCAAAACCATCACATATATCCAGTTCAATATATTCCCTCCCTTTCTGTCGAAAACATTCTGGAGCGCATCCAAACTACGGTTTGGCCCATTTTTAGTGAGGTAGGTAAGACACATTCCACACTCATACCACGCCTATTGATTCACCGTTTTCTCAGCCATCCCTTTTCCTGTCGTCTGACATTGAGGAAACTTCGTCGTTACTACACCCAATGTCTAAAAACAGGCGGCTTACGCCCAGTATCGCGCAGTGAATTTCGCACGCTCTTTGGTCTTGACGGCATTCAGTTGCCACTTCCCTTTGGGATTCCCAATGACCATCCACCGCAAGCGGATACGCTGACACTTCTGGCACAAGTCAACGCTTCACTTGCAGAGATTCTGTCGTCACTCGACGTCCTTCTTTCCCTTGAAGATCCGATATTGCATGCCCTTCGCGATATTCTGGATGCCTCACCACAGCCGACAATTATTTTTACGCAATACAGCGACACAGCACAATATATTGCGAAACGCCTTAAAACGCACTATGCGACAGCCTGCCTTACCGCATCCGAAGCCACGCTCAACGGGTATGCCATTGACCGCCAATGTATACAATCGATGTTTGATCCCGATGTTCAACATCCGACGCCCTGGTTATCCGACGCCATTCCCGTTCCCCACATCCTCGTCGCCACCGACACGCTCGCCACAGGTCACAATCTCCAACGTGCATCGTGCCTCATTCATCTGGATACGCCATGGAATCCCACGACGCTCCGGCAACGCGAAGGCCGCATTTTGAGGCATCATCAAAGTGCCAAAACCGTCACTTTTTATCGTCTTGAAGTCCAAAACCTCCAAGCGCTTTACGATTATCAGAACACCTTTCGTTCACGTTTTGAAGCGCGTCTTACGCTTCAAGAAACCTGGTTGAATACAGCAAATCTTCCAGGCCAACAAACGTATCTTTTTTCGAACGTCAAGCATAATCCTGGTTTTTGGGTATTATGGGATCATTTTTGGCTTCCTATTTTTCCTTTTTGCCGCACATTTTCGTCTCCCCAAACATCCGAAGTCCACCTGAGTCCCCAACCGCTCATTTCAGCCCTTCAAACGCAATCCCATCCCGATGAGGTTTTCGCCAGATCGCTCATCACCGCCCTACGCCTTTATCGTTTTCATCAAGATCTTCCCACGTACTTAAAAAATATCCAGAAGATTCTGGAACTGACCTACATCTGGCCTCAACTCCTACCATCCGATCATCCGACCACATCGGAGCCGAGCCATATCATAGCATCGCTTTCAGCCATACCCGATCCAGCAGGTCTCCATGAAACAGCATGGTGCATCGCACAATGATCATGAGCGCAGAAAAGCGTTAGCATGAACAGTACGTCACATTCGCCCTTCCTTTTATTTTTTGAGTTGTGGGGGGAAGTCTCCCCCTACGCGGCTATTTTCCCGTTTGCAGAGACGTTTCACGTTGTTTCCCGTTGTAGAGACGTTTCACGTTGTAGAGACGTTTCACGTTGTAGAGACATTTCCCGTTGTAGAGACGTTTCACGAAACGTCTCTACAACGGGAAAATACAACGGGAAAATACGCCGCTACCCCCTCGTTCTCCATAGTTTCTTTTGCCAATTTCCAGAAAAAAGATGTCACAAGAACAGCAAAAACAGGACACAGCGGCGACGCAGTCCTTCGCCTTAACACAGCTTCATCTCAACCTTATGACCAAGAGTGGAAGACGTGGACGAAGTGCCGAAAACCTATCCATCTGGTATTTGAAACAACGCGGATTTCATATTTTATGTCGCAATTTCAACTGCAAACTGGGAGAGATCGATATCATTGCAATCGATCCCAAGGCACGTTTTAAGACGATTCATTTTATCGAAGTCAAAACGCGGATGACGCATGCGCACGCCTTGCCCCAATCTGCAGTGACGCGTTCAAAACAAAATAAAATCTGTGCCGCAGGACGGTATTGGATGCTCAAGACGCGTCAAAAAAGCGCCGTTTATTTGTTTGATGTCATTGCCATCGCATGGCCCAAGCGAGGCATTCCGCACATTCGTTGGTTCAAGAATGCCTTTTATATGACCGACGCCTTCGGTTGGCATAGCTCATCCTATTTTTAGAACACTTTTCAGGATATCCCAAAAGACGGGCTCATAGGAGCGATACCACAATTCTGGTGCAGCGCAGACGACGAGAATCTGTTTTTCCGGCGTTGTGTGACCGGCACCGACCAAAAGCCGAGTTTCTACGCCGGCGATGCGACCCTGAAAGACAAAAACAGTTTCGATGACAGAAGAAGGCGGTTCCATCGATTGCGTTTTGACCAAATTCCATTGTGTGACAAAGCGCTTTTCAAGTTCAGCCATAATACCCTGCGCATCCGCATTTTCATTAAGCGCAAAGATGCTTCCTATGACATCCGAATTATGGACATCATAGAAAGCCAATCCGCCCTCATTCCCCATGCGAGAAGACCATTCGAGCGGAATTTTGACCGCCAGATTATTCTTAGTCAATCGCATTTCCCGATATTCCATTTGCGCCAATTTTTGCAAAATGACGTGTGTTTCTTCGGGGATGCCGGCCATAACATCTTCAGAAAAGCAGCATAAGGCCCATACGCCAAATAATCCGCAACAACACTGAAGCCATTGAGTATTCATAAGGATATTGGACAGATACAGAAAAGTCCCTCACTCTATGAGCGTGAGGGACTTTTTTTAAGTTAAAGATACCGACGAAATGCGCTTTAGAAACAATCCGACGCGTATAGAAGAATGAGCATATTTATTTACCCGCCTCACCCCAAATCCCCCACTCTAAGAGAGAGGGAGACTTTGAAGAGGAAAGCGTTGTAAATCGTTTATACTACAATTTTTCTTCAGTAGAAATGGCGTGAAGTTTGCCGACGAGGCTATCTGTTGATTTTTCGATATCACCCAGAATCGCCATAATCTGGATCATACGCTTACGGTAACGTTCGAGAGCGTTCGGGCTTGCAGCATAAAGCTTTGCGCGATCGAGTAAAATAATTTCATCGGCGAAAGCATAAGACTGATTACCGGAAGCATCTTCAAGGACGTACATCAGACGGTTTGGAACGACGAGGCCTTCTGCGACAGGTGCGCTTGCGACGGCGTGCAATGCTTTAAGCTCTTTATCGGAGAGGGGTTTGAAATTACGTTCATCCGTAACTTTACCTTCTTCCTTAAGTTTACGGAAAATGCGATCAGCTTCTTCGTCATCGGTAATGGCGCGTTTTACCTGATATTTTTCTGTTGCGTGATACGCCTTAACTTTGCGATCAGCTTTCGGATATGGAGATTTTTTAGGATCGAGCTGTGGATCAGTGTCAACAATAGACATCATCTGCATGGCATCGATTTTGAGTGCATAGACAATATTTTTGTCAGTCGCGCTATTTTTTCCGAGTAACGTATTGATTTCGTCCATATCGAGTTCAGTCTGTTCAATATGGCTATCGAGGATACGTCCGAGCGTCATGGTACCGGCAGCATAGCCACGAATATCGCTCAGAGGATTCTGGAGCGAATTGCTGGCCATGGTAATGGCTTCTGGTGGAATATCCGTGCTGACATCGATCATGAAATTCTGATCTTTGTAGGTTTTAATCGTCTCATTAAAAAATTTCTCGTTATATTCAAGGACACCAGCCCCCATCGATTCAGAGCGCTGTTTGAAGAGTTGCGTGAAAGTCTGATAAGCATCGACGCGAGGTCTGACGATACTCTCAATTTTTTTGGCGACATCGATACGATCATTAACATCCTGCCGATCGGAGAGGATATTATTCCAGAGGTATCCGATCCCGCATCCGAAGATGAGCGCGATAATGACGACGAAAACGACCATGATCGTTTTTCTGTTATCTTTGGCAAATCGATCGCCGAGAGCGGCATCTCTTTGCGTACCGTCGAAGTCGAACAGTTTTTGTTTTCGGACTTCTTCGTCCTCGTAAACGACTTTTTGTTCCTGCTGGACTTTGAAACCGCCACCACCGAAGCCACCAAAGCCACCGCCGCCTGAACCGCCGAAGCCGCCACCGCTTGAACTGCCAAAGCCGCCACCACTACCACCGAAGCCGCCAGGTTTCGCACCAGCCCCAAAACGAGACTTAAAATCATTCCCACTATTGCCTGACTGATTATTGGAATTCAACGCTTCCTCCCGACAGATTTCTGTGTATTCAAAAAATGCTCAGTTCTGATGTATCAGGCTTTCCAATAGGCAAGCCCAAACCATTATTATTGTATTCCAGTTTAGTAGAACACGTCAAGCGTCAAGCGGCATAAATTACCCAATGACGCATAATGCCCTTACGCTAACGGGGAAATTATCAATAACTACATGTAGGCTTACTCTTCGTCCCCCTTTAAATATAATGCCTTAGGAGCGGGCGTCGTTACGGTTTTTTTATTTGTTCATGTAAAATATTTTATTTAGATGAACATCCAAAAATTTGCATGACACATCCCGTTTTCAGAAATGCCTCCTAAAATGCGTGCCGTATGCCGAAGGCATAGGCACGCAGCGTTTGCGTATTGGCGTATGCCAATAGCAAACGCCAAAAAAAGAGCCCCGACAAAGCGGAGCTCTAAAAACCGAAGACCAAGCAACAGTTCATGATCAGGATGCAGCCGGCGTTTTACCTTCTTCTTTGGCAACAGGTTTAGTTTTCGCCATTTCTGCAGCTGCTTTTGCTTCAGGCGTCATGAATAATTCAAGATCGCCACTAATCGACGTCGATTCTTTTTTGATATTTTCGATGAGGTTAGAGATTTGCATCGAACGTTGTTTGTAACGATCGAGGGCATTTGCAGCCTTACCGAAGAGGAGTTTACGATCGACGAGGACAATTTCATCCGCAAACACATAGTTCAGATCCCCACGTCGGTTGGCGACTTCATACATGATACGGTTTGGCAGATCGAGTTCCCCGACATTTTCACCTTTTGCGGGCTGATAATCGCGCATTTCACGTTGTGCAGCCGACCACCCTTTATCGGATTTGTACGACTCGTAGATGTTGCTCAATGCCTCATCATTATCGATTTCTTCACGCAAGGTATAGATACTGATGACGCCGTTTGCAAACTGTTCACGCGGAGCAGTTTTGCCGAGGTAATAGACGGAATCAGGATTAATGCTCATGGCGTACGTCACTTCTTCCGAACCACCTTTTTCCATGAGTGCCACGATTTCTTCTTCATCGACGTGAGTTTCATTGCGATGGATGCTTAAGAGCTGTGTCAGAAGCATGGTATCTGCGGAATATTCACGCAAATTCTTGACAGGATTTGCACGAGAATCACCGTTAAGGAGAATGATTTCGGAGGAGATGTCACTCGACATATCGAGCATGAAATCATATTGTGACAAATTCATCATGAATTTATCGAAAGTCTCAGCATTATAGTCGCCATTTGCAATGTTTTGATAAGCCGCAGCAAAGGCATTAAAGCCTTCAATCTTCGTATCATAAATACGTTTTACCGTAGAAGCGATCGTAGATTTACGCTTAATATCGTTATTATCCTCAACGATACCGCCGATGACGAGACCGATGACACCGCCGATAAGAGCAGCGACCATAATAATCACGACAGCGATCATCACTTTCGTGTTATTTGTGTTATTTCCAGTGTATGTCAGCTGACGAAACTCTTCCTCATCGATCGGAGTATCAGGCGCCTCATAATTATAATCATCCGGCTCTGGCTCGTACTCATACTCAATGATGACATTCTGTTCTGCTGCCTTAACTTCACTGTTGTTGCTCGAAGAATTCAATTCGCCCTCCTGAGCTATCAGGGCCATGCACCGTGTACATGACAATTGCTCTTACCTTAACCTTGGGGCATGTTCACGCCGTGCACCCAAAAAACCGCTTTATTCTTACTCCATTCGACAAGATTTCGTCAAGTCTTACCCCACTCAACGAGCGCAATAATCCATCCAAGGCACCATTATCATTTTATAGAGAAATATGGTATGTAGATTAAGTCGTCAAGGGTGCGCAAAACAGCGAAACGCACATTGCGCACATTCGGCGATTAGGCTATTTCAATTATTGGCAACTGATTTTCAGGCATTCACAAGCGCCCCAGTGATATCGTGATATGATTCCAAACTTCCGATTTTTTTTGCGTACTTTTTTTTGCGCCATTATTTTGTTTTCAGCACTTTCAGCACAAGCCCAGACACCCGGCGAAGTCGTACCGACATCGCTCAATCTTAGCAAGCCGGCGAGTGCCCCCAAGATAGGCGACATAACCGTTCCATTTGGCTGGGATATCCGTGTAGAGAGCGACGATCGCATCGTTGCTGTCGAACCTTCCAATGCCCCAGCCGTCATTACGGTCGATATGATCGGCGTTCCCGCTGGCCTTGATGCATCCAATGTCGCCAACAACATTGTCCTCAGTCTTGCGGAAGCACTCGGCAACAATTCGTTTGACCTCGGCACAGCCCAGAAAGCGACGCTTTGCCTCGACGAAAAACCCAGCAAAAAGTGTAAAAATCAAGTCATGGAACTCGTAGCCAGCATCGATGGCAAAGAAGATGAGCTCGACCGAACGTGTCACGTCGTGCTTTATACGGCGGAAAAAGCGGGTAGAATTGTCGTATTTTCACTCTGCGGACCGAAAGCCAAAACGTACACGCCGGATCCCGTTGAATCTCTCAAAACCATGTTTCAACAGATGCACTGATTATGAGACGACAAGTTTACAGATTTCTGCCTTTTTTCATCGTTCTTCCCGTCTATGTTTCGTGTGTCCAAATCAAACCCGAAGACCAGCCTACGCCACAGCCAAGCAACGTCTCTGAGCAACCCACAAAAGTTCAGGTCACGCGGTCAGCAGAAGACCGCATAGAGATTATCCTTCATCACCCGGGGGCCAATCAAAAAAACGTCTATTACACGTTTTATCGCCAGAACACGCCCTATCTCGATCAGAACGGTCAACCTGTGCCCGAGCATCTTCTCAAACAACTGCAAGCCACGTTGAGCACAAACCAAAAAGCAGATGAACCGGTGGTAACCTTGGATGAAGACGGCAAGCGTTATCAAATTCCAATTAAAGCCGGAAGAATCGAGGCCTACCCCCAATACGTTGATGACACGGATTCCACCATCGATGGCGAAGCTCTCGAAGCACTTCTGGATGCAGCGACATCCGATCTCATTGAAGCAGACGCCTTCTATGGCTGCCGAAGCGTTGAAAATGGCCGCCAGATCCGTATGCGTTGGACGCGTACCTCTGCCGAAGACGGTTCCAAACACCGCTATGAAATCACGACAGCATCCAACTGTCTCAATTTTGCGCCTTTCAATGTCATCATTGATGGAAAACGCTATCTTCAGCTCAACGGAAAAATCGGTCAAGCGTTGACTCACCTGCTTCAATCGGATTCCAAGTTTCAAGCGCAACAAAAACACCTTAAAGCCGGTTTTATCGATTTTACCAAACCGTTTTCAGGCAATCCCGACGATGCAAAAGCGACGTCCCTCGTGCCGATCCTTGAAACGTTTGACAAGCGCTTCAAAGCTGATGCCCGCCTCAAAGCCATTCTAGACGCACGCAACGCCGACACGACAGATCCTTCATGGCAGACGACGCTCGAACTTGGCTGTAACCAATCCAAAAGTCCCACATGTGACAATCTCATCGGACGCTATACCATTCCTCTTTCACCAGAAACCCATTATTATTTGAGTTTGACTTACGAAAATGGCGTACTGAAAGCAAATTTTCCGACGGATTTTTCGGTCGTTCGACGCGGCTTTGAACAACCCGTCATCCGCACTTTTATTGAAAACACTGCACGCCCCGTCACTGTTGCCTGGTCATCGCCACAAA
>JAFOHE010000288.1 GCA_017421975.1 Pseudomonadota bacterium
GCAAAGCGGAGAATATCACCGAAACACAGCGCAAAATATATGTATTTGAACGCGGCAGCCAGTTTTCTGTTCTCAAAATGAATCCAAACACATTTATGTGGGTTTCTCCCGTTCCATCCAATATGAAAGATAAGTACCATCTGGTTGAACGCCAATGTAAAGACAACGACAGAATCTATAAAGACGTTCTGATTTATCGAAAAGGCTACCGCTTGTCTGCGTTGGACAAAATGTTTATCACCGAACTCATACAGTCCAAACGCGCGTGTATTCATTAACACCATCAAACGCAGAAACAAGTTAGAAGCCTTTTGCTTTTTCCCGCAATAACGTATTATTTTGTCATATCGACGTCCGTCATGAGAAAACGTGCCACAATCGTGCGTTTTCCAGCGGTCGTAAAAGCCACGATGGCTTTAATATCGCGTCCGCTTCCCGACAATTCGGTCACGACACCTCCCCCATGCACGCTGTGTGTGACGTGGCTTCCCACGCGTATAACCGAACCAAATTTCGATAATGCCCGCTGCACCGTCGCTTCAGATTCAAGCATCGTACCCCGTGGTACTTCATGCGTCGTTTGTGACGATACCTTTCCAGAGGATTCACCCACTTGAATGGAAGGTTCTTCAAAAGCAGCATCCGGCAAATCGTAGCTCACCGCATCACGATTACCGCGTTCAACCTTTTTTTGTTTCATCCATGCAAGCGATGGTTTACCTTGATGACCAAAGGTCGATGATGCTCGCCCTCCCATCAGAGGATCACTGCATCCAGAAGTTTCCCACGCCATGTACGAAACATCCTTCGGACGCATTTCATTATAAAATTGACTCGGCGAGGCATCAAAAAACTCACTTCCCTGAGCCGCAACAAAAGAAGCATAAGAAATATACAGACGTCGTCGCGCACGCGTCATGCCGACATACATTAAACGCCGTTCTTCTTCAATGTTATCACTGCCATCGCGACTCGCCAACGGAAGACTTCGCTCCGATACACCCACGATAAAAACTGTATTGAACTCCAACCCTTTTGAGCTATGAAGTGTCATCAGTTTAACGGCATCGTTCTCCTTATTGTCCTCGGGATGAATAATCGATATTTCTTCGAGAAATCCAGCGAGATCATTCGGTTTCTCACGTTGGTGTTCATCCAACAGGGTCAACAAAAACTCAACGCGCTCAAGAGCTTCCGAATACTCCTGTGCCTTTGCATCACACTGTTTTTTGAGATATTCGCGGTAATTTGTCTCACGAAGGATGGTTTCGAGCGTCAATTTCGGTGGCGTCGTACGCCAATCATCGACATGTTTTAAGACATTGAGAAATTTGGAACATCCTTCGACAAATTTCACACCACCACGCGGAATGACGCACTTCTTCGAAACGATATCAGATAAAAGCGATTCGAGACATGCTTCGCGCGGTACGCCAAACTCCTCCTTGATCTTCAAAAATTGCAACAACTTTTCAAAGGACTTCTCGCCGATGTTACGCGCCGGGCGATTGATAATACGTCCGAGCGATATGCGGTCGAGCGGATTGACAAGGATGCGCAAATAAGCGAGCAAATCCGCGATTTCTTCTCGCTCATAGAAACCCGTTCCTCCGACGATCTGATAAGGAATGTTCCGCATTGAACATGCCTGTTCATAAAGACTTGAGCGGCTGTTGACGCGAAATAATATGGCAAAATCCTGCCACTGAAGGTTTTCCCTCTTCTTGAGCATTAAAATCCGGTCAGCCACGTCGGTTGCTTCCGACTTCATCGTCTCTGACTTAAAGCAGTGAACGGGTTCCCCACCTTCCTCCGAAGTCCAAAGCGTTTTTTCCTTACGATCGACATTATGCGAAATCAATGTCGATGCACACGCCAGAATCGGTTTCGTCGAACGATAATTTTGTTCGAGTTTATACACGGAACACGCGCCAAAAAGGTTCTCAAATCGAAGTATGGCTGTATTATCGGCACCACGCCAACCATAAATCGACTGATCGTCATCACCAACAGCTGTAATCTGTGTTGCAGGCCCCTTCAAAAGTTTCAGAATCTCAATCTGGAACATATTGGTATCCTGAAACTCATCAACGAGAATGTATAAATAATGTGCCTGAAACGCATTGCGAACATCCTCATGCTCATGAAGGATGGTGTAGGTAAGCTTGAGCATATCTGCAAAATCGATGGCATTATTTTCTCGAAGTCCAGCATCATAACGCTCGTATAACTCCGCCAATACTTCATAATCACCACGCGAATTGCGATTATCCGGCACCTCAGCTTCACGACGCACATCGTCGGGTGTCTTTCCCGTATCCTTATAATAGGCGATTTTACGTGACAATCTCCTAGGGATCCAAAAATCCGGATGACTAAGTTTGGCTTTTAACCCACAATCTTCAAAGATACGTTTGACAAGTGTCTCCTGCTGCCCTGTGTCAAAAACCGAAAAATCAGCCGTAAGCCCAATACGGGAAGCATAACGTTTAAGAAAAAGAAGACCAAACTTGTGAAATGTCATCAAGCGGACGCCAGTATCTTCGCCGAGGAGCTGTTCCGTCCTCACCTTCATTTCGTTAGCGGCTTTATTTGTGAATGTAAAAGCCAGAATCCGCCAGGGATTCACATGACATTGTTCGACGAGCCACGCAATTCTGTATGTCAGGACACGTGTTTTACCGCTTCCAGCCCCCGCCAAAATAAGACAATGGTCTTGCGCATTGTGCGTTGCCGCTTCGAATTGACAGGAATTCAAACCAGAGAGATCCAAAGCCATGCTGCCTCCGTAGGCCAATGATGATGAGACGGGATAAAGATAAAAAAAGGGAAAATCCGAAGGATTTTCCCTTTTTTTATCTGCCGGGAGCGGGATTTGAACCCGCACACCCATAATGGATAGAAGATTTTAAGTCTCCTGCGTCTACCATTTCGCCATCCCGGCACAACTTCTGACGCCTCAAAAGTTATTAATGGTATACGACAAATTCTCAAAAGATGCAACAAATTTATGCACTTTCATTGTTCTTTATCACGGCGTCGAATCATACGACGCGAATACACCATCAATCCTGACACGCAAAATTGAACGCCGATACATGGCTTGCAAGCCCAAAGCGGGCCTGAATCGGAATCGTGTCATCACTGTTAAAAAGGAGTGTGCCAAGCGCATTAAATGGCTCTTCCAATTCCTTGCCACCACAGCTTTCATCGACGCCTGGCGTTGCCTGGGAATTCACTGAAAAACGATGACGCGCAAATCGCCGCACGTGCCACACAGGAGACGAAGCATACGTGTCTTTCTTGTCAAACTGAAAACGAACATTGACATTTCCCTTGTCTGACTTCAATTCGGCGTTATCTTTGGATACACACCGCAATGTGACACGGCTTTCAAGCTGATCTTTTTTCACCGGCACAAAACTGATGGATGCGCCTTCCTCGCGATTCTGAACCACCCATCCGACAATCATCCCATCTTCGCGGACGACAATCCGTTTGTCATTTCGACGCGTACTCGTCTTGAGCGATGCACCCGTTCCACGGCGCAACACAAGTGTATTGCCATGATCCACAATTTTCCAACCGTCATTCGAGGCACATACCGGATGATAATGCATGCGTTGACTCTCAAGAAACTCCATCTGTCTCAAAGCTGACACGTGCGTATCCTGCTCGGCCATACAACCGCTCAATAAAAAAGCGATAAAAAACAATCCAAATAGAAAACGTCTCATCGTTCCATACAAAAATAAAACATGATGCGAAATGCGCCATGTACCTGACAAACCATCAAACGCTGTCAAGGTACATTTTAATCTCAAAAAAATAAAGAGGACGAGGA
>JAFOHE010000027.1 GCA_017421975.1 Pseudomonadota bacterium
CACTTCGTCATCTTGTGTGAGCATCACTTGTTCACTCCTCAGTATTGCAGACAATGTTGCTTATGCAAAATACTCGAAAGAACTTGATGTTCAGAGTTCTCGTGTCGCGTGTGGTAATGACAGCATGCTAGTCTCTATTTGGCAGTCTATAGATGCTGAACACGATGCAGATAATGACGATACTGCTAATTATCAATATAAAGCTGATTTGACTTCATTATCGAATGGCTCATACAAATGCGCTTATGAAGTAAAAGTCGGTGATGATTGGTATGCCTGTGATAATGTCAATGCTGGTTGGTCTGCAGATAATGTTGTTAAAATTACCAACACGACAGAGAGTTCCGAGATTAAGTCATTGGCTTATACACGCGAAGGTGGTGTTGATTGCGTTGCTGGTGCAACCAAGTGTGAAACCAACAATCTCTATACCTGCAGTGATGCTGGTGCGTGGGTTGCTGAGGAGCCTGCTTGCGCCAACGGCTGTGGCGAAAATCCCGATAATCCAGGCACTTACAAATGCTTAGATGCAGCTGTTGATCCTGAATGGGTGACGATCGTTGACGGGCCAATGACGAATGGTGATGCTAATATTCTCGAATTAGTTGAAGGTTCTTTAACCTTTGGAACGAAATCTGTTTTAGCAGATAAAGGATATTATAATACATGTCATTGGACTGGTATTACTGATTTCTCTAATGCTTATATGAAGTACGATTTTTCTGATGCTAATATTGATGCGTTAGATGGCAAGACTAAGATTGGTTTCAGTGGCAGTTTTGCTGCACAGAGTTCTACTAAGTTAGATAAAGCAAAAGTTGCATTTTATAATAACTCTGGAATGATTGGTGAGCCATGTGAGGTTTCGTTAAATGATCAAACGCAGGTTTTCATTGATAAAGATTCTTGCAATGTGAGTATTCCTGAAAGTACTGATGGACTTCAGATTCGTATTATTGGTTATCCAAAAGTGGGTGCTACAGATAAAGCCTGTTTGCGTACTTATCCATTTAGCATTTCTGCTATGTAATTTATTTACTGCTATGTAATTTATTTACTTTGCCCCCCGCCATAAGGCGGGGGCTTTTTTCCTCACCCCATTTTCCCCTCTCCATAAATGGCGAGGTGGGCTTTCTCATCGGCCACTATCGCTGCACTTGGCGTTACGCAGTCGCGCACCGTGGCTGTATGTTGGCATCCATTATGGGTGTTTTTTATTTTGTGAGTGACGCATGAGTCTGTAGCCGTAACGTGCTAAGACGTTGTCCAACCGTTGACAGTTGTCTTTTATCTCTCTATGATGTTTTGAGGTGATGGTGTTTACCTCGGCGAGGCGATGGATTGGGAGGGGGTATGGAAAGACCACTGAATGCTAAGCAAAAAGCGCGAGACAGCGTATTTACGGATCTTTTTACAATTCCTGAATATCAATTACAAATGTATCAGACGCTTCATCCCGAGGATACGACGATACAGTTGAGTGATCTTCAGACGATTACGCACAAGAGCGTCATTGCTGGGCATCAATACAATGACCTTGGTTTTTTGGCACGCGATCGATTGATGATCCTTGTGGAAGCTCAATCTACGTGGTCGCCGAATATTTTGATTCGCATCATGGCTTATGCCGTTCAAAGTCTGATGGATTATTTTGAACTCCATGCTATGTCCCTGTATGCGAACGCCAAGGTCACGTGTCCGAAGCCTGAACTCTATGTGATTTATACAGGCGAACGCAAGATGCAGCCACGCGTGCTCAGTTTTCGTGAGTTGTTTTTTCCATCGGAAGCGAGTTGTGATCTTGATGCGACGGTACATTTTATTTATTTTGATCAAGATAAAGTGGATATCATCAACCAATATATTGCTTTTTGTAAAATATTTGCGAGTCAGGTTAAGGCCTATGGCTACACACGTGAAGCCCTTGAATCCATCATTAAAATATGCCGAAGTAAAAACATTCTTGAAACCTATATCAAACATCGGGAGACAGAGCTTATGGATATTATGACAGCCTTATTTAGTCAGGAATACGCCACCGAGCAGTACGGCATGATTCGTGAGCAAAAAGGACGTCAAGAAGGACGTCAAGAAGGACGTAAAGAAGGACGTAAAGAAATTGTAAAGCAGATGTTCCGTTTAAATATGGCCATGTCGACGATATGTGAAGTGACCGGTTTTTCAGAAGCGGAGGTCAATGCGATCATCCACGAAGCATCGGCGGAAGGTGACGTTCATTAGCGCTTTGTTTTATGCGAGCTTATTCTCGCCAATATCAATTATTCAGGACTTTCACTCACATTGAAGGCATCGAATAATATCTATGATATCACGCACTTTTGGGATGAATCTGATCAACAGCTTCGCGATGAAGGTTATCAAAAAGGTTTGGCAGCAGGTCTAGATGCAGGTCGCGCTGCACTGGAAGCAGAACGCAGTGTCTGGAATGAAGCACGCAGTGCCTGGAATGAAGAACGCAGTGCCTGGAATGAAGAGCGCAAATCAATTGTAGATCGCATGTTTCATCTCAATATGTCGAAGACGACGATATGCGAAGTGACTGGTTTTTCAGAAGCTGAGGTCAATGCGATCATCCACGAAGCATCGGCGGAAGGTGACGTTCATTAGCGCTTGGTAATGGTGTGGATAAGCGAAGAGACGTTTTGGGGGCGTTGCGGGGGCAAATGGCCCCCGCTGAGGGGGTAGCGGCGTATTGTCCGAATGTGGAGACGTGTTGTAACACGTCCTCACTTTCGGACAATAGCCGCGTAGGGGGAAACATCCCCCACATCACAATTATAATCCTAAGTTTGTAAAATCAAATTTAGAAGCCAGCGACAAGTTTTTGTCTTGTGCGATTTCTGGTTTTTCGGTTTTGTCTTTGTTTTCAGAGGGGAGTTCGACGTTTTTGAGGGAACCAAAGTCAATATCGTCGAGGAGGCTTTTGGGTTCTGAGCGTTCGAGGTAGGGTGCAGATTGTGTTGAAGCCGTAAGGACGTCGTTATTTTTATCCGACGCAGGCATTTCATTCGACGCAGTAGCATGAGTTTCTGTTTCTTTAGCATCAGAAGGTGGCGTCATGTCTGCGACTTTCATGGGTGCAGGTTGCTCGATCTCTGCATCGTCATCCTCCGTGATGACGCTGTCAAGCGTGAACTCGGTAATGTGCTGTGCCGCGCGTATGGATGCTTCATCTCGTCCAAAATTGAAATCCGATTTGATGCGGAGTTCGCGCTTTTGTGCCGGCCCTTCTTTTGGGCCATCATTGGGCTTTTTGGGTTCAGGTTTATCCGGCTTTTCGGGCTGATCCGCTTCGGGCAGATCCGTGCCAAGGGCCTTGGCTTTGCGCTGCATGAAGTCTTTGGCCTGCTTGAGTTTGTTGGCCTTGAGATCATCTTCGAGCATCTTTTTATCGCTTGAATCATAGATGAGAATATAGAACTCGGCCTGGACAGCCCAGAAGAAGGGCAGGGCACAGATCAAAAAGATGGAGAACAAAACGAGAAAAAGCATGGTTCGCTTGAACCTTGCCATAACGATATCGTCGTGATGTGTGGGCGCATACGTCGTTTGTTCGAGTTCGGCTTTGGCATCGACGAGATCCTGAAGCAGGTAAAGATCAGCCTCGCTTTCGCGGTGCTCGACGCGCTGTTTGTAGCGTTCGATGGCTTCCATGTATTCGCGCTGCGTCATTTTTTCGGGATCATAGACAGGCACGGGTTCGGTGTTGGCCGCTTTTTGAGCTTCGATCGCTTCACGTTTGGCTTCGAAGTTATTGCTATGAACCTGGACGACATGTTGATTTTGGCGAGCCCACATTTCCTGCGTTTCGGCGATGCCCTGTGCGCCGCCGATCATGGCATAGGAACCGGCGCCGAGACCAATGCCGAGTGCTGCAAGAATAAGGATGATGGGAAGGTGCTTTTTGAGGAGCGAGAGCCTGAAGCCAGTCATGAGGTCTTTGGATTCGCGGAAGGCGTCAAAGGCCAGTTTGTCGGGATAATCGTAGAGAATGTTTGGCACCATGCAGAACGAATAATAGATATATGCGTAGAGCACGAGGGGCGCGCACGACAGGATGAACATGGCAAACATGTAGAGGTAGGGGGAGAGCATGCCGAGGGGAATACAGATAATTCCGGCAATGATGAGCCAGAAGCGCAACAGCGTGAAGGCCGCAAAAATAATGAGCGAATAAAAGATACCGGAAATGATGGCGCGTTTGGCATCCTTAAAGGCGT
Source organism: Pseudomonadota bacterium (assembly GCA_017421975.1). Taxonomy (GTDB): domain Bacteria; phylum Myxococcota_A; class Bradymonadia; order UBA4248; family UBA4248; genus RGIG464. The sequence goes on from JAFOHE010000027.1 coordinate 4,242, forward strand.
CCAAAAAATGCGACAACGGGTTGTTTTTGGGGTTGCGCATGATGGCGAGCGGCGTGTTGTTCAGGGCATAAAAGGCGAGGCCGTCGAAGCATCCCGTGAGTATGGATGCGGGGATGGACAAGAGCGTACTTTGAAAATACTGGGACATGCCGCCGCCAATAAAGCCCTCTGGGCCAATCACGGCGTTTATGAGCCAGTAGGTCAAAGCTATGCCAAGAATATTGACGAAGACGAAAAGCGCTATCCATATTACATCGACGAGAATAATGCCGCTCCATTTGCCGCGCAGGTCGTCGAAAACGGAAAGATAAATATGGTCGTAAGATCGCATATCGCTGCCTCTTTATAAAAACCGAATGTGATGTTTTTGCTATCTGTTTTGTGGTAATGGGTTGGGGGAAGTCTCCCCCTACGCGGCTATGTACCGATTTCTGAAGGATTGGGGTTGACCAATTTTGATGGCATCGGTGTACGGAAATCGGTGCATACGCCGCTACCCCCTCGTTCTACGCAGTGTGTTGAGACAAACGACGTTATTCAAGGGCATGCGTGAGTTCAGAAAGGGCCATAGGCGAATCAAAGAGAAGCATGAAAGCCTGTGTCTGAGCGAACAAGCGCATCCATGCTGTGAAGTGCGTGTCCGTGTGTTGCGGATCCTGAATGGCGGCGATAGCGCCCAGAGCAAGGGCAAAAACGCCCGGATGAAAGGCTGGAAAACGCATTGTCTCTCGCAGAAATACGGCATTAAACAGGGCACGGCGTATAAAGTTCAATGTTTTAGGATCGACTTTTTCGGGCGGTAGGGTAAGCGGATTCTCAAGGCATGCACAGAGCGCACAGGCACGGTCAGCGTGAAGGGTTGTGCCCAATTTTTGCGCTTCAGCGCGAAGTTTTGGTGCGAAGTTGAGAAAGATTTTGTGCAGGGTCTTAAAAAAGCGCTGTGGTAGCGGCGCAGATGGTGTATTGAGCGGCACATCGGCCGCTGTACGAAGAATGTGTGGCAGCGTCGTGGTTTCGTCGTAGAGCAGATCAAGCATGGCTGCTTCCTGAAGTCTCGCTAGGGCTGCTTCTTCTGGGGTTACGCGGTAAAGGATGGGACGTTTCGTCGCTGAAGTGATCAGCTCGTCATAGAATTCTTTGTTGTTTGCGCGATATTCGGCGGCATAGTTTGGGGGCGGCAAAGTGTCATCGCACGTTCGCATATTGGCATAGCAATAGGGTTTGATACCAATGCGCAGTTCAGATTCCGTTTCGACGGCAAAGTGCGGGAAGAGCCGACATGCCGCTGGTTTTTTCATCGCACCAAATTGGCCATGGACTGTGCACAGATTGTCTGAACCGAGAAAAAGACAGCGTTTTTCGGGAAAATGGACAAAATGCATACACGTGCCATCAGGGCGCATGCCTTTCATGATGGGATTGACGTTTTTCGCTACGGTTCCGGTGTCATGAAGCGGACGATGGGCATCCATGAGATTGTCGAGTTCTTGGGATGAAAGGGGACCGACGAGCTGGGCCATACAGGAACAGCCGCACATCTCACACGTATGTTCAAGGCGGTAGGGAATGTGGCTGCGAAGCGGTTCTTCTTTGATCTCAAGAATGCCTTCCTCACAAAGGCAGCCCACTTGGGAACGAAGCTCTCCCATATCGGGCATGCGGTGCGTCAAGGCCAAAATATAGAGAAATACCTCGTCCAAAGAGGCACCTGGATTGCGCATTATGTAGTGTACGATCGGCGCTTCGTCAGTGCTTAGAGAAACGGGATTTCCCATCACAGAGGCTGATAAGGCATCGTGGTCATCCATTTGGAAGGATGTGTTCGGGGCGGTGTACAGATAATGGATTGTTTTCATGGAAGATTCTGACCTGATTGGATTTATCCGAGGGTAAGGGAAGCAAAACCATTATTTATTATTTTAACTCTCATAACAGATTTCTCCAATGCAAAAACAGAAACAAAAGCAGAAAATCGTGATATGATTCGAAGAAATGAATCCGCCAAAGACTGTGTTTAATGACACTGTGTATTGGCAATAGAGTAGCGCAAATTTTGGATGAGGTGTGGAACCTTGACGTTAACGAAGCACAAAAACGGAAGAAGTCGCAGCCTTCGACAGATTGCCAAGTATGTGGCACGTGGCATACGTAAGACGAAGGGATACTTTCCGATTACCTGGACGGGCATTATTTTTTTGTGTCTTGCTTATGTGGTGTGGTATGGCGAGGTGACAAAGCATTACAATCAGATCCTGTATGCGTCTGTGAGCTGGCTGTTGGCTGTGTTTGTCTTCGTTTTTGTCATCACGATGATCGGTGTTCTGCTTGTTTCCGTTGTGACGCGGCGTTCCAACAGGCATATTCCCGAACTGAATACGGTGGAGACGGGGCAGAGGCTTCAGAGCGGCTACCGGATCTATCGTCCGGCTTATCTTCCATTTATTCAAATAGAGGTTTGTGTGCAGCCGGATGCACCTTTTGTGGCGCGGTATGACCGCAAAAAAAATTGGATATATGAGACGGTGACGCTGACGACGCGCGGACGTTATGAACGGCTCGTTCGGACGATTACTGTCCGCGATATGTTCGGTATTTCTGCGGTCACGTTTGATCACGAAGCGCCGTTTAATGCGGAGATTCGGCCATGTTCGACGGTTTTTGATTCGATCCAGTTTGCAGCACGCGCAAGTGGGGAAGGATATTCGTTTCCCACGGGAGATGCTAAGGGTGAGCTTGTTGAGATGCGCCGTTATCAGGCTGGTGATCCGTTACGGTACATTTTGTGGCGTGTCTTTGCCCGAAGCCGAAAATTGCTCGTCCGAGCACCGGAACCGGCTGTGGTCGAGGAACAAGAGATGTTTTTGTATTTTATTGCCGGCCAGAAGGACGACGATTCAGCCTCTCTGACGCGTTCTTTTCTCACGACGTTCGCAGAATCCGATACGGATCTTCATTTTTGTGCGGATGGCTCGAACCGCGTGGTGCACAATGCCGTCGATGGTGTCGATGATGTCATTGAATCGGTAAGACACAGGGCGCATGGCGCAGAGAATATGCTTGATATGATCAAACGGATACCTGTGCAGGCGAGCCGACACTGCTTTATGATGGTGCCGCAGATGCCTGGCCCCTGGCTCGATCATGTGCGGCAGTTCTGCGTCTCTACAAGCTTAAAACCTTGTTTTGTGATGGCCGTAAAGGCCGGTTCATCTACGGCAAAAAAAGTTTCTTTTGCGAAGCGCCTGTTTTGCGATACGAAGCAGGATGAGCAGGAGGAACGACGACGTATGGAAGTGTGCACAACGCTGGCGCAATATGGCGAAGTTCAGCTTGTCGATATTGATACGGGTGCATTTCAACCTTTCGTCGGCCCTGTTTCAAGGCAGCGCCGAAATGGCGACGTTGCTATCAAGGAATCGGTTGCCAAATCGCAGACATCACAAACGCGTCGAAACGGCAAAAACAAAAAGGTGTTGCCTGAAGGAGAAAAGGCATGATCCAACGTTTGTCGAAACTTCCGGGAACACCCGGTAATAAATATACGAATGGTGAATCGGGTTGGATCCAGATCATTAAGGTTCTGCTTCTGGCAATCAGTGAATGTGGATACACGTGGGAACTTTGCGATGGGTGGTCACGTATTGTCGTTTTTTGCTGTGCCGTGGTTGCCGGATCCTTGGCGGGATTTTTGAATAGCCGTCATATCCGTTTCGTCTGGATTATGCTTTTGGGCTGCGCGTTGTTTGCCTTCGGAATGTATGGCGCTTGGCTGATTCTGAACGGTTATCAATCGGATATGTTTTTGGCCATAAGCGGTTCGCGCATGCTTTATTATGGTGCCATTGCGATTGGCATGACGCTTTTGTTGAGAAGTCTGGCGCTGCGTTATCAGATTGTTCGCGTGCTTGAAGCTGCCTTGTGTATTGGGGCACTCGTGTTTGTGTTCTTTTCCCATCGCGACATGAATCTTCAAAATCCGCAGGCTTTTGCGGATTGGGCGTATGGTTCGGGGCGTGATCCGATTGAGCTTTATCGCTATATGGGCATAGGTGCGTCATTTCTGGCACTCGTTTTTTGGCTTGGCAGAGCAAGGTTGAAACGCGTCACTTATGCATTCATCATCCTGCTTTTGTTTTCGCTTTTGCTTGCACAGTTTGGTGTCAGCGGCACGATTGCGTCGAATGCTGAGGACCCGCTGGGGCTCTTTAGTGATAATGAAGATGATAAAGACAAAGATGGCGATCAGGATAACAAGGGAGACAAAGGCGGCGATCAGGATAGCAAAGGAGACAAAGGCGGCGATCAGGATAGCAAAGGAGACAAAGACGGCGATCAGGATAACAAAGGAGACAAAGACGGCGATAAAGACAAAGATGATAACGACAGTAACGGCAACGGTGACCAAAATAAGGATGACAATAACGGCAGTGGCGGTGGTGATAGTGATGACAACTCTGTTCCTCCGAATAATCCTCCAACCCCCGTGGCAGTTGCGGTGTTCTATGATGAATACAATCCGGTCGACGGCGTCTTTCATTTTAGACAGAATGTTCTAAGTAAATATGATGGAAACCATCTTGTCGGGAGTGACATGGATGCCGATGTCATTTCGACATTTCCATACACGAGTGCTCAGACGGCACTTGCTGTCCAGTCAAAATCGAGCCATCAAGCCATTTCGACGTCTATGTTCCTTTTTAAGGATCATACGCATCCACCCCAGGTGGCGATGGGACAGCGTGTTTTTCTTATCGACAATCCCAATCCGCGGATGTTTGTGACGGCGTATGCTGTAGAAAGCCTCGGCCTGACCGTTGATGTGACGCGTTTTCTGGGAAGAAAGAGCATTCCCAAAGATTGGTCCGATGAAAAGAAGGCGCACTATTTGGCAATCCCTGATGATCCCAGATACAAGGCCTTGTCCGATATTATTGTTCGAAACCTTGATCCGAGGTTTTATGGCGAGGATGTCGCCAAGGCGATACAGTTGCGTGCGTGGCTTGAGCATTATGGCTATTACACGTTGAAACAGAAATATACGAGTGTCGAAGATCCTGTCGCAGAGTTTCTGTTTGGCACCATGCGTGGTTATTGTGTGCATTTTGCCCATTCACTCGTCTATTTGCTTAGAAGCCAGGGAATTGCTGCACGCGTGGCCATTGGCTATGCTGTGGATAATCAGCTTCGAGGATCGAATTCGGCAGTCGTCATTAATGGTGACAGAGCGCATGCCTGGCCAGAGATCCATATTGATGGTGTCGGCTGGGTGACCTTTGATATTGCGCCTGAAAATGGTGATCCTCAACCGAACGTCTTTGTTGATCAATCACTTGAGTCTCTCTTTGGGGAACTGGCAAGAAATGATAAATCGGGAGGCAAGGCTGATGAGGTGATTGACGAGCAGGTAGACATTGACTGGCAGTTGATCTGGATCATCGTTTTGGCACTTCTTTGTGGTTTTGTTGTCGTCATCTATGCTCGGCGCGGCATCATTATATTGTCTGGACCTAGGGTTCGAACAGCGGACGAGATGCCGAAGGCGCTGCGTTCCGTGATGTATGTGTGGTCACTTTATGGGCAGAGACCTGTGGATGGCGAGACACTTGAACATTTCGCATCGACGCGTGGGGATGCGACAAAACGCGTTGTCGATGCAACGCTGTGCGCCAAACTTGGCGGGCAGCTGAGTGACGAAGAGGCTAAAGCGGTTGCGGCGCTGGTAGCTCAGGCATGGCAGGATGCGAAACATTCTGTGCCATGGGGTAAGCGGATTATCGCACTGTTCCGCTGGTAAGGTATTATAACGCATCATCTATCCATTATCCTGTGGCATTTCGATAAGCCAGGGAAAACATCGTTTGTTGGTTTTGAATTCATTTGACGTTCGTCTTTAGACGAGGATACCGAGGAAAATACCATGCAGGAAGAAGCAAAAACAAAGGCTCAAAGGACAATTGAACTGATCAAGACGAGGATCAAATATGACGTGATGGGACGGGATGACATTATTGATCTCGTACTCACGGCATTGCTTGCAGACGGGCACGTGTTGCTAGAGGATTTTCCGGGAAGCGGTAAGACGACACTTGCCAAAGCCCTGGGGGAAAGTATTTCTGCAGAGAGCGTGGCAGAAGGGCTGAATGCATTTCGACGGATGCAGTTTACACCGGATCTGTTGCCGAGTGACATTACGGGCGTCATGATTTTCGATACGGATGCGAATGAGTTTCATTTTAGGCGAGGCCCAATTTTTACGCATATCGCACTCGTTGATGAAATCAACCGTACTTCGCCGAAAGTTCAGTCTGCGCTTCTTGAGTCGATGGGTGAGAAACAGGTGACGGTGGATAATGAGACGTATCGTCTTGGCAATCTGTTTTTTGTCATCGCCACACAGAACCCGCTTGACCAAGTTGGTACATATCCGCTTCCGGTCGCACAGCTCGATCGTTTTATGTTTAAGATTAAGATGAAACATATTGATCGTGCCTCCGAACTGGATGTCATTCGCAGTTGGGGACGGCCACGCGTCAAATGCGATATGCCGCTTGTCACAGTCAAAGAAATTTTGGATGCACGTCATCTGATTCGTACCGAAGTGGCTGTGGATGATGCTGTGATGGAGTGTCTCGTAGATCTTATTCGCAACATTCGCGAGGATGGACGTTGTGTTCAGGGGGCGTCAACGCGATCGCTCGTTCAGGCAGTTCCAGCCCTTCAGAGCTGGGCTTTTATGCATGGTCGTAATTATGTTACGTCGCAGGATGTTGATGATCTTTGTGAACCGCTGTTTGCACATCGTCTTCAGTTATCGCCTGGGGCAGGACTTGCCGAAGGCATCGTGCGCGAAGCCCTTGAAACACCGATGAATACATTATCCAGACGCATGATGAAGCGTTAAAGGGTGCATCACGTGTGTGTGATTCTTGTTTTGCTTAGATTTTACCGGCGTATGGATTGAGGGCGGATATGCATCATCATTTATTGAAAAGGGCTGCAAAAATACTCTTTGCCATGTTACTCGTTTTTTCGGTGGACTGTGTGGCGAATATCCGTACGGCTGTGGGACAGGTGAATGTCTCGATTCCCATGAGTTCGGACGAAGAGGAAGCGTATCAGCTTGCGAGCCAGGAAAAATTTATAAAAGCGCGTACTGTGGCAGAAAAAGTACTCGAACAAAACAAGGATTCCATCATGGCACATTACGTGATGGCACTCGTATTTCATAACGGCGAAGGCGATTTGCTGAGAGCATTGCGGGAGTACAAAAAGACGCTTCAGTTGTTTGAAGCCCGCTACTTTACGCAGAATGAGCCACCTCAGGCGTACGATCTTCAGGCATTGCATTTACAGTTACTTAGGGAATATGCATTTCTTTATGCTGAACTTGATCAACGTCAAAATCAGCTTGATGTTTATGACCGGATTAAAGATTTGTATGGAAAGCCGTGGAGCGTGGATTGAAATGGGCTGTTGATCTGCAGCGCCTTCCGTGTCGCCTGTGTCGCTCCCCTCG
>JAFOHE010000028.1 GCA_017421975.1 Pseudomonadota bacterium
ATACAAACTAACGTGTTCAGACGTAGGCATGATTCGACGTTAGGGAAAATACCCACCTGTGAGACACGTCGCTTCATTTCAAGGTTCATACGCTCGATTCGATTTGAAGTTGTTATCATTCGCATAGGTATGTCCCTGAAGTTCATAAACGTTAAAGTATCCATAACGGATATATTGTCGTTCACAAATGAGCGCATCGCAGCAGGATATTTGTCCTTATATCGCTTGTATATCTCGATAGCACGTTCAACTGCATGTTCGTATGACGACGAGTGCCACATGTGGACGAGTTCCTTTCCAATCCTCTTTTGTTCGTCTTTGTTTTTTACACGTGACAAGACACTGCGTGCAAAATGCGCTTGACAGAGTTGCCATTTTGTCTCTGGCATAACGTCTTTTATGGCATTAATGATTCCTGAGTGCCCGTCTGAAACTATCAATTTAGGGCAATCTAATCCTCTCTGTTTAAGTTTAGTCAATAGTGCTGTATATGATTTTGTAGATTCTTCAGGGAAAATCTCTATTGACAAGACGTCCTGTTTGTGTGTGTTCGGGTCAAGTCCCATGACAATGAGAACAGGCATTAGTTTTGTGCTGCCTTCGATACGTATCTTTTGAAACGTTGCATCAATAAACAGGACAGGGAAATAAGTATCACGCAGTGATCTGCAACGAAAGGCATCAACGGTTTTATTTGTCTCTGCAACGATTTTACTTACCTGTGTTGGCGATATCCCATTAATTCCCATTGCGTCAATGAGACGCGTCATTTTGCACGTAGAAACACCATTCGCATACGCTTCAACGATTGTTCTTTTGAGTTCATTCGCGTATCGCTTATAACGTGGTAAAAATGAAGGCACATATCCACCACGATTTGGACGCGGTATCGTTAACGTCAGTATCCCTGCTGTTGTGTCAAAACGACGTGTGCGCGTTCCCATACGATAGAGTTTATCAGTGCCCTGTGTTGTGCGTTTGTTCGTGCGTTCGTATCGCGTTGCGCCGAAGAAAGCGTCAAATTCAGCGTTTATCAGCGTTTATCAGCGTGTTCTCTAACAATGTGCAGGATAATCCGCGTGCCTGTCTTTTTATATCCTTTACATTCATGTTGGTTCCTCATAACGTGTGTATCACAGTCCATCTGTGATACAATTATGAGAAATTTTCTGTTCATTATACAGAACAAGAACAAATGTCAATAGTTATTTTTACGTGCGTCCATAATCATTATATACAGTAAATTGTTGTAGGTGACTACGTCACCGATGTTGTGTAATTAAATCTATTCACAAATAGTTTTCAGATCCATTTGGGATGGGGGCTGTTTCGCGTAAGCTCCATCTGTGTACAATCCCAAATAAATACAGCATTTTCCATGATGGCGCGGGGGAGAATAAAGGAAAGATACACTGTGCCTGTGTTTGGCAAGGGGCGCGGTTATTTACCTTCAATAGGAGAACCGCAGTAGTCACATTCACCAACCGTACCTTTTTGAACGGTGTTGACTGCTCCACAGCCCTCACACTTGGCGGTGACCATCTGTACACTCTGAGCGTTCACCTGAGAAGGCGTTGCAGGTTTGTTGGTTTGTTGTGCTGTATTCGCTGCTGCCTGTCTGTTGGCGATAATGATACTATTTAAGTTGCGATCAATATATGCATTGGCAAAATATTTTTTGCTGATCATGAGCTCCAGATTATTCCTGACGACGTCCTCTGATGTATTAAGCGATGATGCAATGTCGGGAATAAAACCATTAGGAACGTTGGATATGATTGTGACATATTGTTTGAAAGTATCTATTAGCTTTGCAATTTTATTGGCTTTTCTGATTAATAATACACTCAGGCCGATAAGTATTAACACGAAAATGATAAAAGCCATGCCATACTTTTCATATTCACCTAGCCCAACCAATAGCCCGATACTCCAGAAAACTAGACTAACAATTCCTACAACTTTCAGAACAACACTCAAAGTTTTATCGACTGCCAATGCAACTTTTGCTTTATTCATATTTCTTTCTCCTTTTTAAGCTAAATTTTTCCTTTGTTGATCGAGCTTACAGAAAGTTTTCTTTGCTCGATCAGGGTTTTGAGACGAACCAGAGCCGATTTGATTTTTTCATCTGCAGCATCATCCAGGTTACAAAGCGTTAATTCGATTTCAGAGATGTTCATTGCGATATCGGCATCCTCAGGAACGGTCTTTGAAATGTCTGTAAAACGCAAATCTTCGCTTAAACTTTTAAGCATTGAAGTATATGGTTCACATTCGGGGCGAACAAGCAATTTGTTCAGTCTTTCGATTATTGCTTCCGCATTATCAACGGCTTTCATGGTTTGATCATTGGACTGTCGAACGGCTTTGCTTGCTGCCATTGAAATGGCAATACTTATCGCTGATATTGAAAATAAAGCGATCTGGATAATGGCAAAAGAAGTGTGGCTTTCCTTAAACAATACTATATATAGAATAGAAACCAAAAAATTGATTATCGTGTAGGCTGCAATAATTGTATAAAGAAGCGATCTTGTAATAATCTGATCTGTTTTTTTAGACTCCCATTCTACAAATAACAGACCGCCAAAAAATACAATTTCTGCCCACAGTATTGCAGTAAAAGCCCACGGTGTCACACCATTCCAATCGGCAATACACAGGCAGGAAATGATTACCGTTGCGAGTAAAGTGATGATACCGCTTATCAAAATGACTCTGTATCTTGTACTCATTTGTCCGTCTCACGATAGTTATAGTGGGGAGCCACATTCAGGGCAGA
>JAFOHE010000289.1 GCA_017421975.1 Pseudomonadota bacterium
TCTTGCCGTGCTGCCGGCACGCTTGGCGGTAGAGCTGGAGGCGGTCAAAAAGGCGCTTCTCAGCGGCGCTTCGCTCACCGACGATCCGCAGACCGCATCGCATGCCGCATGGGCACAGGAACTGCTTGATACCATTCATCATCATCGGCATAGTAGCTGTCATCGTCATCGTCATCGTCATCCCAATTATCTTCGTCATCGTCATCGTCATCGTCATTGCATTCAAGTTCTTCGTCGCAATCGAGCCATGCGCCGACGAGTGCGTCAATGAATTCTTCTTCTTCCGAGTCAAGACCGTCAGCGCCGGCAATCTCATACATATTTTTAGCGATCGTGCAGAGTGCGCCTGGTGAGAGATAGTGGCCGAGGATTTCGACAGTTTCTTCGAGGAAATTCTCTTTGGTAGCAAGTTTGAGGCATCGGCTGTAAACGCGTTTTGCACTCATATCGTAATTGAATATTTTGAGAATTCTTTTGAGGTGTGCGATGGCAGCTTCAGTCTCTTCATCGGAGATTTCGTCATCCATCGCGCAGGCAACGGCAAAGAGGGCACCAAGACGATAGGGAAGGTCATATTTACCTAAAGCATTGTTAAATTCCTCCCAATCTTCATCGCTCATGTTTGAAAATTCGTCATTGAGATCGACGAGGACAGATTCATCGTCATCACACCATGCATCTTCATTGTTCCAGGTTTCACCGGAAGACTCAAAATTGGAGAGATCAAGCGCATTTTCATCAATATCAATGATCCAGCAATCGCCGTCATTAAATTGCTTATTCATCATATATTTGTAGGGGATGTAGCAATAGCCGTTATCGCCCCAGTCATTACCCCAGGAGTTTCTGACGATAAAAACCTCATCGACATCGGAATATCCGACGCACAACATGGCATGGCCAGAATGTTCTGCGCGTGCGGTTTCATTTTTCGATGGCATGGGAACGAATCCTTTTTTACGCTGGCGATCGAAGGAATCGAAAAGAGCCATACCGAAAATAATGGGCTTTCCTTCGGCGAGGACTTTCTTGAATTCATCGAGTTGGACTTTGATCTTTTTGACGTCACTGATTCTGACTTCGTTGGCGGCTTCGTAACAAGTGTCGTCCGGGCGGGTAAAAGCCAAATTCACGTCATAAGGCCAATGATCTTCACTGCAAATACCGATTTTCTGCAAGGATTCGACGGCGTCACAAATGGCCGAGCCACTGTCTTCGTCCTCAGTGCCTTCTATCTCGCGGGCATTGTAGTAGACAAAGAGACGGCTGGCATCAAGCTCGACATTGGCTTTGGTCTTAAACAGGTATTCTACGGCACCCACAGTCGCATTGGCGGTGCAGCTGCCAAGCTGACCCTGGTCTTCGATGGCCGTCATATAGGGACGAAGATCGACCTTCTTGGGAAGCTGTGACACTTTGTAACGTGTTGCGCTGTAAACGGGAATATTCTTGCGAGGTTTAGATGCGCAGCAACCGCCGGCATTCAAAACTTTGCCATCGGCACGAATAATTTTGTTGTCTTTCATGTTTTTAGGTCTCCTTGATGAAAATTAATTGTTATGCAATGTGATTGCGTTTGATATTGTGTGATAAGTTTGGATAAAAGTCAAACATTGTTTGCTGTGTTTTGAAAACTTGCGATTGTTCTGCCCTTGGGTTAGTTCCATGCCCCTGGATTTCCATTTACCAAAAAGGGCAAGGGAATCTGGGCAAACATCGTGTCAGAACAAAATCATAGATTTTAGCGGTTCTGGCTGGTGGGACACATACATGTCCAATGGGGCTGAATCGTTTTAAAATGATGATTTATACCATGCAAAAACGCCCGCGTATGCAACGCATAGCGGGCGAAAAGGCACGTATGGCGTTAGCCATAGTGCCGACGACGCGGCGTATCGGTATCACCGATAGCCGCGTGTTAAAATATATATAATTTTTCTACGGACGTTTCATGAAACATCCCAGCCTTATGAAACATCTATACATGGCGGCGTTATCCATTATTTATCGTCTTGACGAAAACAGAGAAAGTCGTCCAAAATGCGCCTGCCGTGGAGTGGACATGCGTGAGGGAAGAGAATGGAAAAAAAAGACTTATTTTTATTTAATGCGAGCAGTTCGATTGGAAAGGTATTGATGGATAAACCGTTACGCGGATTTCGGATCCATGCCTGGACGGATCAGGCCGCCGTGGATGATGCGGGATCACTATCAGGCAAGGCGGAAGTGCATGCGGTTTCATTGGATTATGCGGCCTCTTTGGCAGGAGAGGCAGCGGCGGCGTCACACGTCGTGTTGACAGCAGATTGTCTGTTTCGGGCAGGCGATGGCACGGAACTTAGGCATTGGGCAAATATCGTCAAAAAATGTTACGATGCCTGTTGCCAGGGTAAGACGCGCGTATTTGTGTTTATATCCAATGTCGAAGTCAATGCGAAGGAGGCGCGGCTTTCACCCAAAAAAGCTGTGGGCAAAAATCTTTCTGCGGAAGCTCAGACGGCTTTTGAGATCGAATCTTACCTGCTCAATGCGTCGGCTGAGCAAGATTTGAAGCCTTTTATCTTGCGCATGGGCATGCCTTATGGCGGAACGTCCTGTGTCGGCGTTTTTGAAATCTTCCAGGCGGTGTCGTGTTTTGCCATGTTAAGTTCAGGTGTTCCGGCTCTTTCGTCATCCGGCGGGATGCCGGTGATTCACGTCGAGGAGGCTGCAAGGGCAGTCCTCTTTTTGCTTGATGAACAAAGGCGGGATGAGTGCATCTTTCATTTGGTGGAAAAGACGGTACCGACGCGTGCTTCCGTGTTTGCGCAGGCAGCGCAGTATGTGGCTTTGCCCACGTGGAAAGCGAGGTTGGATCTTCGGAAGCGCGTTTTGGTGACGTTTTGGCTGGCCGCACGTAAGATGGGGTTTTCGGTATCCGTGCGCCTCTTCGTTTCGCGGCTTTGGAAACAGGTGTGTAAGAGTTATGGTCTGTGTCTGACGCCGGCGCCGTCACCCGATGTGATTTTTGAAAAAAAAGGCATGGCAAAAGCGTCGTGCCGACATCTCGAAAAATGGGGTTTTGCGCGGACGCGGCCTGAATTGGGCGAATGTATCGGGGAAGTGTATGACGACTACTGCCAGAAGCGGCTTTTGCCTGATATGCGTTTTGAACCGCAACGATCGGAAGCACTCGTCAATCGTGTGTCGTTTGAACAAAGGTGGAAGGGGGAGGCCATTGATGCGGGAGACGGAACGGCGACGCCAGTTGTCCTGAGGTTTTATACCGAAATGCCGCTTTGGGAATCTTATTGTTTCGGGAAACCGCTCGTGCAGGGGACGTTTATGATGGAATCACGCGTAAAGGTGCCAGTCGAATGGACGCGCGAGAGAACTACGTGGGCTGATGTTTTTTCGCTCGACGATGTGGCTTTTGAAATACGCGTGGGGACGAACGTTTACCGGTTTTCGGTTGTGCAAAAATGCAAAAAAATCTTTCCTGCTGTCGATTTCGTCATTGCCGATGATGCGGGAAAACCGCGGTTTTCTGGACGGCTCACGCTCGATCTTTCACCCAAAGCGTTGCTCGATCTTGCAAATGGCATTGAATTTGTAAAGTAAGAATTGGTATGAAACAGTTGCTATTTTATGTCATACAGAAGTTTACATTTGTAAACATCCAACAGGGGAACATTAGATGATTATGCGTTTGTTCGAATGATTATCGGTATTTTGAGCGATGTTTGATAAAAAATGATGAAGTAAGTTTTAACTTTTCACCTCGAAAGATTGCAACGGCGTATTTTTTTTTCTAGTATTGTAGGCGTTCTTTTCGGCAGTTTTGCCGGTGGTTTTAATTCCTCAGGAGGATTCAAAATGAAAATCGACAAGCGTTTTTTCCTTAGTGCTCTTCTTTCCGTTGGTCTTGCTTTTGGCATGACGGCCTGTGGTGGCGATGACAGTGACGATGGGGATAATCAAGAGAACCAGGGTGGCGAGAACAACGGTAACAACGAGAACAACGGTGACGGAACTGAGACTCTCTGTGGTAATGGCACGATTGATACGGATGCCGAAGAGATCTGCGACATTGGAGCGGATGGTCAGCGCAACACGAGCGACGACAAAATGGGTAATGATCTGACGTGTGAGATGTATGCCGCATCGAGTAGTGCCGATAAAGATAAAACGGGTTGGGAGGGTAAACCTGGTTGTTCGAGTGACTGCAAGGGACTTTCGAAGGGAACATGCGTTTCTGCTGAAGACCGTGATAGCAAAGATAGTGAAGGCGTGAACGGCATTCTGAAATGCAGTTCTACGCTTGCCGTATCTACCGAGAATAAGTCCGCTACGGCAAAGGTTTCTTATGAGATGGGCAGCACGACGCCGGACAGCGGTGTGAAGTCAGCGATCGTCTGCAGTAGCGCGACAGGTACTGTAGAAGCGGATGTGAGCGTCGCTTCTTTGACAGATGCAGCGAGCGGTTCCGCAGAACTTTCGCTCGATCTTTCGAATAAGAGTGCCGGCGAGTATGCATGCTACGTCATTGTGAAAGCGGGGTCGCAAGGCAGTGTCATTTGTCCATTGGAAAAAGATACACCAGTGAAGGCGAGCGGAAGCATCGCGACGATTGATCCAGATGGCAACTTTACTGTTCCCTACACCGTTGTTGCTGCTGAAGATGTCAAAGCATCATTCACCAATTTCGATATTGATGGTCTCAAGGATTTAATTGTCTCCGATGGCGTTTCAGCAACGGGTGATTCAAATGTCAATTTGAAGCTTCATATCCTTGATGGCACGAGCTTTAATAAAATTTCTAAAGGAGCAAATGCAGCGGGTGACATTCACGCTTTGATCATTGGCGGCGGTACTGGTTGGGCAACTGAGAAAAAACTGACGACAACCGAGAATTCTTACCTCGAATTGAGCCTGGTCAGCGGGATTTCCTCAATCTCCATCAAAGCAACGACGGGTACGGGGGAAGAAGACTCCGGTCACATGTTTATTCTTGATGATGCAGGTAATGAAATCATCAGCGATTTCCATGCTAAAAAAGGTGAATGGAAGACCGAAAAAGCAAACATCGCTTCCACAGTCACGAAACTCTACATCTATGCCTATGAAATGGGTAATGGTAACCTGATCATTGACAACATCACGCTTTATTAATGCGTATTCATGCCTGAAAAATGGCCGTCCCCTCGTGGGGCGGCTTTTTTGTTTCCAAAAAGCGTGGTATAGAAACCATCATCCGTATGATGCGGTGTGGTTTGGTGATTGGTAATTCAGGACGCGTCTATGTCATCCTATATCGTTTTAGCTCGAAAATATCGTCCTCAGACGTTTGCCGACCTCGTGGGTCAGGAACACATTTCTTCAACGCTACAGAACGCGATTCGCCAAAATAGGATTGCGCACGCTTATCTTTTTACGGGGTCGCGAGGTATTGGAAAAACGACATCGGCCCGTATTTTTGCGAAAGCGCTGAACTGTGAAAATGCGCCCTTTGATGCGGAGACAAAAAAATTCACATACCAGGAGCATGATGCGATTGATCCGTGTAATCACTGTGCGACGTGCGAAGGCGTGACGCACGGTAACGCGATCGATGTCGTCGAAATGGATGCGGCTTCAAACACGGGCGTCGATGATGTTAGAGAAAGCATTATTGATGTCGTCAATTATAAGCCTGCGCAGAGCCGTTACAAAATATATATCATCGACGAAGTCCACATGTTGTCCAACAGTGCGTGGAATGCATTGCTCAAGACGCTTGAGGAACCGCCTGCACACGTCGTTTTTATTTTTGCAACGACGGATCCGAACAAGATTCCGGTGACGGTTTTGAGCCGTTGCCAGCGATATGATTTTAAGCGCATTAAGCTCGATGCGCTTGTGGCGCATTTGCGACGCATTGCCGATGCCGAGGGGATTCTGTTTGAAGAAGACGCCCTGAAGCTCATTGCACGCCACGCGCGTGGTGGTGTGCGAGATGCACTCAGTGCGATGGATCAGGTCATTGCGTTTGCGGAACAACCCATTACCGCAGAGAGAACAGCGGAAGTTCTCGGTGTCGCAAGCCGCGAAACACTGATGTCTTTTGTGGAATCCGTCCTGAAACGCGATGTCGCGCATGCCCTTGAATGTGTCTACAAAGTCGATCATTATGGGCAGGATCTTGCCCGTTTCTCATTCGACGTCCTTGAGGTGCTTAGGGATATGACGGTCATGGTGGCCGATCCGGGGACAACGAATGCCATTGAATTGGATGCGCAGGAGCAACAACGCCTCAGAGCGTGTCTGAATGGCATCCCGCTCGAGTGCTTGCAGAGAATTTTTGGGATTTGGTATCAGACGGCGGATCAGCTTAAAAACAGCCTTTCACCGCGCCTTCTCATGGAGATGAGTGCTGTGCGTATGTGCCAGGTGGAACCCGTTGTCCCGCTCGATGCCATCCTGAATAAACTCGATTTCCTCAGCCAGATGCTCGGCTCTGGCAACGTCGTGCCGGCGGATGCGCTCGAAAAAGCGCGGGCGTTTCTTGCTTCACAACCGGCTTCGGTGCAAAAATTGACGTCGGATTTGGCATCAAAAAAATAAATGCAGACGTAGCGGCGGCGTCTGCTGAACATCAAAACGCCGTCGGGCGGGCTGATTCTTCTGCTTCAAACAGCATGTCCGCCCTGACTGGAAACAGCATTCGGACTGCGGCAAATCAACAGCCACAGACAAATGAGGCGCCAGGGGTACGCGTCGGAGGGGAAACTTCAGTAGAGCAACCGGCCGCCATAACCCCCTTTCTTTCTGCGGCTTCGAAGCCAGCGCTTGCGGATGGCGAGCAAGCCATTCAGACAACGGTGTTACAGCCTACAAAGACTGTCACAGCAGATCGCGAGCGAGATAGGGATGTCCCCGAGCCGTCGATGGATGAAATCGAAGAATATATGCGCATGGAAAATGCGCAGGAAGGCATTGAACTGAATGATGATGTCATGAATGCCTTGCGTGCAAGCGATTTTACGTATAATCCCGATGACGATGATGAGGATAATGACGAAAATCCGCACATTATTCTCGAAAAATCGCAAAAAAATGTTGCAGTTTTGGCCGATAATCATAAAAGGCATGAACCTTCAAACGAGATGGAGGCCATTCTTTCCCGATGGCAATTCCTCGTCTCTGCTTTGAAGCCCCCACTCTCCACGATCCTGACGCATGCCGTCGTGCTCACGTTCGACAGAATGCTCGTCTCCATACAGTTGTCAAAGGCCTTTGAAGGCCTGCTTTCAAGGGAACATGAAGAATGCGTGACTCGGGAAATTCGACAATTGTTCCATTGGAGTGTAGAATGGCGCGTCGCGTATGTGGAGAACGTGGATGAAAGTTCCTCGATTGCTGCAAAACAGGCAGCTGATGAATTGGCTAGCCAGAAAAAAGCCAGAATTGAGTTTGAACAGCATCCGCTTTTTAAGGCAGTTATGCAAAAGTTCCAACCTGAACCGAGTTCGGTTCGCTTTTCTTTTAACAATGACAGGATTTCTTCATGAGTACAGTAAGAAACAACACGAGTTTGGATAGGATTCTTAAACAAGCCCAGAAACTTCAGGGTCAGCTTGGTCGCCTCGAGAGCGATATGAAAGCAAAAGTCGTCGAAGCTTCCGCCGGTGACGGCAAAGTGACGGCGGTTGTCAATGGCAATCGCGAGCTTATTGCTCTCAACATTGATCCCTCCGTTCTCAAGAGCGATAACCCCGAGCTTCTCGAAAATCTCGTAATTAGTGCCGTCAACACAGCACTCAATAATGTTCGCGAAATGGTGAACCACGAAATGAATAAAGCTACGGGCGGTTTCTCAATCCCTGGTTTGATGTAAGTTTACATCAGCTCTCCTGCATACGCAGTGAGGCGCTTTCTCTAACGACATGGTGTCGTTCATAAGATTCTATGTCCAAAGGGGTATTATTTGCTTGACAAAGTTATAAAAAAGTGTCACAAATATGCGCCTTTTGGGTAGGCTAAAATCATATCATGCAGTGTTCGTATGATCGAATGCTGTCCATAACTTTGGAGTAACAAAATGAAACGCACTTATCAGCCTAGCAAAATCAAACGCGCTCGCACACATGGTTTCCGCAGCCGTATGGCAACAGCTCAGGGTCGTGAAGTTCTCAACCGTCGCCGTCAGAAAGGCCGTAAACGCCTTGTTCCTTCCGTTCCTGCCAAACACTAAGCATTGACTGTTGTTCGGTAATAGCGTGAAAGTAGTTCAATTTCCCCGTCCGGGCTTTGGTTGGGGAAAGGCAGAGCGACTGCGAAAACATAACCAGTTTTGCCGTGTGCAGAATAAAGGTCGAAGAATAGGCGGGAAGTTCATGTTGTTGATCTTCACGCCTTCTTCAATTTTATATCCACGTTTCGGTATCACGGTTTCTAAAAAATGCGGCCATGCCGTCACCAGAAATAAAATTAAACGACGTCTCAGAGATATCTTGCGACATCTCAAAACGTCTATTGTGGGTGAGGCCGAGTACGTTCTGATCGCGCGTTCGGATGCGGCAAACGCATCTTATCAGGCGCTTATGGACGATGTTTGCGCACTCTTTGAACGCGCTAAAAAACTGACGCCAAAATCACAATCGCTCTAAACCTATCTCCGTC
The DNA here is from genome assembly GCA_017421975.1 of Pseudomonadota bacterium. Taxonomy (GTDB): domain Bacteria; phylum Myxococcota_A; class Bradymonadia; order UBA4248; family UBA4248; genus RGIG464. The sequence goes on from JAFOHE010000289.1 coordinate 8,641, forward strand.
TTTTTCTGAGATTTTTGTCTCAATATACAGGCTTTGTCCATTCTATGCCCGCTTCACATTCCCGTCTTTCTCATAAAGAACCCGACAGGGCTTCCAGACACCATGAGCGGTCAGAGGGGTCGTTGATGCACAAAGCCGCTATGCCTTTCATCCGAGTCTGGAAGACTTTCGCCGGCGTCCTTAAACAAATCTTCCTGGCGCTCATCTGGTTCTATCAAAATGCCATTTCGCCATGGCTCGGCCCAAATTGCCGATACCGACCTACGTGTAGTGAATATGCCAGACAGGCGATCGTCAAATATGGACCCATCAAAGGCACTTGGCTTGCCACGAAAAGAATTTTGCGCTGTCATCCTTTTCATCCAGGTGGCTATGATCCCGTCCCTTAATGCGCTTCTTGAAATATTATTGATTGGGAACGGGTTCGATTAAGGTGTGTTTTCTACTCGGAACATACCCGAAATTTCCTCGTTCTCCTTGTGTCTTTATCAGACACATTGACCATAACCTTTGTGCATGTCGTCAGGAAAGTTCCTGCGCATGAATAAGAATCTGAAATGCCCGCATACTTAAATTCACAGCCCTCTGGACAAGGCAGTGGTCGTCCTATGGTCGCCATGTTTATCATGTTGCTCATATTCGCCATTATGCCTTTCTTCCTCAAGCCTCAAATGCCGCCTCAGGATCAACAGCCCGATCAAACTCAGGCTGAAGCCGTTAAACAGCAGGCTTTGACGACGGCCGTGGCGCATGCCATCGAAACGCGTGTTATCGAAACCGACGATTACAAACTCGTTATGACGAACGCCGGTGGGGGACGCGCTTCCGAGTTCTTTCTCAAAACGCCCGATCGATACATCGAACACGGCGATTTTATCCGTTCACAAAAACCTGAAAATGCCAATTTCGGTGGCATTCTGCCCCTCGAAATGACAATTAAATCTTTCCAGGTTTTTAATGAAACATCTTTTGCCGTTACAAGCGATCCCAATGATCATTCAAAGATCACATTCCATTATGCTACACCCGATGGCACCTTCTCCGTCGATAAGACGTTTACCAAAACGGACAAGCCTTATGTCATCCATGCTGAGGTAAAACTGACAAACAATTCGCCTCAGAACATCACCGATAGCCTCAAAACTGGCCTCTACATCAAACAATTTGAAGACGAAGAACCTGGTATGTTTACCCCTGGCTCATTCGTTGCTGCCAAATGCTATACCGATGGCAAAATGGAATATAAAGATGCCACCGATAAGGAAGAAAGTGACAGCTTCAAAAAGAGTGTTTCCTGGACGGCCGTCGATGAATCTTATTTCGCCATTGCTATTCATTCCGATAAGGAAAATGCGACATGCGATATCGAAAATGATGGCGAGTTGGTCAAAAGCTACCTCGAAGTCCCCCTTATGATCGCTGCCAATTCTACCGAAACGGTCGCTTTTGATATCTACATGGGGCCGAAGGAAGCCGAGTACCTCGATGTCTTTGGTTACAACCTGCCGGCGATTATCGATTATGGTTGGATCGAAATTCTCGCCAAACCGATGGCGAAGATTCTCTCTGTTTTCCATGATTGGTTGGGCAACTGGGGATTGGCCATTATCCTTCTCACGCTCATCATCCGCCTTGCCCTCTGGCCAATCGCGCACAAAGGCCAGGTTGGCATGATGAATATGTCCAAACTTGGACCGCTCATGAAGGAGATACAGGAAAAATATAAAGACGATCAGCAGATGCTCGCACAAAAACAGATGGAGCTCTACAAGCAGTACAACATCAATCCGATGGCCGGCTGCCTTCCGCTCCTCATTCAGATGCCCGTCTTCTTTGCCCTCTATCGCTGTATTTTCGTGACCGGTGGCCTTTATAACGCCCCGTTCTATCTTTGGATTAAGGATCTCTCTGCACCCGATCCCTACTTCGTCCTGCCTGTTCTCTCGGTCGTGCTCATGGTCTCTCAGCAGTTCCTCACGCCGACACAGGTTAAAAATACGCAGCAGCGCGTCATGATGCTCCTCATGCCCATCCTTTTCGGAGCGATGATGCTCTTCTTGCCTTCCGGCCTCTGCCTCTATATGATTATCAGTGCCGGCATTGGCATGATCCAAAGCTTCTACGTGCGCCGCGTCATGGCACGTTCCGATCTCGAACCGAAGGTCGGGGATGTCAAGACGGCGACGGTCGATGTCAAATAAATTTCTGCGGGGGGATGTCTCCCCCTGCGCGGCTATAGGCGCGGCGTATCGAGCCAGAGGCGAGATAGCCAGCGCCCGCAGGGCGTATTGAGCCAGAGGCGAGATAGCCCGCGCCCATACGCCGCTACCCCCTCTACGGGGCCTGCTGCCCCGTAACGCCCCGCATGATGTCGTGTTTTGTGCGACAGGCTTGCGTCGCCCGAAAAGATGCCGTAAATCATCTCTGACATCTTTTCAGGCGCCACACGCAAATAATATGAGGCGTGTTGCAGACAACAGTTCTACGATTTATGAAGGATGCGTAATATGGATTACCTTTACGAAGATTATGACGGCGATATCATCGACCGTGCGGCGGATTTTTTGACGGATATGCTTTCCCAAATGGGATTTACGGCTGACATTTATACGGAAGTTATCGATAATACCGTCGTTTTTGATATCGTCGGCGATGATGTGAAATCGCTTTCTCCGGATGTGAATCCCGATGTGATTAATGCGCTTTCCTGGCTCATTAAACGTGCCAGGTTCGCTATCGGAAGCGAGATTCGTTTCGACATCGACGTCAATGGATACCGCCTTAAACGCGTTCACGAACTCGAAGGCGTTTCGGCGGAACTCCACGAGAAAATGCAGGATAAATGTAGCCAGATTCAGATCTTTGGCATGAACAATGTCGATCGTCGTGCGCTTCACTTGTTGCTCAATGCCGATCCGACGGTCGCGACGCAATCCAATGGCTACGGTGCTTTCAGACATCTTGAGATCAGGAAAAATGGCGAATAAAACGCGTTGGCAAAATGATCAGCCGGCTTTTGATAATCCTTTTGCTGCCTTGAAAAAGCCGGAAAATCAGACACAGGATGCGCCTGTAATCTCCGATATTGCTCCGACAAAGGCGGCGCTTCGCCTTCCCAAGGTAAAGTCTGCGCGTCTTGAACGCGCCGACCGCGGTGGCAAAACAGTGACGCGCGTCTTCTTCCACGGACAGCCTGGCGAGGATGAGATTCGCGCATGGCTCAAATCCACCAAAACAAAACTCGGCATTGGCGGCAGTATCGACGAAAAAGGCGTCTTTCTGCAGGGAGATCAGATCGGACGCCTCAAAGATGCCGCGATGTTGCCTTAATCAGAAGGTTTCATCTCTCAAATAATTTTGGAACAACGTGTATTGCCCAAACCATTTGAGCTTGATGGTGCCGGTCGAGCCGCTTCTCTGCTTGGCGATGATGACTTCCGCAAGCCCCTTGTCCGCAGAATCTTTGTTGTAATACTCGTCGCGATAAATAAACATAATCGTGTCTGCATCCTGTTCGATGGCGCCCGATTCACGTAAGTCAGAGAGTTGTGGACGTTTGTTTTCACGCGCTTCGACGCCACGGTTGAGCTGCGCAAGGGCGATGACAGGAAGATTCAATTCTTTCGATAGCGCTTTGAGTGAACGGCTGATTTCCGATATTTCCTGTTCGCGTGAATTCGGGTTTGAAACGCTGCCATGGAGAAGCTGAAGGTAATCAATGATGATGATGCCGATGTTTTGTTCTTCCTTTAGACGGCGTGCCTTTGCCGAAAGACGTGTGATGTCAAGTCCTGGCGTTTCATCGACGAATATGCTCGCATCATTGAGCGATTTAATCGATATGAGCAGACGATTCCAAAGCTCCGGTGCAATCGTGCCGCGACGGAGATTATCACCCTCGATCTGGGCACTCGCGCTGATGATACGCGTGCCGAGTTCTTCTTTGGTCATTTCAAGTGAGAAAAAGACGGCAGGCGTTTTGGCGTGAATCGCGGCATTTGTCAAAAAATTGAGCGCGAGCGCCGTCTTGCCCATCGCAGGTCGCGCCGCAAGAATCGTCAGCGTGCCCGGACGGAAGCCGGCAATCAGTTTGTCGAGGTCAATAAAACCCGTACTGACGCCTGGTACGCTCGATTGCGTCTGACGGAGTTCCTCGATGCGCTCAAACGTCGATTGCATGACCTCTTTGATTGAATAATAAGGACGCGCGGCATCGCGAAGCGTCAAATCAAAAACTTGACGGTTCAATTCCGAGATAAAGGCCGTCACATCCTGCATCGGAAGCATCGCGGAGAGCTGCGCTTTTTGGGCAATCTGAATTACCTGGCGCTTGAGCGATTCGTCTTTGACGCGCTCAATATAAAGACGGATATTCGTCGCAGACGGAAGATTTGATTCCAGATCGACGAGGTAAGTCGTGCTCCCCGCATCCTCAAAACGCTTGAATTGGCCAATTTGCGCCGTCAATGTCGCAATGTCGATCGGATGATGGTTGTTCGACAGCGTGATCATTGCGCGAAAAATCTGGCGGTTCAGCTCATCGTAAAAATCTTCTGGTTCAAGCAGGTCGTTCGCGATCGAAAACGTGCTGTTATCAAGCAAAATACTGCCAAGCAGGTATTTTTCTGCTTCAATATTATAAGGCGTGCGTGGCGTCGCTTCCGGCGCGGGCTGTTTTGCCATGTCAAAACTCCGATTGAATGAGATGCGTTGAAAGCGTGTAGACTTCGCCAGGCTGAATATATTCCAGCGTCGTGCGGAAGGGATGGTAGCCTTCACAGCGAATCTCGACGCGTTTTGTGCCCGCAGTGACGCGTAGGGGCGTCTCCTTCGTCGTGTTGCCCGTGCCAAAAATTTCATCGTCAATCAGAATGACGGCATCCTTCGGTTCGACGACAACGTAAAGGTCAAAGTAGGCATCCTGCTGTCTGACCTGTATGGCGCTTGACGCACAGGCGGATAACGAAACAAAGAGGGGAAGCATAAGACTGATGAGAAGTTTGCGCATAAGGACTCCTTAAGGCGAAAATTTGCCGCATAAAGCATAGCACAAAGCCCCTTTTTATGAAATGACGCGTTTTCTCATCTTGTCGCTCGGCTATCGGCCAGCCTGGGCATGCGCCCATGTCGGCCGATACGCCTCGCCTGTCGGGCTATCGGCTGTCGTCAATGGGCCATGCCCTAAGACGTCAGCCGATACGCCCGACGCGCTCGCCTATTTCGCTTCGCTCCATACGGCTCGCATGCACTGCGGAAGAGATGCTAATGCGCGGAATGTATAATATCCCACTTAGCCAGTCTCAAAAAGCGATGGTAACGCTCGATGAAGAAGTTCGATAACGATGTCGTTCATACAGCGTCTTTTGAGCTGGCTGGTGACCACATCAAAAATGCCATTTTCAATGCCGCCTATCGCGCTTGCGGCGAAAAGCGTGTCCTGACTGAACTTGATTTGCGTGAAGCTGTGACGGCAGAATGTGCCAAATGGGGACTGCTCATATAATTGTGAATTTTTTTGCCATTTTTTTGACCCATTGTGATAAAAACAGGAGATGTGTGTTGCGTAAAAAAATAATGATACGTAGATCGTGCAATTTTGGAGATAAAAATGAAAGTCACACAATTAACAATATGCATTCACGGGGAAATACCACTGCTGTCCCACAACTTTTCAGAATAGCGCAAGCTGAGGATTCACAAAGGGAACCGTCATCTTGGGTACGAGATAATCATCGAGAATTTCGTTCGCTATAGTTTGTGCAGATAAATGCATTGCATTTGTTATGAAATGATATTCATGCTAGGTCTTCTGGAGATATATAATGCATCAGCCGAAATGGTGTTTGACTCCCGTTCAACTTGATTGTTTCATCATCCACAATGTTTTTTGATCGTCTTCCCGCTTTTCGTCTCATTTCGTCATAAACGGCATTGGGTTTGAGGCGTGTCACGAATTGTGAACAGACAACGGACGTAACGTCAAACTAAATTGCGTGGTCATGCCGCGTGGCGTATCGCGACAGCCATGCGGCAAAGGCCGTTTTAGTCGTAGAACAAAAATGACGCATGCAGCATCCTTTTATGGATACGCTTGTGGATAAGCGTTATCACTGCGCAGTACGCTCGGACAGTCATCCTGGATTCTTAAGCTAAACATGACGATGTGGAAATATGCAAGTCCAGTTGTTCGTATGTTTTTATCTATACACGCAAAGTTTGTAGATAACGCATTATATAAAGCCCGTAGGGCTTTGGGCGAGTAGCCCCCGGCAACGCCGGGGGTAAA
>JAFOHE010000290.1 GCA_017421975.1 Pseudomonadota bacterium
GTATGTTCCTTTAGGGCGCCTCATGTAGTCCTATGTAGGTACCTTATGGAATCTCCATATATCAATATCCTGAACTTGTAAACAATTTCCTGAAAATCTGTACACTTTTATGATCACTATCGATTCTGATCCCATCAGAAGAAGAACGTTTAGAAATGCAGCCTATGGATTTTGAGGAGTATTTGTGGGCCTGTGGAAACGAAACCCTTATGCCCATGATTAAGGCTTGCTTTGAACGCCAACAGTCAATGGGACAGAGCATGCATCGAAAGGCAATGGATTATTTTAGGCAGTATTTGATTGTTGGCGGCATGTCCCAGGCTGTTCAAAAATATGTCGATACACATCGATTTCGAGGCTATAGATCGAATAAAGCGTCAAATACTTTCACTTTATAGAAACAGCATTGCCCAATATGCAGGAAGCTATATTTCTAAAGTGACTGGAATCTTTGATGCCATACCAGGACAACTACAGAAGCATGATAAGAAATTCAAATTTTCAGATATAAAAAAAGAGGCAAGGTTCAGGGATTATGACAGTGCTTTATTTTGGTTATCGGATGCTCAGATTGTCAACTTGTGTTACAAAACGACTGAACCAAACATCGGTTTAAGTTTGAACAGAGACTCGCTTTCGATAAAATATGGCCGATACGGGGCTGTTTATCAGCCATGCCTTCGATGATAAGGGAATTGTCTCTGAGGAAGTTTATCTAAAAATTCTAAAAGACAAATTAGAAATGAATGGCGGAATGATCATCGAAAACATTGTTGCACAAATGTTGCGAGCAAGCGGACACAAGCTATTCTTCTTTTCTAGCCAGAGTCGAACTGATAAGGAATCGCGAATGGAAATAGACTTCCTGATTTCGAAAGCCAAAGTGACGAGTCGTCACAACATTTCACCAATTGAGGTCAAATCTACGCAAAGATATACAAACAACTCACTTAATAAATGCATTCGAAAGTATGGTCAGTATCTGGATATCCCTTATGTTATTCATACCGCTGATTACAAAATCGAAAATGGAATTACCTATCTGCCTTTGTATATGACGCATCTGCTGTGACTTCAATACGAAGTGTCCATTAATCCGAGGATTTTTTGAAGCAGGCGCCCACAAAAACTATTCAATGCTTCTAGCCCATTTTCCGCGAAAATAATATATCCATGTAATGACAATACCGAAAGCAAAGCCAATCGGCTGATTGAACCAAATGATGCGATAATCCAATGCTGGAATATAACAAAGTGTATAAACGCTCAATACGCGAATACATAATACCGTAAGTGCAGTAAATGTTGGCACGAGCGCATGGCGTGCACCCTGATAGACGCCGAACACGGGAAAATACATATCAAGCAGAATGATGGCGAGAGCTGTCGTGCGCAGATGTGCCATACAATAGTCGAAGGCTTCATCGCTGATGCCAAACCAACGAATGAGTTCGGGTTCAAAATATAGAAATGTTGCAACGACGAGCAACGAAACGACGGCGACCATTGCAATCATTTGTCGTGTTCCGAGGCGGATGCGGTCGAGCCGTCGTGCGCCGACATTTTGGCCGGTATAGGTTGCCATTGTGATTTGAAATGCTGACGCCGGCATAAATAAATAGGGTTCGAGGCGCTGTGTCACTGTATAGGATGCGAGCATTGCCTGACCATAGCTGATGACTGCACGTTGTATTAATATAAATCCGAGCGAAACGATAATTTGTTGAAGTGCCATCGGATAGCCTGTTGTCATAATACGAAGCGCCAACAGACGATCAAAATGCAGGTCGTGCCGCTCAAAACGAAATTCGGGATAGACGCGGCGCATATATATCCATGATGCCGCAAATGATACAGCCTGTGCGATATCTGTTGCAAGCGCAGACCCGACGACGCCCCAGTTCCATGCACCGACAAATAATATATTTAGGCCGATATTCACGACCGATGCAATAATTAAAAAATATAATGTCGCGCGGCTGTCGCCGATTCCACGCAGGATTCCTGCGACAATATTATATCCGAACTGAAACGGAAAACCGATACAATAGATATAAAAATAGGTTTCGGCGAGTGACAGGATGTTGCCTTCGAGCCCCATGACGGAGGTTAGAACCGGGCGGCAAATGATACATGCCAGCACGGCGCAGACAAGCATCAAAATCCCCTGTAAAATCAAGGACGTCGAAGCTGCCTGGCGCATTTCGTCCCTATTTTTGGCACCAAATTCCTGTGCCACGACGATGCCGGCGCCGACCGAAAACCCATTGGCAACCGCCAAAAACAACATCACCAGGCATCCGACGGTCCCCACTGCCGCCAATGCCTGCTCGCCAGCATAATTCCCGACGATGATGCTGCCCACCGTATTATACAGCTGCTGCAAAAACAGCCCCGCAAACACCGGCAGTGCAAACAGGCATATTCCCTTCCACGGCGCGCCCGTCGTCATGTCCTGTGTATGATTTCCCAACTTGCTTGCTCCTGCATTTAACGCCGGACGCCCCCCGAATTCCGGCAAAGTCGGCGGTCTTATAGCCTCATTTGCACAGAATGCGAACAATTATCCTGTAAGGCGCGGGTTTCGGTGTGCCGATATGTCATATGATGCGTTTTCAGGCCGCACACCACATCATCTTATTCGCCCATTATCACCGGCAGGACATACGTTTCGATAAACTCGACGCGATCATAGATTCTAACTTTAAACGTGCCGGTCACGCCTACCGAAATATGATTATCAAGATTTGCATAGATGATATTTCCGCCGTCCCCGATGGCCGCCACGACCGGTTTGTTCTTGCAGGGTTTGTACCATAAGTAACCATATTCCATATTGCCAAAGCGCTCATCCAACTGCAGGCGTGGCGCGGTCATTTGCGCAATCCATTGTTCCGAGACGACTCTGGTTTGATGATATAAACCGCCGTTCAAAACCAGTGTTCCAAGTTTGGCGAGGTCGCATGCTGACAATGCCAGTCCCCATCCAGCAGTGACGCGCCCCTGCGGATCGGAATACCATTCGTTTTTACGCGGTGCTTTGCTCATCAGATAGTTCAACTGGTCTTCTTTGGAGCTGTCCCCGTGAGGGATATGATCGGGAATATCAAGCGGTTTAAATAAATATTGGTTTGCAAAATCAATACAATTTAAACCTGAACTATTTTCGATAACGCCCGTCAGGATTTGTATGCCAAGCGTGGCATATTTGAACGTCCCCGTCAATCCCGAACGACCGCCGAGCAAATCGAGTGCCGCCTTGGTCCAGTCATCGGATGTACAAACTTTTTTCCACGGTTCTGAACGATATTTATAAGGCGCTGTCATCGTAAGCAGATGTTTTAACGTGACATCGTAAATCGTCTTTTCGCCGCGTTTGACCACGTAATCGGGGAAGAAATCCAATACTTTTTGATCGACGTTTTGAATATATCCTTTATCGACAGCGATACCGATGAGCAAAGCCATCACGCCCTTGGTGACAGACATGACGTGGACCGCGTCGTCTATTTTATACCCATGCCAGCAATCCTGATAAACCGGCGCTCCCGCTTTGATAGCATATATTTGGCAGATATTGCTTTCATTGCCCGTGCTGTTTTCTATCCATTGATGCAAATCTGTCTTTGTCATTGTTTTCCTTCCTTATATTATCGCCTCAATTCCGGCCATATACCCCCAAAGGATGAAGGCTGCTATCAGCCTTCAACTAAAAAACGTGTACTTGAATATAGAATGCATCTCAAGACGATTTGACTTGTGTTTATTTTCATTTGCAAACAAACCGGCGAATCCAAAAACATCGTCTTCGGCCTCCACTAAAAAATTCCTCGCCATTGCTCGCTTGGCGAGTTATGAGCTTGGGGCTCGTTGGTGAGTGACGATTTGAATAGTTGCCAGGAGGTTGTTATGGTGTCAATGAAAAAGCAAGCGCAGGAACAGACATATCAAACCATTCGCGGCTACGTTGTGGATGCACAGCGTCAGGTGCGGATGGCCGTCAACAGTGCGATGGTAGAGGCGTATTGGCATATTGGTGAGGCGATTTTCAAGGAGTGCGGGGACAATGACCGTGCGGCGTATGGCAAGCAAGTGTTGCAGTTCATCTCGGAGCGACTGTCAGCGGAGTTCGGAGCTGGTTTCAGTGTCCAAGGATTGCGCAATATGCGCCAGTTTTATCTGACGTTTCCAAAACGCTCCACACTGTGGAGCGAATTGAGCTGGTCGCATTATCGAGTGCTGATGCGAATTCAGGACAAAGAAATACGCGAGTTTTACGCGAATGAGTGTGCCAAATCCGCCTGGAGCGTGCGACAATTGGAACGGCAGATTCACACCATGTTTTACCAAAGGATGCTGGCCAGCTAGGATAAAGCAAGCGTGGCCGCCGAAATCCAAATCAGTGAGCCCAAACCGGAATATGAAAAAATTGTAAAAGATCCATACGTCATGGAGTTTTTGCAAATCAAACCAGATACCCATGTCTACGAAAGCGATGTCGAACAGGCATTACTTGATCACTTGCAGCAGTTTCTGCTTGAACTGGGACGAGGATTTTGTTTTGAGGCACGCCAAAAGCGTTTTACTTTGGGTGGTCAGGACTTCTTTATTGATCTTGTCTTCTACAATTATATTCTGAAGTGTTTTGTTCTGATTGATATCAAAACAGGAGCATTGACGCATCAGGATATAGGTCAGATGCAGATGTATGTGAATTATTATACTCGGGAATTGATGAATGAGGGAGATAATAAACCGATTGGCATCGTACTGTGTGCAGAAAAGAATGACGCCATTGTTAAATACACGCTTCCTGAGGATAACGATCAAATTTTTGCATCAAAATATATGACCTGCCTGCCAACCGAAGAAGAGCTTAAAAATGAATTGCGCCTGAATAATTATATAAAGCATAAATAGCAATGTTATAAAGCTGAATCCACGAAGCCAAATTTTTTACAGCGGCGATTGAAGCTGCTGGCCTGAAGAAAACGCTAAAATCACTTGTGCTGAAAAGCATTTTGCAGTGATTTCCAAAAGACGATGCATTGCATGTGGAAAGTATAAAACAACCCGCGTATCGCAAATAGCGGGCGCAAGCGAGCCGTAGGCGCGTGTCGTGACACGCGCCAAGGCGAGCGTCCCACAGTTCCCGCCCGCGTATTGCGCAGCAATAGCGGGCGGGCGAGATGTAGGCGCGTGTTGTGACACGCGCCAAGGCGAGCGCCCCTAATCATCCACGTGTGTCATGCGCCAGTTCATCGGAAATGCAAGTGGTTCGAGTTTTTGTGCAACATTTAAAAGACTTTGCAGGATTGGCTCGTAATTGCTTTGATCTATCGTTTTCCACCAGTAATTTAAAGGCCTGCAGGCATATACCGAATCAATCGCAGCCTCCTGAATTGTTATATCCGGTGAGCATTTTTGATACTCAAAATGTGTTTCGCCTGCATGATCGCAGATAACAATGGCAATTGGGCCGATGTTTGTGTGAATGATCCAATAGCCATCATTGTATCCAAATGGCACAGGCCAGGTATTGCCATAGCCTCCGTGAAACAGAATATCCATCAATTGTTTGATGCTGGTTTTTGCTGGAACGTCGAGCTTATAAATACCCGCGCCTGCGTCATCGCCCATGCAAATGCTTTCGCGGGAATATTGTATTATCATATCAATAATGTCCTTTATATTCAAAGATTCATGTGAGATTTCAACTTCTATATTCCAATATCAATGCCTGTGTCGCGTTCGATGCTTGTTTGGCATCCGGCTTCAAATGCAGCCTGTGATGCGACAATCGTCAGACTTTTCTTTTCGGTGCGCGTCACACCGGTATATATCATCTGATTGTTCAAAAGCGGATGTCCCACGGTTTGCGGCAAAAACATCATGATATTGCCATAGCCGGATCCCTGCGATTTATGAATGGTGATGGCAAAAGCACTTTCGAGCGCATCAGGCGGCAAAAGCGAAAGCGGATAGGTCACGTAATCACTGACAATCTCTTCACTTTCCGCTTTATTCTGTGTGTGCACTTTTTTGAGCAATAAATGCAGCCGGCCGCTGTTTGGTTCGCCCAAAACGATGCCGCAATCGCCGTTATAAAGTTTGAGTGTCGACTGATTTTCGGTAATCATCAGGAACTGACCGACATAGAATGAATCGTTCGATTGAACACCGAGTGCCTTTCGAACGCATGCATTGAGCGATTGAATACCGCGTGTGCCTTTGCGCTCAGCCGACAATATGCGCGCAGACTCGGTAAACTGCCATAGTTCATCCAGCTTTTTGGTATCACAAGGCTGCTGCGTGTCGACGTCGATCAATTCGTTATTGAGATTCACCTGAATTTTGCTGACTTGTTCAAGGTACTTTGGCGTAATATAAAAAGCATCCGTCCAAGCTTTTATGAGTTTTTCGACATCCTTTTCTTCCTCTTTTTTGTCCTCACGAAGCGATATAAAGCGAAGTATGTTGTCATCCTGCAAGGAAAAAGAGAGGTTCGAAAGTGGTTCAAATACAGGTTTTTCGTACTTGTCAGGCCAGCCATTGCCAACAGCGTTCTCTTCCTGAATGGACAGCGACAAACGCCCGATCTTTGAATCGCGGTTAAACCGTTTGGATTCATCCAGTTTCACCGTGACATCCCCGGTTTTGAGCATCTCGCCCAATACCGCCTCCGCCTCGAACGAGGGCAGCTGATCCGGGTCGCCCAGAATAAACAGCCTGAAATTCTTCTCGGGCAATGCCTGCAACAATTTGGCAAACAAATCGATATCTATCATGCTCGCTTCGTCGATAATAAACAGCGTTTTTTCCGGAAATCGATTCTCTGCATCGTAATTGAACTGATTCTTTCGCGGGTTGTAACTCAGCAACCGATGAAGTGTAAAACTATCCAGCTGATGAAGCGTTTGATAGATTTTACACGTCGTATCCACTGCTGTCCCACAAAAATGTGGCTATATAGTTGGTTCGGAACCGATTTCTTGCTAAAAGGAAATTCGCAACAACCGCCTTTTGCAAGGAGTCCCGAACCATGGCACTGTATAACACAGTATTTCACACTTTGACAAAAA
>JAFOHE010000291.1 GCA_017421975.1 Pseudomonadota bacterium
ATTCTTTTTCTGATATATTAAATAGCTGTGATTTTATCACAATAGTGTATCTAATATTGTCCGGACCACCGTCAACCATCTATCGTGCGTCAAGCCCCTAGAAATCCTTATTATTAATGCGTAATAAAAGAGGTATCTCTATGAAGTCTTTTAGTTCACTTTTCTTATCAGTCGTCCTCGTATTAAGCCTTAATGCGTGTGGATCTGAAAAGAGTTCATTTGAATCCGCATGCGAGGAGAGTGGAGGGACTCTTTCGGAGAACCAGCTCTGCATATGTAACAACATCCCGTGTGCCGGTGGCAGCCTATGTAATCCAATTACGAAAGCCTGTGCAGCTACAGCGGAATGTGATGGAACATGGAAAAATTGCGTTGTTCTGAATGATGGCATTGGATATTCACAGGAATGTGCCAATGGTATTTTGTCAGCACAAACGGTGTGTCCAGGCAATACCACATGTGCAGATGAAACGCGTTGTAAAGACCTCACGACGTTCTCATGCTCGAACAAAGGTGAAGTCATTTGTACAGATGGTGCCTTAAAAGGCCTGTGTCAATGGCAAATATTCCGAAAAGTCTCCATGTCCAGGTAATACAAATGGATGTCTGAGTACAACAGAGTGTGGTGAATGCTATTATCGCACTTCAACTGATTTTGAGGTATCATGCACCAATAATAACAACGGAGCATCCTACAAGCAATGCACATCCAATTACACATGGAGTAAATCAGACGATTACAATTATGCTAATTGCAAAAACGATCAAGAGCTTGGCGTATGCAAAAATGGTTATTATCAATTAACTAAGGGTGATGCCAACCGATCAAGCATTATTCAGTCGTGCCAAAATGGCTCCTGGCCCATTGAACCCCCCAATAATGCTTCAGACTGGATCAACAATAAAAATAACGATGCCAACTTTAGATTCATCATGTCATGTAATAAGAATAGTTCCAATACTGATGAATTACACTTATATTCCAATTACACTAAAGATCTTTATTTTCCGCAAACTAACACCTCATTAAATTGCGCCGAATTAATGCAAAAAGACACCTATTCTGTAACATTACCCAAAACGGGTGCTTTAATGAACGATGCTGCAGGAACATCTTATAATTTTATAGATTCCTTACTGACTGTACTCTATGGTTCTAAACAATATGCCAATTCGACATGGTTCATAAACAATTCAATTTTTCAATGGTTTAACTGTTTTGAAAGGAACTGCTTGTCTACAAAATTCTGTATTGATTCTATCGTAACAACCGATTCCACTATAAACTTTTTAAGCCAACCATACATTTTTACGATCATAGACAATCGGTATCAGCAATCAACTACTCCTTCTATAATCCTCGAATTTGAAAAATTTGATGGTGAATGCAACTCTAACAGGACAGGTATACACAATACAACTTGTGATAAACATACCATTGATATGTTACATCGCGTGGAAACAGTCCCAACAGACGACATCTGCTCATCTGATCCGATATGCTCAAAACTAGACCTTACTTTTGACGTATGTCATCTTGGTTCCTCTCGATCTGTCAATTGTACAACCAGGTTGAATGACAATTATGAATGTACTTTCAACAAGCCTAATCAATCTTCCGTATCAGATGTACTCTGTGTTGATTTTTATGATAAAAATAATAACCACTATGCCTATCGTTTTAACGTAGACAAAACAGAGCTATCTGTTGTCAGCTACAAAGGCTCCATCACAGAATGTCAAGCAGATGCAACCGGGAAAGCAAATTGTCCCCCTATTAGCAAATGTAAGTCAAATCGATGCAATCTAAATTGGACTGGCTGCTCGGATGAAACAGAACGTTAATCCATAGGATCTGTAAATATGAACCATTTTGCCTGCCTTTTCTGCTTAATGCTAGAAGAGCAGGCTGGTTCAAATCAAAGAATATCCATTCTACGATATATGTCCATCTTACTGAAATAATTACAACAATCGAACGAGAATTGTCTGTTGCATACTGACATGATCTGGCAATGAAAACGACAGTGTGATCGCATTTGGCGAGTTGGTGTCTTTTTTCTGTGGACTGAGGCGTCGAAATGTCGTTTTGGGTATGGCATCCACGCCTTCAACCTCACAAGAAAACGTCATAATCTCGGCATAAACATCTTTTCCAGTCACAAACATCAGTGCCGGCGGTACCGGATGTATTTGTATATAAGCCGTCGTTCCATTTGTCACAGGTTGGTCGTATGCAGTTTTTGGAAAACTTGAACGTATGACTTCGAGTTCCGTTGTTCCCGTATGATTTGAGAGATTCAAAAGGATCCAGCCAAATCCATTGATATTGCCAGGAAACGTCATCCCATTGACCGTACCTTCAAGATTTCCCTTCAATGTTTTAGCAAAAACCGTTTTGAATGGGCGTTGATGATAACCGACAAATCCGCCCTCCCCATTGGGCTCAATATTTCCGACAAATGTATCTGCATAGGCGAGCCGGAAGGGTTCCTCACGACTTCCGATATTGCGCGGATACATATCATTATCATCAGGAATCAGATCCCCACCGATGAGAATTGTCTCATCATCTCTTGACGATTTAATATGTTCCGTCGTCATACTTTTCGAAGATAAATGATCTAAATGCTTATCATCTGCCATTTGAATATCTCCTTTTTATGATACTGAACGCATACATGCGATAGCATATATAAAATTGCGTCTATGAGTTCTGAGTATTGACTGCGCAAGGAAGTTCAGCAAACATTCTGTCAGCGAGTGCATAATATTTGTCGAAGCGTTCCGGTGCTACCGGGCCAACGATTTTTGGAACACCACCGTTGGCATAACAAGGCGGCAGATGTCCAAGAATGGCCGTTCCTCCCCCCTTGACATCATGTGCACCGAATACGATGCGTCCAATTCCATGCAAGATAATTGTCGATAAACACATGATGCATGGCTCAAGCGTCGTATAGAGCGTCATATCCTTTGCCTGCTCCCACAAGTCACACGGCACGCTTTGCATTGCCTCCATTTCAGCGTGTCTCATGGGGTTATATTGCGGATGAATGACGGCATTTGCCCCCTGACCGATAATGCGTCCATCGAGCGCGATCACACAGCCTATGGGCAAATTTCTATTTTTTTGGAGTGCAGCCTTCGCCATGAGTTCAGCCGAATCGAGGCATGAGCGGTCAAAAAGCGACAGCAAATCAATATCCATCATGGTATTTTCGATCCTATTTACTTTTTAAGGGCATCCGGCAAGATATCCGCGAACGTCGCATTTGATTTTTCATGAACGCTCTGTAGCGCTTTATCATTTTCGCCATCATCTACATCCACATCCGGTACAAAGGGAAGCGCAGTCATAGAAAGTCCCAACCTTCGCTTATGTTGATCAAAAGTCACCACTGTAACACGCACATTATCGCCGATGCTCACAACATCCGAAACCGATTTTACGCGGCGCGGTGCCAATTCAGAAATATGAATAAGTCCCTCGACCCCGGAGGGCAAAGCAGCAAATGCACCAAATTTAGCAATGCGCTTAATCGTTGCATCAAACGATTTACCTATAGGCTTAGAGGCGGCCAATGCCTCCCACGGATCCTGAGAAAGTTGCTTCATTCCCAAAGAAGCACGTCCTTGATCACTATCAATGCTCAAGACAACACAATCCAGCAGCTCACCGACCTTATATTGCGTTTTCCATTTTTCATCGTTACTCCAGGAAATATCATTTTGATGAATCAAGCCATGGAGATTTTTGCCGAGATCAACAAAAATGCCGAAATCAGCGATATTGAGGATCGGAAGCGTCACGCGTTTTCCAGGAGGATACTGCTCAGCAACCCAATGCCATGGGTTTTCTTCTGAACGTTTTACGCTGAGATTCAATCTTCTTCTTTCGTCATCCCGACTGAGTATATTGACGCGAACAGGATCATTTAATTTGAACAACTGCGAAGCATTTTTGATGGTATTATCCCATGACAGTTCAGAATTATGAATTAGGCCTTCAATTTTTCCGCCGAGAGATACAAAGGCACCGAAATTCGTCAGAGAAGTAATTTTTCCATCATAATTGTGACCAATTTCATATTTTGCAGCAGCGCTCTCCCAATCATCGACGATGTGTTGCTTATGATCGAGCGCGATTTTGCCATCATCAAGTCGAATCACTGTAACTTTGAGTTTGTCGCCGATCGCGACGACTTCGGCGGGATCCGCATTACTCCAACTTAAATTTGACTTATGTATGAGCCCTTCAACACCGGCACCGATATCAGCAAAGACGCCGTAAGAAACGATTTGAGTCACAGTTGCATCATAAGTATTTCCGACGGCGAGTTTTTGCACAATTTTTTCGCGTTCGGCAAGAACCTCTTTTTCGATCGCAGCACGATGACTGACGATAAGCGTCTCGTCATTGAGAACTTTCGTAATTTTTGAGACCAACGTCTGACCGATAAAATGTTCGAGCGGCAGATGGATATTGGATACATCAATCTGCTGACGCGGCATATAGCCCATCATACTAAGCACATCGCAGATGAGTCCTTTTTCATCGCAACCGACGACATAGACTGGCACACTTATTTGCTCTTTATACGCCGACTCAACTGCGTGCATTGTCTTGATGACATCAACTTTGAGTTTTGAGCATACCACTAAGCCATTTTTGGCCTCTCCTTCCACATAGAGTTCCAACTTCTCGCCTGTTTGTGGCAGCTCACCAAACTCATCAGCTCTCACTGTGGCGTGCCTTCCCTGTATCGAAACGATCACGTGATCTTTCGTCGATGCCTCAACGACAGCCTCGACAATGGTTCCAATCATAGCATCTACAGTTTGTTGTTTATCCATCCTCTGGATCCTTTAAATAAACCTGCCCCCGGATACCCTTTCGTCATGGCAGGCAGACTGACGAAAAAGCCGAAGAAACGCCAAGCGCGATTATCCATTCAAAATGAGTCCATCCCGAACATTTTGAAGATACTCCCAACGCGTATATAAAGATTCTATTTTTTCATTTATTTTATTCAATTTGTCAGATAATTCTTTTGCCTTTCCAGGTAATTTATAAGAATCAGGATCAGCAATTTCAGCTTCGACAGCCTCTTTTTCAGCTTCGGCTTCAAGAATTGTATTTTCGATATTATCTAATTCTTTCTGTTCCTTGAAAGTTAATTTTTTGGGTTTACCAATATTTTTATCATTTTTTGTCTGTTCAACAGTTTTATTTTTTCGTGCAGCCGCATCAGCAACCGCTTTTTCAGCCGCTTCACGTTCAGCGAGTTCACGTTTACGGCACATCTGGTAAAGCTCATAATCCCCTGCATATCGAATAAACGTCTGCTGTTCTGGAATAAAAGCGAGTACCGCAGTGGCAATTCGATTAATCAAAAAACGATCGTGTGTGACGAAGAGAACCGAACCATTATAATTGAGGATGGCATTTTCGAGCGTCTGTAGCGAATCGATGTCAAGATCGTTCGTTGGTTCGTCGAGTACGAGTAGATTGGCATTGGAGCACATCTTTTGAGCAAAGAGCAATCGACACTTTTCACCGCCAGAGAGAGAACCAATTTTTTTATCCTGCTCAGCAATATCAAACAAGAAACTGGCGAGGAAACCACGTTTATGGACAGGCTGGCGATTGACATAGACGAAATCGCCGTCACCAATAGCATCATAAACTGTTTTAGTTGGATCAAGTTCTTGTCGATGCTGTGAAAGAAAAGCGATTGATGTATTTTTTCCAATCACGACGGATCCAGTATCTGGTTCAATTTGTTTTGTTAAAACATTGAGCAACGTCGTTTTGCCACAGCCATTTGGTCCAATAATCGCGAGCCTGTCCTCTTTTCGCAGCGACAAATCGAGGTTCTTAAAAATACAATGATCATACGTTTTGGATATATGATCCGCTTGAATAATAATATTGCCGAGTTTTTGATCCGTCCGGAATTCCAATTTCAACGTATTTTCGTGAACAACTTTTGCTTTTTCCTGGATCTCGGCGACGCGTTCGATCCTGGCTTTTTGCTTTGTACCACGGGCACACGGGGCACGTCGAAGCCAATCGAGTTCTGTGACGAGGAGATTCGCGTATTTTTCCTGTTCTTTTTTTCTCAGCTCAAGTAACGCAGCCTTCTGCTCGACAAAATTGACATAATTCCCCGGAAAAGAGAGCAATTCATTTTTATGTAATTCTATGATCCGCGTCGCAATCGCATCCAAAAAGGCACGGTCATGCGTGACGAGCATGATTGCCGCGCGATAATCTTTAAGTAAATTTTCGAGCCATTCGATGGTCGATGTATCAAGATGGTTTGTTGGTTCATCAAGCAGAAGCAGATCAGGCTGTTCAAGTAAGACGCGTGCGAGCGCCACACGTCGTTGCTGTCCGCCGGAGAGTGTTTTAACAGGTTTATTTAGGACATCCTGCGCCAATTCAAGCTTCTGAAGCACAGCCACAATGCTGTGCTGTAATGCCCAACCGCCGTGTTGTTCAATTTCAGCCTGAAGCACATCCTGTTCGTGCGTCAGCCGTTCGAGTTCACTGCCTGAACTTTCGGATATTTTGGTACAAAGTTGTTCATATTTCGCAATGCGTTCCCGTTGGACATGCAAAGCCCCTTCGACGACGCTTTGCGGCGTGTCATCGTCATTGAACACGGGATTCTGGGGCAGATAGGCGATCTGTATTTTTTGATGGAACTCAATAGAACCATCATCATAATGTTCAATTCCAGCCAATATTTTGAGAAGCGTCGATTTTCCACTTCCATTGTGGCCGATCAATCCGATTTTTTCACGTGCGGAAATGATGAGTGAGAGGGATTCAAAGAGCGTCTGAGCACCAAACGCCTTGGATATTTCATGAACTGTCAGCAGAGGAAGCATCAATATGCACTCCAATCAATGCGTTAAACAAAACGACGCGGGTGACGAAAAGACAAGGGAGAACGAGGGGGTAGCAGCGTATTTTCCTCATGTGGAGACGCGATGCGACACGTCTCCACATGAGGAAAATAGCTGCGTAGGGGGAGACTTCCCCCGCCACATTTAAAACCATTCCATGCGTGTGACCATGTCATGGAACGTTCCTACACATGTGGATGAAGAAAATCAATGACTTGTTCGGCAGCCAGGCGTCCAGAAGCGATGGCTTCAACGATCGTGGAACCGCCAGTTTTGCAGTCTCCCGCGTAGACGATCCTCGGATCATTGGTCGAATTGGTATCCGCGCGACTGCCAATGGCGCGAATGATGAGATCGAAGTAAGGGAGTTCGATGGTCGAACCAGGCAAAGGCGTCCACGCATTACCGTCAAAGAAATTGCGATGAACGGCGAGGGCGAGCTTGTGTGCCCGTCTTTCAATTTTTTCGGGGCTCATCATGGCATTGAGATTAATTTCGTGGTTGAGGAGTTCAAGATATTCCGGCTTTGAGACGCGCATATCCGCAATGCGTCGGCGAATGAACATCTCAACGCTTCGTGCGCCTTGCCTTTGTGCCGTCAGTGCGCAATCGGCAGCCACATTTCCGCCGCCGATAACAGCGACATAACCATCGGTTTGATAGCGCTCGGGATGATAGAGATAATCCATATAGGAAACGCTCAATTCCTCCCCAGGAATGTGAAGCGCCATACAGTTTGGTTCGCCCGTAGCGACAATGATCGCGTCAAACGGCGGCGTGCCACTTGCCAATAACGCTTCAGGGCGCGTGATACGCGTGTTGAGCCTGAGCGTGACGAAACGCTCATCAAAGATAAATGACCAATCGCGTTCAATGATCTCGTGTGGCAGGCGTGCCTGCGGAATCATGTTGAGGGCGCCGCCAATTTCATGTCTGGCTTCAAAAATCGTCAGATGAAAGCCCGCAGACACGAGTTTTGCCGTCGCAGCCATACCGGCCGGACCAGCCCCCAAAATCGCCACGTGATGCCCATTAGACTCAATCGCTCTTGGCGTTTCGTCGTGTTTCCTATGGAGATTGAGGATCGTTGCCTGCACGCGTGGAATGTTAATCGGGAAATCAATCTGCGTGCGCGTACAAGCTTTCATGCAGAATTTGTCCGGGCAGATCAGACCACACGTCTGTCCCATGGGATTGTTGATGACGATGTGTGCCACGGCCTCATCCCAGTGTTCTTCGAGCGCAGCCTGAATAAAATCCCTCGCATTGCAGTTGACGGGACACGCTTTCATGCAAGGCTGTGTCTTGCAATTCAGGCAACGGCGAAGCTCAGCCTTGAGTTGAGGCCCATTGAGATAAAGATGTTTGTCCATCACCACGCTCTCCTACATCTGGCGTGTACCCATGGTTGCCGCATAGACGCCATCACACACGCACGCGCTTACCCCTTGGTACTATTGCAAACAAGCAGAAATACGAATATTGCCGCGATCATCCGTGCCCTCGACTTTGACGGGAATCACGTCTCCGGCCTTATAACGCGTTTCGATGAGACCTTCGCCTGGAATATCATTAAAATGTAGCGATGCCTCAAGCCCTGTGGCGAGTTCGACGCGAACAAAAGGCGCACGGATATTGAGAATATAAGCCTGAATGACGTCACCGACAGCAAGTCGTTTGTCTTTTGCGGTGATTTCAGCAATGCATGTTCGGATATCATCGTCGTTATTTGCGAGAATCCTGACTGTGCCTTCGTCATCAATATCGATCTGCGAATTGGTCTTTGCCATGAGTGCGCGAATATTCGCGCCACCAGACCCAATGATGTCGCCGATGACAGCTTTTCGCACTTTGAGCATGTGAATGTGCGGTGCGCCGTCTTTGAGCTTTTGACGAGGCCCAGGCAATGTTCTCAGGATATGATCCATAATAAAGTGCCGCGCTTCCTTAGCTTGAAGAAGTGCTCTTCGCAGCGTTTCCTGTTCGAGGCCTTCAATTTTGAGATCCATCTGAAGAGCCGTCACGCCTTTCTTCGTTCCGCAGACTTTGAAATCCATATCGCCTAAGTGATCTTCGTCCCCAACGATATCGGTGAGAATCGCGAGCCGATCGCCTTCTTTGATCAATCCCATGGCAATGCCCGTGACAGGCGCTTTGAGCGGCACGCCGGCATCCATAAGCGCGAGGCAACCGCCGCAAACAGTTGCCATTGAACTCGAACCGTCGCTTGAGAGTATGTCACTGACGACGCGAATCGTGTAAGGAAAATCCTTTTCATCGGGAATCACGGCTGACAGCGCACGCTGGGCGAGCATGCCGTGACCAATTTCGCGACGTCCTGGCCCACGTTGTCCCTTTGCCTCCCCCACGCTGTAGGGTGGAAAATTGTAATGCAAAAAGAAGCGGGAATCCTTAGAACCGAACATATCATCCGTACGCAGAGCGTCACGCACGCCACCCAAAGTACATGTCGCCAGGGACTGCGTTAACCCACGGCAGAAGAAAGCAGAGCCGTGCGCATTGGGAAGCACGCCGACCTGGCTCATCAGCGGCCTGACTTCGTTGAGCCGCCTGCCGTCAAAGCGCTCCCCATCGAGGATCTGCGTACGCGCCAACGTGCGGATCTCCTGTTCGAGGTAATTTGTCCAAAACGTCTTTGAAAATGGCACATCCAATTCAGCACTACGCGCGAGAAGAGCCTCAAAACAACGCGTCTTAATCTCGTTTAGGGCATCCGTTCGCGCCATCTTGTCACCTTTGTGGAGCGCATCGCTCAAAGCCTGGCGCTCATTCGTAACGATACGACACAAATCCTCCGAAGGCACAACATACATCGCAAGCGGAAGCTTGTTTTTTCCATGAATTTCCTGCATTTCACGCTGGAACGCCAAAATGGGCTGAGCCGTGCGTTCAGCAAAATCCATGAGTGAAATAAGCTCATCCTCACTGACTTCATTGGCACCACCTTCAACCATGATAATGCCACATGGTGCTACGCTGATGACAAAATTCATGTCTGCGCCGTCGCTTTCTTCTAACGTGGGGAAGGCAATAAACGTCCCATTTTTACGAACGATTCTCATGCCAGCCACGGGTCCATCCCACGGAATATCACTAAGCATCAAGGCGAGGCTTGCCGCATTGAGTGCCGCCGTCGGCATATCAAGATCGGGATCGCCGGAAAACGCCATAATTGTCACGACAGTTTCACGACAGTAATTTTTTGGGAAAAGCGGTCGAAGACTTCTGTCATTGAGACGGCTCGAAAGCGTCTCCGCATCACTCGCACGAAGTTCACGCCTGCCAGCCCCCGTCGGAAAATGTCCGGCACCAGCAAAACGCTCGCGATACTCCACCGTCAGCGGGAAAAAATCCTGTTCAGGATTCTCCTGACCTGCCACAACTGTGACGAGCAAAACAGCTTTACCACATCGCAAAACGACCGAACCATTCGTCTGCGGCGCCCACACACCTGTCTCGAAGCAAAACGTGCGATCACCAATCTGGATCTCTTTTTTAATCTGCATTGTATATCCTATCACCTGATAAAAATGATTTACGGGAATGTCCTTCATTCCTACGTCATTCGGTAGAATAACAAGAATTTGAAATGGGATAAATCCATAATTGCGCAATTTGTGGTGCATTTATCCCACACACGACAACAATTCACGCATGTCACACGTCGTCTTCACGCATACATTGCATAAGCATGGTGTACAACCTTTGCGTGCGTCGTTTTTTAGGTATGCAACTTTGGAAACAAAAATAAAGACGTTCTCAAGAACGTCTCTATTTTGCAATACTGAGCCTGCTCAATCCGAAGCCTTTACGACATCACAAAACACACTTTAGAGCGGATAATCCTGGACAAACAGCCGATAAACGGTCGAACGGTTTGAAAGCGCTGTCAATATGCCATTTGTCAGTACAGGCGCACTCGTAAAATCAGTCCCCATGTCAATGATATGGGCTGTTTCCCCCGTTGCACGGTCAATAAGAACGAGGCCGAATCGCTGAACAGAAGCATAGATATAGTTTCTTCCGAGCTGCATGGGGCTAATCAAAGCATCCCTGCGGATTTCGTTTTGCCATATTGTATTGCCTGACATACGGTCGATACGAAACACGCCATCCTGCGACGTCAGATAAAGGCTGTCCTGATGTGGAACAATTGAACTTGCCCCATGGATATCACGTTGCCAAAGCGTATGTCCGTCCGAAACAGAAAGCGCATAAATGCCGCCAGACGAATTCGCGACATAGAGCGTATTATCCATGATCACAGGCTGGACATCGAGATCCTTGAAACGTGCATCCGGCGCCAGATCGCGTGTCCAGATCACCGTTCCGTTCTCCAGAGCAAAGGCAGTGAGGTTCCCATCCGAGAATCCGGCGTAAAGCACATCGTCTTGAATGAGCGGAGAAGACTGACCATACATGGTAAATTCGTTGCTTCGCGGACGCTCACGACGCCATTTGACCGTTCCGTCTTTTTCATTGAGGACGACGAGCCTGTTATTGCCATTAACGCAAGCGACGACACCGTCCTGAACGGCGATGGAATTCTCAATAGGCACAAGCGTGTCGTAACGCCAAACGATGGCGCCGTTCGACACATCAAGTTTGAGAATCGCACCATCCCCAAGCGCCACATAAACCCCGGAAGAAGTCACCACGGGGCCTGCAGTCACCGGCGCGCCAAGTGCCGTTTCCCAGATTTTCGTTGCTTTCTGGTTATGGATTGCCACAACTTTGGATAGCGATGACCCAATATACGTCACATTATCCGTCACGGCGATATGGCCAAGTTCCAGAGGCTTAGCGCCGAGATAAAATGTCGTCTTAGGGTTGAGCGGAAAAGTCCAGTCAATCGCAATGTCGTATTGCGCACTTCTGGGCGGCGCAGCTTCAGATGACATCACGCCACCACTCATGGCACATCCTGACAGCGTATGCATGAGACATGCGAGCGTTAAAACGTAAAAAAAACGAGCTATTCGCATCATTGCGCAACCGGAGCGGCTGGGGCAGCCTCAGCTGGCTGCGTTGGTGCTGCTGACGGATTCGATGCGGCAGCTGGCTGCGTCGGTGCTGCTGACGGATTCGATGCGGCAGCTGGCTGCGTTGGTGCTGCTGACGGATTCGATGCGGCAGCTGGCTGCGTCGGCGCTGCAACAGGCTGGGCAGCCGGAGCGAGTGTCAATGTCTTCCACTCTGGTGTCAATAGACGAAGACGCGTCAACGCTATGTTATGATCCGTATCATGATTAAAATCACGGAAGACGGATGTGTAGACTTTAATGGCATTCTCTTTATCACCCATGAGCTCATAGAGATTGCCCTGCGCCAAACGAATATAGGAACCATAACCCGCTGACATTCGGTCAATTTCTTCGTATTTGGCAATTGCTTCCTGATATTTTTTATTTTGCGTCAGATTTTCAGCTTCTCCCAAAAGCGCGAAAAGCCGAATGTCCTTCGACCCCAACTCGGCCTTCTTGTAAGCGGCATCTGCCATCGTCAAATCGCCACTGTGCGTGGCAACACCCGCCAGCAAAAGCTGTGCGGAAGGTAACAATTCCGTGCCTTCAACCTCACCGATCGTCGTGCTCATATACGTCTTCAATGCCGCATACCGTTCTTCATCGCTTGGCACCACATAATCAAAACGCAAATAATCATTCGTGTCGGCTGAAATGCCCTGTCTTTCAAACTCAGCCTTTGCCCTTTCATTGAGCGCTTCAGCCTCAGCCTTTGTCGGCGCATGAAGCGTCGCGAAAACTGTCGAAAGCTTCGAACTCATCTCAACCTTCGCATTTTCCTGGATCTTCATCGCACCGATAATACCCAGACATACGATGACGACTAACGAGACACACAAAATGATCATGCGCCGATTTTCCATCATCCAGGACATTGCCGTGCCCGATGTCATGAGGAATTTGTCCGTCATAGGCGGAAGCTTGACGCTGACATCCGGTGTACCCGCTGCAACGACTTC
>JAFOHE010000292.1 GCA_017421975.1 Pseudomonadota bacterium
CCGTAAGCTTCGAAACAGAGATATTGATACTGCCTTCATTGATCGGCACAAGCTCTTCACATTCTCTGCCGGAATCACAACATAACGGCTTTGACGGAAACTTTTGTGCAACTTCACCCACTGCTCGCTGCATAAAAGCCTGGCATTCTTCAATTTCAGTTCTAAAAGCATCAAAGACGTACTGTCGCAGAGGAAACATAGATTGTTCTATGCCCTCTTCCTTCATATAAGATCTTAAGGCATCTGCAAAACTGCGTGCATCGGCATAACGCGCATCAGGCGACCTTTGAAGGGCTTTCATAACGATGTCACAAAGCCTTGGTGACAAGGCAGGCACAAATTTCGACGGCGATTCAATTTTGGAATGATTGACGGCTTCAAGCGTTTTAATATCATTTTCCTGCGTAAACAACGGATGCCCCGTCAACATTTCATAAAGCACGATGGCCAATGAAAATGTATCACTACGGCCATCAACATGCTCCCCCATACACTGTTCGGGACTCATATAGGCGTATTTGCCGATGAGCATCCCTTTTTCACACTGCTGCGGATCGCGCGAGGACGTTGAAACACCAAAGTCGAAGAGCTTACATTGACCATCAAAACGAACAAAAATATTTTGTGGCGTCACGTCCCGATGAACAATGTGGAGCGCTTCACCATTCAAATCACGAAGTGTATGGACATATTCAAGTGCATCCAAAACCGAAACTGTAATCCACAACGCGATACTCAATGGCAATATTTTGGCTTGTACTGTCACCTTCTTCAATATTTCATCAAGGGTCACGCCATACAAATACTCGACGGCCATCGTGTGGCGTCCCTCAATTTTCTCGACATCCCACGTCTGAACAATATTCGGATGACTCATTCGCAAAGCGAGTTCCGCCTCATGATAAAACATCCGAACGTATTCTGGATTATTGTTGTTCTGCGCAGAAATACACTTCAGGACAAGGAGTTTCCTGATGTGTTCCGGTCCTTGTTTCATAGCAAGATATATTTCTGCCATTCCACCAACAGCGAGTCGCCTAAGCAAAATATAAGGCCCAAATTGTCGATTGAGAAGTGGATCTACTGGCATGCCCATTCCTTATTGCGTATTCAAAAAAATACGCGGTCGAGATAACCGCGTATCAAGTACCTGAAACAATGGCGATTTCGTACTTATGGTTTAATAAAATTCGCAAGATACGCAACAAGTGAATCCAATCCCTGGTCTTTCATGAAAAATCCATGAACATTTTGACTTTTGCAATATTCCTCGACAGCCTGTACATCCCCCGTTGCCAGAGCAATCACTGCCATGTTCCGCGTCTGTGGGGCATGAATCACAGTGTCCAATAAAACATCCGTGTCAAAATTCGGCATATCCAAGTTGAAAAGGAGAATATCCGGCTTTTCAAAATCGAACTTTGCCAAAACGCCATAGGGGCCTGTCAAAGTGACAACTTCATACCCTGCCTCAACAAGCATTTTTTCCATTGCAATCACGTCCATTAGTTCGTGATCAAAAATCATTACCTTTGCCATATATGTAATCACCTTCGATAAACTTTGAAACTTCAGCAATCCACTGAAATCTACCTCGTTTTGACTGAAAACGCAATTTTCAATGCTTGCAATTCTCACAAAATAGTAACGATTCAGCCATCTGTTTGCTGCTATCCGCTAAACTCGCCTTTATCAACAGCCACGAGGCCTTTGACAACACATTCTGTCGGAACAAAATCCTGGATTTTGAAGATGCGTTTTCATGCGGGACGCCTGGATTCCATGTGTGACTGAATCGTTGCCAAAATATTTTGAAAAAAAAGTTGACGAAGACAAATTTTGTTCCTAACATACCAGCATAACTTACATGTAGGTATAACACCTGCATGAATAAAGTTTCGGTTTAACGCTCATTCGAGCTTTCCCTATACCGACAAAAGGAGGAAAACGGTATCTGGCAATGGTTTTACAGAGCATTTTGCTCTGACAGAATAAGGAGAAACAGACATGCCCGTACTCACAGCAGTACTTCATCTTAGTCTTTCCATAATAACGTTTGGCGGCCTTATTTTCGCATCAGAAATGGCCAGAAAACATAATTATCGCTAACAATTTTATGGTATTCATTCAAGGTTAACTTTCCACATAACCCTAAAGAAGAGGAGTATTTTTAGCCATCACACATAAGGCGTGACACCATCTTAGCCGGTTTGCTGTTTGGAAACAGTAGCCGGCTTTTTTTGACCCTAGAAGAAAGCAATGAAAACAATGATACGCAAACACTGGATTTTTTATGGGGACGTTCAGGGCGTTGGTTTCAGATCCCGCGCCTGTCATGCGGCAGAACAACTTGGCGTTACCGGATGGGTTAAAAACCTCTGGAACGGAAGCGTGGAAATGGAAACAGAAGGCGAGGAAGCGGCCATTGAACGCCTCATTGCAAATATTCAATCAAGTCGTGCGATTGAAATCGTGCGCATGGAATCCAAAGAGATTCCCACATGCGGAAGCACTTATTTCAGCATAAGACGAGGAAACTAAAAACGCCATCAGAGCGTTCCCTGATGGCGTTACATGACTTCAAAGTCTATTTAGGAATACAGATATTATCAGCATTACAGGCATATCCACTCGCGCATTTACCATTTGAGCAGAGCGAGAAAGACAGCGTTTGTCCGAAGGCACCATTGTTTCCGTCCCTTCCTGCGCCATCCTGTCCGCCGATACCGCCGCTCCCGCCGACACCGCCCGTAGCAGTAGTGACACTGTACGTAAAAGTATTTTCGCTGACAAGCGAACCCACATTGACGTGATAAGTAAAGATATCGAAGGAAGGTCCGCCAGCGCCGCCGCCGCC
>JAFOHE010000293.1 GCA_017421975.1 Pseudomonadota bacterium
AGATTGCATCACCAACTACCCAAATAAGTAAAAATCATTATAATCTTTATCATGATTATAGCGTCAAAACGGCGTTCAAAGGCATTGGAATACAAATATGGATAAAATCATCGAACAGGCCATAAGCATAGGTGAAGACAAAGCCCGTGGTTGGGACGAAGCTGCCCTTTTTTTAGGGCCATACCGACGTGAACTTGCAACTTCTGATCTTTCGGACAACGCAAATTTGACAGCCCTCACAAGCATCGTTTCCACTCAACTTGAGTGTCTCAGAAAAGCCGGCAAAGCAGCCACAGGCATTCAAGTCGGCGAGTGGTTTCACCATGTGCTTCACGATTTACCAACGCCGCATGACACCACACCACGCGACAGCCTTCGTGAACCGCTTGCCCATTTTTTTTGCGAATATGCGCGTTGTTTGTGTGAGGAAGAGCGCTTTGAAGAAATGCGGCTTGCCATGCGAACGGCGCTTGATACGACGCGTATGCTTCCCATGATGATCGTTATGCTCGTCCACCTCTATGCTCCGCTTGCACGAAAACCCGTCATTGAAGGTGAAGCTTCTAGCGTCTGGTTATCCAAACGCTATTGCGAGTGTCTCGCGCTTCTCGATTTTTCGGGTTACGGACAGACGCCTTTTCGTGCAACGCTTGATGATTTTCAAGCAGCTCTCCGCTTCGAATCCGAACGCGAAGCACTATACCAAACAGTCAGACAACGAAATGACGCTAAAGATCCCTCTTTGGATACGCTCACGCGTCTTTTTGAAAAATACGTTTTATCCCCCACAGCCTAAGGAGACGGCCATGATGATTTGTGTTTCTAATCTCAATCAGGGTATCGGCGAATGGCAAGCCAATGCGGAACGCATGAAACGTGCGATTCGCAAAGCCAAAACCTTTCAGGATCCCATCCTTCTTTTTCCGGAACTTGCCACGGTTGGCTGTGAAGCCGGAGACATGCTTCTGCGCTATGATACTTATGCAAAGTCGCAGCAAGTCCTTCAGCAAATTCTTGCCGAAACGATCGGCATTACAGTCGTTTGCGGTACCATTCTGAATTACCAGGGTAAACTCTACAACGCTGCTGTCATCATGCATGACGCGAAAATACTTGCCTGGGTACCTAAGCGATACGCGGATCCCACTGTTCGTGACGATTCCCGTTGGTTCGCTGCATGGGAGTTTATACGTCACGTCGATATCGACGGAATTCCCGTTGGCGCATGGAACAATGGTGTGTTTGATGTTGTCGTTGGCAATCTTAGCCTTCAACCCACCCCCGTTCGAGGTACAACACGTCTGTGGGTGACCTCCACACCTTTTGCTGCCGGAAGCTATGCACAGCGCCTGGACAAACTTTTGGCCTATACCATGAATTATCAGATTACGCTTGCATGCGCGAATATGATGGGCTCTCCAGACGGCACCACCATTTACGATGGAAGCGGCCTCATTCTGCGTAACGGCGGTATCGTGGCTGAATCCCCACGCTTTGTGATATCAAACGATCTGACACTCATTACTGAAAAAGACGAACGTCCTTCATGTGCCTATCCATCCCTTGTCGCCTATCAAAATACGTCGAGCTATCCGAAATCAGCGGAAGATCTTTATCACGTTGAAGTTGAACTCGCCCTCGTTACGGGGCTTCATGATTATTTCAAGCGAGCCCACATCGGCCATGCGTGTCTTGCCTTATCGGGTGGCCGAGATTCGGCCATGGTTGCTGTCCTCATCCATCGCCTCGTCACACTTGAAAGCCGCAATAAGACGCCAGAAGAAATCCGTGAAATCGTCAAGAATTTCTTGGTCTGTGCCTATCTTCCATCATCCGACGCCTCATCCGAAGGCACAAAACAAGCCGCCCTTGCTTTGGCAGATGCCATTGGTGCCACTTGCCATGTCATTCCCATCAGCGACATTGTTTCAAGCACGCGAAGCATCGTCGAACAGCAGACAGGGCGTGAGCTTTCATGGGAAACAGACGATCTGACGCTTCAAAATTTGCAGGCACGCACACGAAGTTCCGTGATATGGACGTTGGCCAATGCGCACAATGCGCTTCTCCTCGTCACGAGCAATTTAAGTGAAGCCGCTGTCGGCTATGCCACCATGGATGGCGATACGAGCGGTGGTCTGGCTCCAATCGCAAATCTCCCCAAGACGTATGTTTCCCAGTGGCTCACATGGGCACGCAATTTCCACGCGCTAGCGTGTCTTGACCTTGTCTTTGCGCAACCGCCCTCTGCCGAGCTTCGTCCCATGGAAGCCAAGCAAATGGATGAAGCCGATCTCATGCCCTATCCCGTTCTTGACGACTTTATCCAAAGCTATATCGTCCAAAAAATGGATGCCACTCAAACGCTCAATCATGCCATGCCACACGTCGCATCGTATTATCATGGCAATATGGATAAACTCAAAGCCGATCTTGACAAATTTATCCAGATGAGCGCACGTGCACAATGGAAACGAAACCGTTTTGCCAATGCTTTTAAAGTCATGGCTTACGATCTTGATCCGACCTCGGATCTTCGCTGGCCAATTTTGCAGACGGTCTAAAAAGCCTGCGCGTATCGGCAGGCTTTGCCCTGCCGATAGCAGCAGGCCACATGGCGTATTCACAAAAAAAGAGACGTGAAAAACACGTCTCTTTTTTTGTGAATAGCCCATGCGCCGCAAGCCAATGCCCTTCAGGGCATGGCGAGCGGAATCCTATTAATGGCAATAAGCATACGTCACACCCGCATTCGTCGATGTCGTACAGGCGTTCGTACAATCAAAACTCCGTGCATAAGAGTAAACCGTCGTGTTCGTCGAAGTTTTTTCGATATGGAAACCGACAATTTTGTGTAAGGTTTTACCATCTGCAGAACATGTGCCGAGTGTTGAGACTGACAAGCCGTCCATATCTACAGTTTTGTTGCAGACAGCCACTTTGTTGGATTCGTGATTCGTATAGGTGACACAATTCGTATTGAGTGTATCGGAACAATCCGTTGTCATGAGAACATAACGTCCGACTGCCGGATCGTAAGTGCAGCTCTTAGCGACTGTTCCCTCGCATCTCGAATCCGACGGGCCGGCACAAGGTTCGTGAATGGTACACATGTTTGTCGTCGCCGAACACGTCCCACTCGACGTGTAATCACAAAGGTTATAGTCAAATGTCGGTGCGTTGTTGACTTCGTCAAAATGGCACGTGACCTGGACGCCATTGGCGTCACAAGCGGAGTTGATGAGTTTGGTGCCATGTTGTGCCTTACCCGAAACGTCCACGCCAGATGCGCACGTCGCCATGGAAGCCGTCCGAAGCGTCTCATTATAAGTGCAGAAAAAGTTATTGGTCGTTTCAGGCGTACACGTATGGTAGCAATCGACCTCGCCATCGATTGTGCCACAAAATGATGTCGTATTGGGGCAATAGATCATTCTGACGGAACCTGTCGCTTCATCACAGTACTCAAGAACAGCATTGGCGCCATCCGTCTGGGATTTGTCGTAACATGTTTTCGCGTATGAATCGGGTGAACACGCGCTTCCCTGTCGGTTAACGCATTTCCCGTCCACGCAGTCCTCATAATATTCGCAAGGCATATCGACTTCCCTTCCGTCCGCCGAACAGGTGTGAAGCGTATGGTTGTCCCTGCAACTCGCAGTAAAGCCTTCTCCACACTTGCTGACACACCCCTTGTTTGGCAAAGCCTGCTCATTATCCGCACATTTGTAGTAGGCAAACTCACGTTCTTCAGAACACTTCAAGGCATACTGTGAAGCATCCCCACTGATAGAATAACACGTGTCGTTAAAACTATCAGGATTGCACGCAATGCAAGCGCCGTTCACACATTCGCTTTCATAGCGCGTGTCGTCGCATGCATTATAGAAGAAATTCGTATCGCAATTATAGGTACTCACGATATAACCATTCGCGCAGACCATAATTTTGGAACCATTGCACTGTGTACCATAATCGTCATCGCACTGTGTCCCCATGCATGCGCCATTTTTACAAACCTGATCATCACTGCATGGCGTTTCTTCGTAGAGCCCGGGTGCGACGCATTTTAGCGTCACATTTCGTCCATCCGCGCATATACTCTCCTCACTCGGCGTACATTCTGGCACAAAGACGCACACGCCTTCCTCGGAACATGCATAATGTTCATCACATGGATGCGTCGCATCGCAACTATTGCCTCTGGGCTGACAAGATTTCGACGCAGCAAGGCACATTTCGTCATCTTCACAACGCTCAGTGACAATCACACCATCCTTGCAAGATCTCTGCGTGGAAGAATCGACACACGAAGCGGTAAAGGATTTATCACATTCAACGCATGCACCATCCGAGCAAAAAGTATCGCCAGTACATTCTACACTTTTCAATTTGCCGTCATTACATTGAACGACCTTGCCACCATTGCAGACGTCCTTATGTTCTGCCTCAATACATTCGACGCACGCACCATTCGAACAAAAAGTATCCCCTTCGCACGTCGTCATGTGAACTTTTCCAAGCGAAGAATCATCAGGTTGGCACGAAATAACATTGCCATCGACAGAACACGTTGAAACAGTTGTCGCCGGATCGCACGTTTCACCATCACTTATCGTATCGACACAAACACCATCGCGACACGTCTGATTCTCATTACACGCGATTTCTTTCCATTTGCCGTCAATACACTGCGTCGACACGCGTTTCGCTTCATCACACTTCGGCACATCTTTATCATTGCAAGTTTTGTCTATACACTGACCATCAATACACGTTGCCTGGCCACATGAAGCTTTCAAAACAGAATGATTGGCGCAAACGAGAAGACTGCCTTCATCAAAACACGACGGCATAAAGTCATCATCACATGCAGCCCCTGGTTCGACAATGCTACGGCACGCACCGCCCTCGCATTTTTCGTGTTCACCGCACGCCCTTTCATTCAGACTGCCATTGACGCAAGTCACCAGAATATTGCCGTTACATTTGGGCGGATGCGTCAGGGCATCGCATGTTTGTTCACCGCTTCCTTTGATACACACGCCCTTTTCGCATGTCGTGCCATCCGCACACGTGACACGCGTCACGACGCCGTCTTTACAAATGATCTGTACGCCATCGCCGTCACACGAGGGATCAAAATCCGTCTCAACGCATGACACGCCTCCCCCAGAAACTTCGCACGCACCACTCGTCGAACGGCAAATCTCATTATTGTCGCATAAGACGGCCACCTCATGACCATCCTCACAAATAATCTGCGTCGTAAGATCATAGCAACGTGGCTCAAACGTCGCTGCATCACACGTCTTTGCCGGCAGACACTTGCCATTCTGACACGTCTCGAGCACATCACACGCTGTCGCGACAACGCTTCCTGACTGACATTCCAGGAGCTTTCCAGTATCCGCGGCACATACATTCACAAACTGAGCATCATGGCAAGCATCCCCAGGCTTGTAATCCTTGCACGCTCCCCCCGTACAAAACTGCCCCACCTTACATGGCGTTGTCTTGACAAAACCCTTGTCACACGTTTTGGCTTGAGTGCCATCTTCAGAGCAACTCGCCACATAATCCTCATGACATATCACTGCACATGCGCCGTCGGTACAACCTGTTCCCTGCGGGCAACCAGAATGAACCCAATTGTCTTCAGTGCATACAACAAGTTTCCCGCTGGCATCACAATAGGGCTGACTGCCCGCTTCACAAGGCTCTTTGGATACCGTCATCGGCCCAGATTCCGAAGCTTCGTCCGAACACCCCGATATCACCCAAAGTACCGCAGCCATGATGAAATACAAATGACGCTTCATTTCGTTCTCCGTTGTATGAAAGACCTCTCGACGAGGCCATGTATATAAAAGATCACGTCGATCCTGTTGTTCCCACAATAGCAAATTCGGCGCATACTATCATGCTTAAACGCCTATTTTATCGTATTTCAGTAAGTATTACGTTTCTGTTTGTTTCTTGAGGGGGCTATGGCCCCCTACACGGCTATTGTCCGAAAGTGGAGACGTGTCATGACACGTCTCCACTTTCGGACAATACGCCGCTACCCCCTTTGCGGGGGATACCCCCGCAACGCCCCCAAAACAGCACGACGCGAATTATCCCGTTCCATAACAAGGATTACAAGGATGACGGCGACTCCAGCAAGCTCGTTTCCTCGTACTTTTGAAATGCTTCACGATATTGATTGCGTTTCGCAGTAAAAGCAGACAATTCACGTCCTGTCAAAGAAAAAGCATGTGTCGTCTCAACACTGCTTGGATCAATGTAATTGCCATTTTTCTTAACAGCAAAATGGAGATGCGGTCCCGTTGAATTACCTGTATTGCCAAGCATCGCGACGTATTGTCCGAGTTTGACGCGCGTGCCTTTCTTAATACCAGGGGCAAAGGCATAGAGGTGCGCGTATAGAGAAGTGTAACCATGGGGATGTTCAATGACGAGGAGATTGCCGTTTGCGCCTTTCCAGCCCGCGAAAGTCACAACGCCATCTCCAAAAGCCATGACCTTTGTCCCTGTCGGTCCGGCCCAATCAATCCCATAGTGGGGACGAATGCGATGGAGAATCGGATGCATGCGTTTCAAATTATACGGGCTCGTCATTTTGCATCCCACGACGGGTACTTTCAAAAAACTGCGTTTGAGCGCTCGTCCCGTTGCATCGTAATATCCATTGAGCGTCGGGTCTTTCGCATCCTCATAATAGTAAGCCTCAAGCGTTTTGCCGAGTGACCGACTCTGATAGGAAGCGGCATAAACGCGGCCATAACGATAAAACTTACCATCAAGCGTGACTTTTTGGACAAAAATGCGAAAGGTATCCCCCACCTGTGAATCTGTCCCAAAATCTATGTTGTATTTGAAGAGCGACATAAAGTGTCCGGCAAGCTCACCCGATTCCCCCATCGACGTTACAGCATCATAAAGCGACGTCTGCAAGGTGCCCGCTATTACCTTCTCCTCCACGACTTTATGGACATCGAGCTTTCGCGCGATAAATGCATTGCCATCACGCTCCGCAATACTAATATCTTCAGGCGAAATCTCATAAGTAAACCGAACAATCCGCCGATTGGCATCTAACTGAACCTCGTATTTGTCACCAGGTTTCGTCTTTTTGAAATCAACGACATTCTGCATGGCTGAAATCACTTGATGAATATCACTGAGTTCCAGGTCATGGGTTTTCAACGCAACAAAAAGCGTCTGATTCTTTTTAATCTTGCTTTTAATCAGAAAC
>JAFOHE010000294.1 GCA_017421975.1 Pseudomonadota bacterium
AAGCTTTCCAAGGCGGACACGAGCGCCTCGAAAGCATGGGGTGTGATGTATTCTCGCTTGCACGTATTCGTTCCATGTCGGAAAATACGATTGAATTCATTGATTAAAAATACCTTTTTAAGCCCGATTGAAATCCTTTCTCGTTTAAAGGGTTCAATCGGGCTTGTTTTTAACCCCTCCAGAACAGAATAGTCGTCTGTTTTGTTTTTTCAAAAACAGAACATCGGTTTGTTTTACGTTTTCGATATCAGAGTCTGTTTTAAAAAATATAAAAGCTGCTTTTTCCAAAGCAGCTCAGCATATAGATGTGTTAAAACTTTCGAATCAGAGAAACGACTTTTCCTAAAATCGTCACTTCCGGTACGATGATCGGATCCATTGTGTCGTTTTCGGGCTGAAGTCTGAAATGTCCTTTTTCTTTATAGAATCGCTTTACGGTCGCTTCGTCTTCAATCATCGCAACAACAATTTCACCATTGAGCGCTTCCGGCTGCTTATGGACGATAATATAATCCCGGTCAAAAATACCCGCATTGATCATGCTCTCGCCATGCACGCGCAGGATGAAATGTTCGCCATCACCAAGCAACTCATTCGGCATCGGAAGATAATCATCGATGTTTTCTTCTGCCAAGATAGGCATACCAGCCGTGACATGTCCAACAATCGGAAGACTCGTCATGTTAAGCGGCATGCTGATCATATCCTGCTCATCGTCTACAACTTCCATTGCGCGTGGCTTCATCGAGTCGCGATGGAGCAGTCCTTTTTTCTCCAAACGCATCAGATGTCCATGCACCGTGGAGGTCGAACGAAGCCCAACCGCGTCGCAAATTTCGCGAACAGATGGGGGATAACCCTTGGTTTGAACCTCACTTTTAATAAAGGCCAATATCTTTGCCTGGTTGTCTCCGCGCGGTTTTTTCAAAATAGACCACCTCATCTTTGCTTCGTCTATTTCATTATACCATAAACCGCAATCTTACGCAAGAATACTCAAACATTTGTTCGGATTTATTCATCTTCTTTCCATTCATCTAACTGATTTTTCGTATTTTTAGGCGCATCGTCCCTCAAAATCACATGATTTGCCGCTTCACGGCGCCGATCTTCGGCCATCGCAGCATAATGACGCCGCGTTGTATTGACATCAGCATGCCCGAGCACGTCAGCAACCAAATAAATATCGCCGGTTTCACGATAAAGATTTGTACCAAACGTACTGCGCAGCTTATGCGGACTGATTTTTTTCTTCAGCGGCGCTGCGATCGTCGCATATTTCTTGACCAAATTTTCTACGGCACGCTGTGTGATTCGTCTGCGCTGAATCGAAAGAAACAGCGCATTTTCATGCCCAGGAAGGGCTTCAATTTCCATTCTTTGCTTGATGTATTCCTTAAGCGCATCGGCAATTTCGTCCGAAATGTACAGGATGACTTCCTGTCCGCCTTTGCGCGTAACCACAAACGCGTTCTGCTCAAAATCAAAATCATCGATATTCAGGCTGACACATTCACTTACACGGATACCCGTTCCCAAGAACAACGTCAGCATGGCCAAATCACGTTTTTGCGTGAGTTGGTGAAACTTTTTTTGACGTCCTGAAAGGCCGGC
>JAFOHE010000295.1 GCA_017421975.1 Pseudomonadota bacterium
AGCGGAGGGCGCGATGGGGCTTTATATTGATCAGGGCAATTACAGTTTTGCGCAGGCTGTGCGCGATGAGATTTATGTCGATAAATCGGCGTTGATCGGCTATCTGAACCGCATGCTTTGCACGCGCCGTAAGTTTGTGTGTGTGTGACGCGCCCCAGGCGTTTTGGAAAGAGTCTGGCTGCGCAGATGTTGTGCGCCTATTACGACCGTTCGTGCGATTCGCGGCCGCTGTTTGAGCATCTGGCGATTGCGAAAGATGAGACGTTCGAGACACATCTCAACAAGTATCCCGTGATTTCGTTTGACGTGCATGAGGAACGAAGTTGCGTCAGTGATGGGATGGCGTTTGTGCTGTGGCTGCAAGGGAGAATCTTGAAGGAATTGCACGAAGCCTGGCCGGATCTTGTGACATTGGACATGACAGTGCCCGTCGCATTGCGAACAATTAATGCCAAAACAGGTATGTCGTAACCGCTTACGCCAAAATCGGCTTGAAGCAAGGCATCTGAAAATGAATAATTGATATGGATTCCCGAAAGAACCATTTTATAACGTCCATATCTATTTGACAGATACTCGCGATAATCCGTTTTGGATGCGTAGCCGCCAGAGAATTGAGCGACTGGGATATCCGCTTCATTTCGGATGTATGCTGGATTTGAAAAAGGCCAAAGAAGTTCGGGTTCAGGCAATTGAACGAGGGTCTTTTGTATTTCGCGCGTGTGAGCAGTGAGCAGATCAATGGCATTTTGTGCGGATGTTGCGACGGATGTATTGATTTCTGTTTGATTTTCACAGAAGTCACGCACGATATGGTTATTATTGGGAAAGGGGTGAAGCGTATGTGACATGAACCCTTCCTGAGTCAGGCGAAGACTCTCTTTTTCGAGTCCAAAGTTACCTGTAAGAAGGTGTTTTTTGACGGCATCACATTCGATGTGCAAGGTATTGTCTACGTCCATATTACCCCCTCAAGTAACCAAGGCATAAAATAACGGATTTGTTTTCGCCACCATGGCCAGTCGTGGTTGACGTCATAACCCCAGAAATCGACCCAAGTATGGATATTTTTGCGATCAAAGATATCCTTGAGGATATGTCCAGTTCGCACAGCTTCATTTTCCCATGCCCCCTGACCGCAGCAGATGGCAGAACGTCTATGATTATACATATCAATATAAAAGTGATCGTTTGGGAGATTGGCGAGAAAATGGACGGGAGAATTATTGTATAAAGTGTCATTGCACCAACCGTCCCAGAAGCGCGTAGCATCATAGCATCCGGAGCAAGCGAGCATGCCGCTGAAGAGATCGGGTCTTCGATAAAAGAGGATAGCGGCATGGGTTGCACCGAGGCTAAACCCCGTTGTGATTGGCAGTGCATTTTGACCGTTGATTTGTCGGATGAGCGGCAAGGCTTCCTCGGCGATATAATGGAAGTATCGTTCCTGCATCCATGCGCGCCAGCCTTTGTCACCGTTTTTGTCGGACCAACTTTCCTGATCGACGGTATCGACGCTGAAGAGCTGGATTGTGCCGCTATTGATATAATCGCTAAGCGTCTCGTGCATTTGGAAGCTTTCCCAATTATCGCACATACCGTCCTGACAAGGGAATGCGACGAGTGGCACGCCGGCATGGCCGTGTACCATGATATGACATTCGCGTTCAAGCCAGCCACTGTATTGAGGTATCCATTCACGTTTCATATATTAAACTCCTTTTTTTAAGATATCGTTTACTTGAGCGTTTCGTTCTTCGAGTGAATCAGCGCGAACGAGGTAAGCGTGGTTGCCCATTTCGTCAGCGAGCGCAGGATCGACGTCCATTTCTTCGATGATGTTGTCGTGCCATCGTTGTCGTATTTCGTCCGTCGTCAAGGCATAGCGGATAGAATTTTTGCGTCCGATATGGGTGATATAATGTTTGAAGGTGCTATTCATAAAGCACTTGTCATAGATGAGGCTGTCGGCCCAGATCGTATAAACATCGGTGTCGTAGGCAAAATTCATTTTGTCAGGAATACGGCCACCAGGGGCACGCATATTAACTTCGAGGCCGACGATGTCGCCTTTTTTTCCCAAGTCGTGTTTATCTTTGTCGAGCCTGAAAAATTCAAAGTGGAAGAAGAGATTTTGTGCATGATATTGTTTTAGCGTCGCTTCACCGGCTTTTTGGAGATCTTCGGGCGGTGCCTGACAAAAACTGACGACATCCTTATCTTCATTGACGGCGTCCATGAGGCTCACGGGAAGGCACTGGCTAGCCGCGAAGAGAATGTGTCCCTGACTGTCCGTAATACCATCGAACGTTTCGACGTGTCCGGGGACACATTCTTCTTCAATAAATTCGATTTTGTCATCTCTTTTTGTCCAAAATGCGTTTAATTCGTCATCGTTATGTATTTTGTAAGTACTTGTGGCACCGACGCCCTTATTGGGTTTAACGATGACTGGATATCCGATTTGTGCTGCGAAGTTTTTGGCATCATCGAATGAATTTGGCAATATCCAGCGTGCTGTGGGGATGCCAGCTTTTTCGTATTTGGCTTTCATGCGTGATTTATGGTTTAATTCAGGCATATCATCGATTTTGGGACCCGTTGAGATATTAAAATCTGTTCGTAATTGTGCTTCCAGTTCGAGCCAATACTCATTTTGGCTATTGACAAAGTCGATGCGACCGTATTGGTTAATATAGTAGGCAACGGTGCGATAAACGGCGTCATAATCTTTAAGACTATGAACGGCGCGATAATCGGAGAGCGCATTTTGGCAAAGTGTTCCCAAGTTTTCCCACGGACAGTCACCAATACCAAGAACAGCAACACCGCGTGATTTAAGGCGTTCACAAAATTGATAGAAGTGACGCGGAAAGTGGGGAGATATAAAAAGTACGTTCATATTTGATCAGATCCTTTGTTATTTTGTAGCGCGTGTGTAAAAACCCGATGAGAAACTATCGGATAAAAAGCAACAAACAGTATCTGAATTTAAGTCGTGCACGTGTATGATGTTAATAATAGGAATGTACAAGCAGTGACGTTTCATGGAACGACGCAATAAAATATTATTATAAATATAATATAATAAGTCAGGCGTATTGAGCCGCGTGCGGCGAGAAGCCTGACTGGCAAGGCGTATTGGCGGAGCCGATAGCCTTGCCCATAAAAAAAGACCCCCGCATTTTGGAACGCGGGGGTTATAAATGCTAATATTAAGCAGAATTATTCACCTTCGGAGGGGAGATCTGTTTTAATATAAAGTTCATTAAGTTGTTTTTCATCGACGTCGCTTGGCGCTTCGGTCATGAGATCGGTTGCTTTGTTTGTTTTTGGGAAAGCGATGACATCGCGCAGCGAATCGGCACCGGAGAGGAGCATGACCATTCGGTCGAGTCCGAAGGCGAGTCCGCCGTGGGGAGGAGCACCGAAGGAGAGTGCGTCGAGGAGGAAGCTGAATTTTGCGCGCGCTTCTTCTTCGCCGATTCCAAGTGCAGCGAAGACTTTTTTCTGGACATCGATATTGTGGATACGGATGGAGCCGCCGCCGAGTTCGATGCCGTTGAGGACGAGGTCGTAGGCCTGAGCGTAGACTTTGTCGAGTTCACCGCGATCGAAAGCGGGCCAGTCACATGTTCGTGGAGAAGTGAACGGATGGTGCATGGCGTACCAGCGGTTATCTTCGTCTGACCATTCGAACATGGGGAAGTCGGTGACCCAGGTCAGACCGACGTCTTCGGGTTTGGTCATGACTTTGGGGATCCAATTGTTTCGGACGGCAATTTCTTTACGGACGCGTCCGAGGGCATTTCTGGCGATATTGAGTTTATCAGCGACGATAAGGACAGTGCCACCATCTTCGGCTTTGATGCGGTCGATGATGGCTTCCTTTTCGTCATCGGAGAGTTGTTTTGCGATGCCGGCATCGAGCGTGCCGTTGGCGACTTTGGCCCAGACGAGTGCTTTTGCGCCGTAAGTTTTTGCGACGTCTCCAAGTGAAGATTCGATATCTTTTCGGCTGAGTTTGACGCTTGCGGGAACGGCGATGGCGCGAATGGTTGTCTGTTTTTCGGCGAGAACGGTCTGGAAGAGTTTGCACTCGGTATTTTTGAGGATATCGGTGATATCGTTGAGTTCCATGCCGAAGCGGATGTCGGGTGCATCGACGCCGAAGCGATCCATGGCTTCATCCCAAGAGATGCGTTTGAATGGGCGCGGGATGTCGATATTGAGGACTTCTTTGAAGATCGTGCTGATCATTTCTTCGCAGATATTTTGAATGTCTTCTGGTTCGATGAAGGACATTTCCATATCAATCTGCGTGAATTCGGGCTGTCGGTCTAAGCGGAGGTCTTCGTCGCGGAAGCAGCGAGCGATTTGATAGTAGCGGTCGAATCCTGAGACCATATAAAGCTGTTTGAAGAGCTGAGGCGACTGCGGGAGAGCATAGAATTTTCCGGGCTGAACTCGGCTTGGCACGAGGTAATCGCGTGCGCCTTCTGGGGTGGATTTGCCGAGCACCGGTGTTTCGAGATCGAGGAAATTGTTCGATTCGAGCGTACGACGGATGATGCGCGTGATTTGGCTGCGCATAATGATATTTCGGTTGAGGCAGGGACGGCGCAGATCGAGGTAGCGATATTTGAGTCGCAATTTTTCGTCGGCATCACATTTGTCATGGATGGCGAAAGGCGTATTGGCAGCGGCGTTGAAGATGCGCAGATCTTTTGCTTCGACTTCGATTTCGCCGGTTGGCAGATCTTTATTGATATTTTTTTCACCGCGGGAGATGACTTCACCTTCGATGCCGATGCACCATTCGGAGCGGAGTTTAGCCGCCTGTTCGAAGATGGGGTTTGTCGCATCGACGTGGATTTGCGTGATGCCGTATCGGTCGCGCATGACGATGAAAAGGAAGCTTCCGAGGTTTCTGTAATCCTGAACCCAGCCGACGAGGCGTACGGTTTTACCGATGTCCGAACCGCGGAGTGCGCCGCAAGTATGCGTGCGTTTAAAACCATTCAAAAATTCACTCATGTTTGTTCCCTTTTGACAAGCGTTATGAGTACGCTAAACGTAAAGAAAGTGGCAAGCGAGCCATTTTCTTTCAAAAAAACGGCAACAATTATAATCCAAGTAAAACACAGATGTGAATTATTTTCCCACATAGAGGGTAGAATGAGGTCATTGTGTGTGGGAATGTTTTGGCAGATGGTAGACGGTTGAAGGAATATCCATTATAATAGAAAATGAGTGTCTCATTGCCATTGGGTGTTTGATTGCCTGAGTGCCTGGACACGCTGAAATGTTTTTAACTATTCCCATGGAGAGGGGTGTTTTTTCATGCCTGTCTGTTCAAAATGTAAACACGAGGTTGCTGCGGATGCGAAATTTTGCGGCAACTGTGCCGCACCTATGCCGCAGACGACGAACCTCGTTGGCAAGTGCATCAATAACAAATACA
The DNA here is from genome assembly GCA_017421975.1 of Pseudomonadota bacterium. GTDB lineage: Bacteria > Myxococcota_A > Bradymonadia > UBA4248 > UBA4248 > RGIG464. The sequence continues at coordinate 5,465 of JAFOHE010000295.1, forward strand.
TCGTTACGAAACGCATTGCCGAAGGTGGCATGGGCGAGGTTTATCTAGCCCGACAACAGGGGATTGATCAGGAAGTAGCGATCAAGAAACTCCATCGAGATCTTTGTAGCAATCAGAAGCTCGTCGATCGATTTATTACGGAAGCCAAGTCTTATGGCAAAATATCGCATCCGAACGCCGTCAAGGTTCATGATCTTTTGAATGTGAATGGCGAGTTGTGCATCGTCATGGAATATGTGAAAGGGAAGACGCTGACGTCGTATATTGAATCGGGATATGAGTTTTCGCAGAATCAGGTCATCCACATAGCACTTCAAGTGGCCGATGCGCTTGCCACAGCGCACGATGCGGGCATCATCCACCGCGATCTCAAGACTGAAAACATCATGCTTCTTGAAACCGTTTCCGGTCGGTTTAGTGCGAAGATTTTGGATTTTGGTATAGCGAAGGTCGCGGATGCGCCGACGGATGGTCAGACGTGTCAGGGGACGATACTTGGGACGCCGGAGTTTATGAGTCCCGAACAATGCTGTGGCAAATCGATTGATGGTCGATCGGACATATATTCGTTTGGCATTATTCTGTATGTGATGCTTTCAGGTCGTCTTCCGTTTTTGTCGGAGTCGAAAGTTGGCGTTATTGGTCAGCAACTCAACTGTTTTCCGCCGAAGCTTCGTCGCAAGGATGGCAAAACGGTGTCGCCGGAACTTGAATATGTGACAATGAAATGTCTTCGCAAGGAGCCGAAGGATCGCTATCAGCGTTTTGCGGATGTCATTCAGGATTTGGAATTGATTCAGGAAGGCAAGGCACCTGTCTTTGCGTCTGCGGAAGATGTGATTATTTCATCTGATGATCCGATGGCAGAACTGGAGAAGGTATCGCGGAGTCTTTCACTTCACTCTGAGGAGCAATCAGGCGATAAGGTCGATGTATCGAACGTCTCTGAAGAGAATGAGAAGATCGCGCTTGGAAGTGTTGATGTGGTGGACGACACGGCGTCATCGGAGCAGTTTTCGCGGGTAGAATTGGGGACAGTTCCAGAGCCGAGTGTTTTTGCGCCAGCCCTTGAGATAGGCGATTCGGTGTCTGAACATTCAAAGGAGGAACCGAAGGTTACCAAACCGGAAGCGTCAAACACGGAGAAGCATGAAGAAGCCGAGGATGGGCTTGATGATGCGCGTATTTATGAGAAGAAGCAAACATCGAAGCTCACGTTATCGGATACGACGAGCACGGCTTCTATGGATGGTTTGAAGCTTGGGGATGCGGAAATCGACGACGAAGAAGATGATGACGACGAATCGAAGTCCAAAGGTGGCATTGGTAAAGTCATTGCTATCGTCATTGTACTTTTGTTGTTGGCGTGTGGATATATTTTTGCGTCACAGCAGACGGAACTTCCTGGAAGTGGGCAGATACGCGCGTTTTTGACGGCGCATGGGATCGCGTTCAATGCTGATTCTGATTCTGATGCGCCGGACGAATTGCCGGCTGTTGATGCGGCATCGTCTGAAGACACGAAGGATACGGCAGAGACCCCCGTAGAGCAGGCCGTAGTAGAGGAACCAGTAGCGGTTGCCGAAGCGCCGACATTGGCAGTTCAACTTCCGGACATGCCGGAATCCAAGGCAGTTTCGAGAGACAATATTATGCGCGGTGTCTGGCGGACGAGTCTTGATGCTTCGCTTGATACGCTCAATGCAGGAAAACTTGAGGATGCGTTGGCACAACTTGAGAATGTGAAGAAGAATAAAGTCGGTTTTACGGCAGCAGATCAAGCACGGCTAGATGGGTATTTCGATACTTATAAAGCGTTTAAGGCCATCTATGATTCTGCGCTCAGAGCACAGAAGAATTTTGAATGTGGTTCGATCCGAAAGAATGCCGACAAGCTTCCTGAAGCGGCGAAAGGTTTTAAGGCACAGATCGATAAGATGTATCGCAAATGCAATTCCGCAGCGGAATCGGCACCGACTACATTGTAAAAAGGACAATCATGCGTTTTCAAAATAAATTATGGACAGCTATTATCGTGGGAATAATCTGTATGGGGTGTGCAGAATCTAGCGATTTTTCGATACCCGAGAGTGACAGTATCTATATGCCGTATCGTAACGGTGGTGATGCCGCCGATTGCATTTTCAACGAAATGTGTGACAATGCGTTTGAACCACGAACTGGGCTTTATAAAGGCTATTTTGAGGGAACGCGCACGAATGCTTCTGTAGATGCGTGGCCGGACGGCATTTATGAATATATTGATGATGCGTGCCATAAGATTGCATCTTATGCCGCGGAGCCTTACACGGGGGATGTCGATATTTTTGGTATTGATGCTACTGTTGGAACGCCATTAAAAATCACTGCTTCTGCGTATGCGTCTGGGAGTGTAAAACCGGTTTTGACTTTGTTTGATGCCGAAGGCAGAACGCTTACAGCGAGCATGGATGTCGATAAGAATGGCACGGCTTCAGCCATGTTCTTTGCGCCCTCAAACGATCGGTTTTATGCTTCCGTCGAAGATAGTCGCAATTATGACATGGGATGGGCATCGGCTTGCAGCAACGACTATGTGGGCGGTAAGTCTTATGGTTATCTCTTTAAGATTGAAAAGGCGTCAAATGAAGATGACATCACCGTCTTGGAGTTTGGTGACCTCGGTGTGAACAAGCCGGAATTCGTTTATGATGGTCATATATCGAAAAATGGCGAAGTCCAGTACTTCAGCTGGCGAGCCTTGAAAGGGACCTCTTTCACGGTCAAACTTGAACCGAAGGATCAGCGGTTCAAGATGATCTGGTCGCCGATCAATCGTTCGGATGGGCGATATATCTGGTACGCAACGGGATCTGAAACCTATGTTTTACAGCGGACGCTCGTTCCGGCAAATGCCGTGGAAGCAGGGGACAATGTGATCTACACCATCGCTTTGGCAGATGAGATTGGGCAGAATGGATATGATTACACGCTGAGTATTATAAAAAAATAACCGCAGGTTGACAAACTCGGAACAGCGATTACCCCTACATAGGGTAGTCCTTTGGACGATATGTAGGTTTGAGCGGCAAAATGGGCATGCCGGGAGGTAGTCGAGCGATGATGGAAGTACTGGAGAGTTTTTTTGGCCCTGGCGTTGGATTGATCGGTTTTGCCGTCATGGTTGCGATGATTCTGCCGAAGTTCATTGTGCGTTGGCGTGGTTTCAGGGCACGTAGGCGTGGTTCAGATAGCCACATAGATACGCGTCTCGACGAACGCGAGCTAACTTTGGATGGAGAAAAGCCGACATTGGAGCCGCACGCGCGTTTTGGCGAAGCTCGGCTTGATCTTCAAGGTCGAAGTCGATTTTTGTTTGTATGTGGTTTTTTATGGATCGTGCCATTGCTTTTCGCGCTTCTCATGCCTGCGAGTTGGGATATCCGCAATCCGACGCTTATTTGTGCGGTTCCTTTGGCGTGTCTTGGTCTTTGGCGGTTGCGCCATGTGTTCGATCACACGGTTTTTTATCGCACGGGGTTTGTGCAACAGATTGGTTTCAAGTGTCGCGAGATCGATTATAATGCGGTTGTGGGGTACCGCAAACGCGCTTCCGTTTTTCCAGATCATGCTTCGACGTATATTTTTTTGATTGAAGATGAATCGCCGATAATTTTTGATGGGAACGCCTATTTTGATGGTGGCAAGAAAGTGGCCAGCGTGATTAAGGGGTTGGCACCTCGCAAGATCAAGAACTCAGCGACGGAAGTGTTGAAAGAACGTGCCAAAATGCCTGAAAATTAAAGTCATAGTGTTTTTGTTTTAAAACGTCATGCGATTTCAAAGTTCTTTGAACGAGTAGGCCATTCTGTTGTAATATAGGAACGGAACATGGATGTTTTCCGTGCAAACGGATAGGTAATGGATGTGAACTAAGGAATTTGCCGTTATGACAGAGAGGTTTGAAGGCCTTCCCGAGTACTTTATACCCATAAAACCGCTTGGCGAAGGTGGCATGGGTGTTGTCTGGTCCGTACGAGATACGCGAGTCGACAAGGTCGGTGCCCTGAAAGTCATTCGTCCACAAAGTGGCACGACAGAGCTTGCTCTCAAGCGTTTTGAACGGGAAATCCGTAATTTTGCTCAGCTCATCCATCCTTATATTGTACAGGTTTATGATGTTGGCAAGATGCTGACAGGCGAGCCGTACATTTTTATGGAAGAAGTACACGGTCAGCCGATCAGTGCAGCGATGCTTAAAGGCAAATCGTTTGACGAGATCATGCAGCTCATAGACCGTATTCTGGAAGGTTTAGACGAAGCACATGCCAACCATATTATCCATCGGGATTTGAAGCCGGATAATATTTTGGTGACGGTAGATGATACGGGTGCGTTGATGCCGAAGCTCATGGATTTTGGTCTTGCGCTTCGTGCAGATGAACGTGATATGCGTATCACGGTCGATGGTATGGTCGTTGGAACGCCGATATATATGGCACCTGAGCAGGCCTGTGACGATCATTATTTGATTTGTCCGGCGACGGATTTTTATGGTCTTGGGTGTATTTTATACGAGTTGTTTTGTGGCAAACCGCCCTTTGAAGGAAAAAATGCGATTATGATTATGACGGCCCAGGCTCGGGATTTGCCGAAGCCGTTTGTGCCGAGTGCGGATTTTTCGTATATGTCTCGCCTGGCTCCGATCATCAATCGTCTTCTCGAAAAAGACCCGGATCGACGTTATGAATGTGCCGCCGATTTTCGAGCCGCGCTTCGCAAGAATTATCTGATTCGTGACAATGCGTTATTTTCACTACAGGCGCTCAATCATGATGACGATACAGTACTTGATATAAAGCTTGATGAATCAACGCCTTTTTTGTCCAACGAACTGGCTCCGAAGACGTATAAGGCGATTCTTCCCGATGTCGAGCAATGCAACTACAACTACTCGGTTTTGTCGTTGCGACCGACGCTTTTTATCGGTCGTCAGAGTGCGAAGCA
>JAFOHE010000296.1 GCA_017421975.1 Pseudomonadota bacterium
GAGGCTGGCGATATAAACAATAGTTATACTATGGATCAAATAGATACGGAAAAGGTAAAAAGTCTTTTCTTATCTAGACAAGAAGGGGATAACAGATATCGCAAAGAAGCCGACAAGCAAAAAAACGCACTGGTCAATATACACTTGATTGGGAACTAATAAAAATTTGGGATTCGACCGCACAGATAAAACGAGAACTAGGTTTTTGTGATAAACATATCCAAAATGTATGTCGTGAAAACCGGGAAACGCTAAGTGCATATGGTTTTCGTTGGAAGTATTTAGATGATTCAGCGGAGGTGACAAAATGTCGAATCTCATAGAAGCCGCAAAAAGCGGTAATAAACGTGATACCTTGATAGCGTTGCGTGATATTCTTGCAAAAACAATACAGGAATGCGAATCCGGGCGAGATATGGCATCTAATACAAAGCGACTCATGGAAGTGATGTCAGAATTGGAAGCACTTCCAGACCCGGAAACAAAAAAAATATCAAAACATGACCGTCTGAAAACAAAATTTGAAAACAGGTAATCAATCTCCTGTTTATGAAAAAATAGGGGATTATGAATATTCTTATGGTGAAGAAGTCGCGGAAATGTTCACTGAAGACGGCGGTGCAACATTTTATCCATCACAATTATATGAATTAAAATTGATGTTGGCGAGAAAACGCGATGGATCACCTGCGGCAATGTCACTTGGAATTTCAAAGCCGCGACAAAATGGGAAAAGTTACGCAGCTAGATATTACGCGGTGTATATGGCTGTATTTGAACATAGGGATGTTCTGTACTCTGCCCACCATGGCACAACGACATCAAAAATGTTCAAGGCGTTATGTGATTTATTTGAAAACTCAAGCAGGTTTCCTGAATTTGCGAAAGATGTTAAACGCGTAAGTCATGCACGTGGATATGAAGGATTTTATTTCAATGATTGGATTGACTCAGATGGTTTGCTTAAAAAGGGCGGCTGTATTGAGTTTGTGACTAGAACTAAAAGCGGTCAGCGCGGTGGCACATACTCGGTTGTTGTAATAGATGAGGCGCAAGAACTAACAGACGAGCAACAAGAAAATATGCTCCCTACGATTTCCGCATCATCAGACATAAAGAATTCAAGTATGATGCCTCAACAGATTTTTATTGGCACGCCTCCCGGCCCTTCGTGCTATGGAACTGTGTTTGCAGATATGCGCAATAAGGCACATAGCAAAGAAAAAACAGCGATTTGGTGGCTTGAATGGTCTATTGAATCGAACAATATCGAAGAAGATGTTAATTGTAAGGCTAAGGCTATTGAACTTGCGTATTTAACAAACCCGGCGATCGGTTACCGCATTGCTGAGAAGACAATAGAAAATGAATACGAAACCATGAGTGTCGATGGTTTCGCGAGGGAGCGTCTTGGCTGGTGGATGCCAGCGATTGAAGAGAAAACAGATTACGCGATCACTGCATCAGATTGGGATGCCTGTAAATCATCAGAGCCAAAGCCGGAAGGCAAAACAGCGTATGGCGTAAAATTCTCGATTGATGGCTCTATGGTGTGCCTGTGCGGCGCTGTATTGCCCGCTGAAGGGCCTGCACGCGTCTCGTTGATAGATTGCAAGCCCACAGGACATGGAACGCGCTGGCTGTCAGAATGGCTTTGTGAGCGCTATAACAAGGCGTCATGCGTAGTAATTGATGGCAGAAATGGCGTTGACGTTCTGATAGATCGCTTGCAGGATGTTTGGAAGTTTAAAGGCTCAATAATCCGACCAACAACGCGCGATGTTTTGGCAGCAGTCAGCACTTTGACTGATGCGGTAAATGAACAATCAATAACATGGTTTAAGGGTCAGGAATTGTTGAGGGATAGCGCAGTAACATCGGTAAAGCGCCCGATCGGCGGCGGCTGGGGCTTCGGCGGTGATAATTCCGCACCGATTGAAGC
>JAFOHE010000297.1 GCA_017421975.1 Pseudomonadota bacterium
GGTGAGCGTATTAAAGCGCTCTATAAGGATTAACCTGCTTCTTTTTCTTTTTTTATTTCTGCCAAAAAGCCTGTTTTTCAGGGGGTATGCCGTCCACACATTATGCTACATCCCGTAGGTAATGGAAAAAACGAGTAGTGACGTTTCATGGAACGTCACTATTCATTCGCATTTTCCCTGCCTTAGTCATCCACACGACATCGTGTCGTGTTGTCTGGTGCCCCGCCGACGTCCATGTCGGCGGGTTATTTTGTCGATAAGCGTAGGCTTCGCGGCTTCATAAAGGACTTAGGCAATTCTTTTTGTGGTTCGTCCTTTTGTTCTTCTTTTTGATTTTTTTCTTTTCTTTTTTAAATTTCCTTTTGAGCGCAAAGACGCATTTTTCAGGGGGTGTGCTTCCGCCCACACATGATGCTACATCCCGTAGGTAATGGAAAAAAACGAGTAGTGACGTTTCATGGAACGTCACTATTCAGCCGAAAATCCGTTTTGTGACATGCAAAATAGCGTGTTTGGGAATCGATGTGGTATATGAAAGGAGGTTTTTTCAATGAAAGGGAGGGTGATATGCCAGAATTGCGGTTCAATGTATTGACACAGGAATGGGTCATTATGGCGACGGAGCGTGCGAAGCGACCAATGGAGTTTGCTCAGTCTATACCCATTTATAATTTGCCACGGTATGAGCCAAAATGCCCGTTTTGTCCTGGAAATGAGTGGGCAACTTCAGAGGAGTTGTTTCGCATTGATGGTGAAGATGGTTGGCAGACGCGCGTCGTGAAAAATAAATATCCCGCACTCGACGAACATGCACAACCAACTGTGAGCGGTGACTTTTTGCAGACGTCGATCAATGGCTTCGGACTTCATGAAGTCATTATCGATACACCGCGCCATGATTGCACCATTACGATGCTCAGCCTTGAAGATGTCGAAAAGGTCGTTTTAACGTACCGTTCGCGTTACCGCGCCGTGGCAGAGGATCCTCGCGTGAAGCACATTATCATTTTTAAGAATAACGGTATTTCTGCGGGATCATCCATCATTCATCCCCATTCCCAGTTGATCGCCACGCCCATTGTGAGTAATCAGATAGATGGCAGGACGCGCGTGACACGCACCTATTATGAAGAGAATCATCGTTGTATCATGTGCGATATGCTCGAACGTGAGCTCTCACAGGGGCAACGCATTGTCTATGAAAACGAACATTTCGCGTGTTTTTTGCCTTATGCAGCGCTGTCCAGTTTTCATACGTGGATTTTTCCGAAACGCCATGCACCGGTCTTTGGCGATGTCAGGGACAATGAAATTCCTGCGCTTGCAGAGATTTTGGCTTATGTACTTCGGGCTCAGGAAAAGCTTTTAGGCCGCCCGGATTATAACTTTGTCTTCCGTTCGGCTCCCGTGGGATGCGATCATCATCTGTATCATTGGTATATTTCGATCGTGCCACGTCTCTCAAAGACGGCGGGGTTCGAAATTGGTTCAAACATCTATATTAATCCTTCATTGCCTGAATTGAATGCGATGGAATTGCGAAATGTCGTCGATGTCTTGCGCGGACACGTTTAAAAACGAAATGAGGTGGCTTTGCCAATTTGAGTAACGATTCAGTCCTGTTTCGCCTCATTCCCTAAATCCCCCTCACCATAGCCATCCCTAATGGGGAGTGGGTAAGCAAAGTCATGGGGGTGAATAGTTACCAAGTTAGCTGATTTTTTATGAAAAATATGGACAAGAATAAGCAAAATGTAATAATGATTATACAGGTACAATACCTGTTTTTTACCTGAAGGAGGAAATATGAATCCAGCACCTGGTTTTATGGAAGCTTTTTTACACGTCTGCAAAACTGTCAATTTTAAAGGTCGTGCAAGACGGGCCGAATATTGGAAATTTATTCTGGTTTGGAACTTGTTTTATATTCCTATGTATCTTATCACCATGTATGCTGTAAAAGCTTAAAACACAACATTGATGTATGCTATCTCGGGGCTTCTGCTGGTCATTTGTCTGGGATTATTCTTACAGAGTCTGTCCCTCGTAGTCCGTCGTCTGCATGATACGGATCACTCTGGCTGGTGCATTTTGGTTAGTCTGATACCGCTGGTCGGAGGCTTCATTGTGTTTTATTGGTTAGTGAAAGACAGCACCAATGGCACCAATCAATATGGTCCCTCCCCGAAGTATTCTGACGCGAATTCATCATCCAAAGAAATCGCATAATTACAGATAAGATAAAACGCTATTTGGCTGCGCAAAAAACGCATTTTTAAGGGGTGTGCTTCCGTACACACACACTGACCCCCCCATGGGTCTGGGGGCAGAGCCCCCAGACCCCATTTTTTGGTGAGCTTTGCGCAATTTGGCTCTTTGTGCACCATCCACACGACATCCTGTTGTGATGGCTGTCGCCCCGCTGACGTCCGTGTCGGCGGGTTATTTTGGTGCTAAGCGTAAGGCTTCGCGGCTTCAGAGGGTGCTTAGGCGATTCTTTTGTGGTTCGCCTTTTTTGAGCACAAAGACGCATTTTTAAGGGGGTGCGCTTCCGCCCACCCCCTTGAGTGGCTTAACATGCTTAATTTAGGCATAACGTGCGAGTGCCTGAAGGGCCGTCATCATCGAAAGAAATTGTGCTTTCCCTGTCCACGCGATGTCGAAAGCTGTGCCATGATCGACGCTCGTTCGCAAAATTGGCAGTCCCAGGGTTGCAGAGATGGTGCGGTCAAAGTCATACGTCTTGGCTGCAATGTGGCCTTGATCATGATAAAGCGATATGACGGCATCATAACGTCCGGTTGCGGCTTGCGCAAAGACTGAATCGGCGCCTATGGGGTCGGTCAGATCGACGCCATGTTCACGCGCAAGACGTGCTGCCGGCAAGAGGATCCGGTCTTCTTCGTCGCCGAATTGGCCACCGTCGCTCGCATGGGGATTGAGCGCCGCAAGGGCGATGTGGGGTTTGGCAAATCCCAGTTGATGCATCTGGCTGTCCACGCGGATCGCAAAATCGACGAGTTTTTGTGTGTCGAGCGCATCAATGGCCTGCTTGAGTGACAAATGCCGCGTATAAAAAAAGATGCGCAGCTCCTTCGTCAAAAAAAGTGTCGTGGGATTCGCTACGCCGAAGCCATTGGCAAGCATTTCGGTGTGGCCAATGTCGCGAATGCCCGCCAGACGCATGGCACCTTTGTGGATTGGACCCGTACAGATGCCATGCACCAGGCCGAGTTTTGCATCTTCGACGGCGCGACAGATGGCTTCATGTGCAACTTTAGCACACGCAGCACTCATCACACCAGGCTCAAAGTGCGTGATATGCCCCTTGCAGTCAAGCAGATAAATCCACGATTTCGAGACAGCATCGCAAACGTCGTCAATGCGAATGACGCGTAGATTCGGCGAAAATTTCGCCATACATCGCTCAAAAATATCGGCATCCGCATAGATGACCGTCACAAAATCTGCACGTTCGAGGGATAAGCGCGTCGTCGGATCTGCAAGCGCCTGCGCTGTGATTTCGTAACCAATGCCCGCTGGATCGCCCGGCAAGATGGCGGCACGCCGCACAAATTCATGATTCGTTGACATGGCGTTCCCCAAAAATCGCTGTTCCAATACGGACATGCGTTGCGCCCTCTTCAATCGCAATCTCAAAATCGCTGCTCATGCCGTATGATAAAACAGACATGTCGTTTCGATCATTCATCCATGCGGCAAATCGGAAAATGTCCTTAAACCAGTGCCGCGTCTGTGCAGGATCCGCTTCGATCGGCGGTATGAGCATCAGCCCGCGAAGCTTCAAATGACGCTGCCTGGCAATATGCTCGGACAATTCTTCCAATTGATTCGGATAACAGCCCGTTTTGGCCGTGTCTTCATCGCCGTGTCGGACTTCGATCAGAACGTCTTGAACTTCTTCGGGACGATCTTCTGACATGATGCGTTCAAGCGTGTCTGTCAGTTCGATGCTGTCTACCGTGTGGATAAGCGTCGGACGCTTCGCGAGTAGCGCACGTACTTTGTTTCGCTGCAAATGCCCGATAAAATGCCATTCAACATCAAGATCCACGAGCGCATCACGTTTCGCGCAAAACTCCTGTACGTAATTCTCGCCAAACGCCCGTAACGGCGTCGTTTTATACGCCTCTCGAATGGCCTCCGCCGGATGGAGTTTCGATACACCAATCACCGTCACGCTCTCACGTTTTCTTCCCGCTCGCGCACATGCCTCGCACACGCGTCGCTCAATGGATTCGTAATTCTCTTTGATCATAGCATCACTCAATTTGGAGGGGCGATAGGCCCCTTATTATAATGATAGAAACCGCAATTTGCGGATGTGCCATTATAGGCCGTTTTGTGTTCGTGTGGGAACAATCATTTCGTCGTTTTGATTTTTGTTGGCCGCGCTATGCGGTCCCGTCGGGACACGCATACGCGCTGGCCGTCCGCCTATGCCTGCGGCATACGGCGGACACGTGCCTCCAATAATAGTCAGTAGTCAGTCGTATGGGCGTGGTCTAAGACCCGCCCCGATTTGGTAGTCAGTAGTCAGTTGTCAGTCGTATGGGCGTGGTCTAAGACCCGCCCCGATTTGGTAGTCAGTAGTCAGTAGTCAGTTGTCAGTGGTCTTATTAACAAAATTACCCGCCGACATGGACGTCGGCGGGGCGCCAGGCATCACGACAGGATGTAGTGTGACTGGCGCACGAAGAACTAAATTGTGCAAAATACACCCCCAAAAATGGGGTCTGGGGCTTTGCCACCAGCCGCAC
>JAFOHE010000298.1 GCA_017421975.1 Pseudomonadota bacterium
CCAGATTCGTGAGCACCAACTGGATTGAAGTATCTAAGAATAGTAAAAGTATTGGTATTGTCTGCTATATAACAGTCACGAAGGATCTCTTCGATAAAGCACTTGGTTCTGCCGTATGGATTGGTAGCAAGGTTAGCTTGAGCGGTCTCGTCAACAGGATTTTCTTTTGGATCTCCATAAACGCACGCACTTGAGCTGAATACCATTTTTTTGATATTTTTCTCTTTCATACATTTGAGGATATTAAGTGTTGATCCGATATTGTTTTCATAATACTCGATAGGCATATTGAGATCACCTGCATACACGATATTTCCGCCATTTACGCCAGAACCAGGCCCAATATCGACGAGGAAATCAGCGGCACGCATCGTCTGATCATCATGCTCAACGACAATAACCGTGTTACCTTTATCACGAAGCGCCTGCAACACACCAATAAGCCGATTTTGATCGCGTGCGTGAAGCCCAATGGAGGGTTCATCAAGAATATATGTCACGGCTGTCAATCCATTGCCCAGGAGTCCCGCCAGGCGAATCCTTTGAGCCTCTCCCCCCGAAAGCGTCGAAGCACCACGGGAAAGATTGAGATACCCCAATCCGACGTGCTGAACGAATTCGAGCCGCGACACAAGGGGGCCAAGGACATCAAGTGCAATCAGCTGCCCTTTTTCATCCGGCTGACAGGAACGAAAAAACGTAAGAGCCTCATCGACGGTCATGACGTGAACTTCTTCAAGCAGTTTGCCTGCAAAAGAAACATTTGCCGCATTTTCATTGAGTCTTGAACCATGACAGGAAGGACATACCGTTTCTTCGATACAATTCATTTTTAAGGCTTCAATGCCATCGACAGAGAGCGTCTCATCCTCAAACGCATGTTCAAGGAACGCATAACACAGCTTATCAAGCGTCTCCGAATCATAAATATGCGCAGGTTTTGAAAGCTCAATTTTGAGTGTCCGTGCCACTTTTTTAAGCACTTTCACAGCCGAATCAAGGTCATCTTCATCAAGCAAAGCAAGTGCTATGAACGACGAAGTAGAGACATCACCCGACCACAGTTTTAACAGGGCATCCCCAATCATGGCAAAAGTCCGCATCACGCCAATTTCGCCTGTACCTGAGCATTGTTCGCACCATCCTTGCGAAGAATTGAACGCCAGGCTGTTCGGATTGATTTCGGGAAACGAATGATGGCAACGTGGACAGGTTGCCGTTTCGCTCAAATAAATAAACTGTGAGGAAGCATCAGGTACAAGACGCTCGACGAGGCATTGTTTATCACCATATTTCAACGCGACTTCCAGGCTCTCGCGGATACGTTGACGTGCGCTCTCACGAACGACGATACGATCGATCAGAAGATCAATATCGTGCCTGACATTTTTTGCCAACGGCGAGATTCCAGTAAGTTCATAAAGCTTTTTATCGATGCGAACACGCGTGAAACCAGCTGCCAGAAACCGTCGAAATTCCTGTTCAAACGTGCCCTTTCTCTGTCTGACCACGGGGGCATAGAGAATGATTTTAGTGCCGTCCGGCAGTGCCATGAGCCGCTGTAGCATTTCTTCAAGCGAATTCGCCGCAACCTCAATATGACAATGCGGACAAACCTGCGTGCCCCCCCTTCCCCAAAGCAAGCGGATGTGATCGTAAACCTCCGTCATCGTACCAACCGTCGAACGCGGATTATTGCTCACCGTTCCCTGGGTAATGGCAATGGCAGGCGTCAGACCTGTTATCCGCTCAACATGCGGTTTTTTGAGTTCACCCACAAACTGACGAGCGTAGAGCGATAGCGTGTCGAGATATCGACGACGGGCATCTGCATAAATTGTATCAAAAGCGAGCGTCGATTTACCGGAACCGCTCAAACCTGTCATGACGATAAATTTTCGTTTTGGAAGATCGAGGGTGATATGCTTCAGATTGTTCTCAAATGCATTCTCGATGTGAATTTCCTTGTTTGCCATATTTATTCTTATCCCAAATCACATTATCCTAAAGTCACAAGTCTGCATCGTGCATTCGCTGTACACGATGGATTCTGCCAAAGGCGCACGCTTTTGTATCATGCCATTATCGACATAACGATCTGTTCTTCTTACATTGTTCAGCAAGCGCATCTTCGATTTTTTGCTTAAAAAAACGATTTTCTTCGATTTGATATTGCTTTTTCAGTGCTTGATACGCTTCTTTGCCATGAATCATCCCCAGTCTGCGAATCGCTGTCAGACGCACAAATTCATCCTTATGCTGAAGAAACTTCTCAACAATCGGCACTGCCTCTTCCTCAGCAATATTGGAATAAGCGATAATGGCATAAATCACGAAAAAACGATCATCGCTTTCATTGGCATCTTCGAGCGCTTGTTTGAGGGACTCCCTGTTTTCGACAGAATCAAAATAAGCGAGTGCCGTCAATGCGCGTTCCCTGACTGAAATCAATACAGTTTCATCAGCAATAATACCCTTGATACAGGATTCAGGATCCGCGCTCGTCGTCACAAAATCTTCTTTCGAAGGAAATTCACAATGCGCACACAAAAGAAGCCGGATTTTTTCGCAATCATCAAACTCACGATTCTTAAGTTCTCGCTTTCGCGGCTGTCTTCGGCGCAGTTCAGACGCACGCATACTGCCTTCATCATTCGTCTGACGAACACCATTATCTGTCTCATCCTGGGCTTGCTCAAACACCTGACCATCCGTCGTGACCTGAATCTGCGTGCCTTCGGGCAATGCTTCTTTGACACTAGATGTCACCTGATGAATGGCATCCTCTTGGTTTTGTGCCCACACAGAAAACGGCATAAGCATCCAAGAACACACAAAAAATGATAAAAAGCGCTTCATTCCAACTCCGATATCGGTATCTGAGCTATTTCGTATCTAAAGTTCTGCCAATGCCTTGCGCAAAAGCCACAAACATACAGGCATCTGTTGCACCGACGCGATTCATGATGCAACAGCAATCGCATACGCCATGACCATGAATGTCGCTCGACAAACACAGCAAAACCATCATA
>JAFOHE010000299.1 GCA_017421975.1 Pseudomonadota bacterium
GATTCTGTGACCTCCGGCGGAAGTGATAAATCCTTGTGTGATACTCGCAGAGGTCCACGGAGAGTACTTTGTTGCCGTATTCAGACAAAATAACAAGTCATCAAGGGTAACGATTCGGTTAATAACAAGCGCTTTATTCTTTGTATCTGCCTTTAGTTGATTTTTTATCTTAAAAAATACTGCCTGGCAATCAGAGGTTATTTGATAACAATGACAGATAGCAGTATTCAAATCATCTTCCGAAAATGCCTTATGCGTATCGCAAGATGAATTTGATTTTTTTGAATGTTGCTGGCATCGATCCAAAAAAGCAATGCATTTGCCCAAACCATTTGAAATCATCTTTAATACATGATCGTACAAAGCAGTCATATTATTCCCCAATAAAAAAACCGTCATGCCAAGCATGACGGTTTTTTAACTTAGTTCATAAATTCAACCTGATCAACAGCACTTCTTAATTCAGAAGGTAATTTAAACCAACGCTGTTGATCGTATTTTAATGTATTTTTAAGCCAACGCAGACCTTCATACCGTCTATCTAATTTATAAATGTAGAGCATGCCCAAATTATGCATACAAACGACAGCATTATTGTCTAACTCAAGGGCATGACGATAAGCATCCGCTGCTTCTTCAAAACGCTCAAGTTTTTCGAGAAGTACCCCTTTATTCGACCAGGCTTCCGGATAACGCGGATTATCTTCAATGGCCTGATCAAAAAAGCTCAAAGCTTCATCATAATTCTTGTTAATCATTGCTGCTGTACCGCGGTTCGTCAGACCACGCGCATTTTCCCCTTGAGCAATAAAAGCCAAACCACGGCCTTCCCATACTCTGGCATTATTTTTATCCGCCTTAAAGGCTGCTTCAAAGGCATCGAGTGCATCTTTGATCTTACCCAAAGCCAGATCGGAAAAACCGAGGCTAATTTTACACTCAATATCATCTTTGTTCTGCTTGAGCGCATACTTATAGGTTTCACTCGCCTTTTCATACTGTTTATCAGCAGCAAGAATGTTGGCACATTCACGCAGTGACTCAAAATCCGTCGCTTTTTGTTCCAGGGATTTTTCTATATACTCCAGTGCCTTCTTAAGATCACCGGCTTTGCGTGCGATGATCGCCCGTTCGCGCCACAATTCTTCGTCCTTATCGTTGACATTCAGGGCTTCCTGAATACAGCTGTCCGCTTTATCATATTTTTCGCGGCTACTCATCAGCTGCGCCGCCTTAATCCACGTACGAACGTGTTTGGGATCAATCGTCAAAATCTGGCGGTACAATGCCATCGCTTCCTTATCCTGATGACGATCCACCATAATCCTAGCCTTGTTATTGAGCGCCAGGATATAATTTGGATTGATTTTCAACACCTCATCCAAAACTTCAAGACACGCATCAAAGCGCTGTAACTTATAGAGGACGACGCCAAATTCGACCTTTAACTCAATATTCGATGGATCAAGGGCGATACACTCCTTAAAAGCTGCAATTGCTTCATCCGATCGCCCTGCATCGAGCATTGACCACCCCTTTTGTTTCATTCGTGACAAACGCGCACTGTCCACAGCCATCTTTGTTCTCCTTGTTCGTTATGATAACAATTGATTCGTGATTCTTACTTATGCCTTCGTGGTCTACCTTCTCTTGCTTTTCCCGCGCCTGGTTGAGGAAGATCGACCGAAGCGCCATCGTTCATGATAACCCCACGTTTAAGCTTAAAGTCAGAGGCTGCTGCGTTTTCGGCTTCCATAATGGCCTTCATAGCTCTTGGATTTTTGGCGATTTCTGCTTTTTGTGCCTCCGTCAATCCAGCAATACTTGAAACATCCATCTGTCTGAGATCCGTCTCGCTGTGCGTTGGATCAAAGCGCCGTCGTGCATTATTCTCCCTGTGACTTGTGGGAATATTATCCGTTTTTATGAACTCATTTACTTTTTTTTTTTGCTATCTCGTTTTTTGTCGTCGGCTGCTTTTGGCTTTTCTTCAACTTTTGGAGCTGTTTCAGCTGCCTTATCTGCCGCCTTTTTATCGCCATCAGCTGCGGGGTTTGGTGCAGTTGCCGGCTTTTCAACTGGAATCGGTTTACCACAATCTGGTTTCATGCGTTTACCCGAACCCGAAAGCTTCACTTCTATCGAACCATCTGCCTGCCGACGACAAATCTGATAAATCGCATCCATGCTGTTCGTTTCCAACCATTCTTCGGAAGGAAGAACCATGATATCCAGATCAAACTTTGGCTCTTTTACATTCTTACCATTGGGAAGCGTCACCGTGCCATGCACTTCTACGACGAGGTCAGGCCCGCTGCTTTTGAGCTCATTGATCGTGACAACACCATTCTCGATTGCAATCTTGCCCGCAATATCCCCAAGAATCGTAAAGGGAAGTTCAAGGTATGGAATACCGCCCATATTGACTTTGATACGCTTCGGACAAAGTGCGGTAGAAAGCATGGTCATATTGACATCCATCGATTTAAGCTGATTATCCTCAAGCTTTACGCGGGTATCAAAATTGAGCTCCCCATAAAACTGTGCACCCGTATAATTGCTCAAAATTGCGAATCTATTGAGATCAATCTGCTGACCTTTGGCATTCAGATTCATCACGAGCGGATCCGATTTCTTTGCTTTTAAAGAGGGTAAACCTCTTTTGGGATTTTCAGCTGACGCATCATCAGCCTCGTCAGCATCTTTCGCTTTTCTTGCCTTGCGACGTGGTTTCGTTTCTTCTTTTGCCGCATCTTCTGAATCGGTTGGATTGTCTGTTTCACGCTCCGCAACTTGCGCTAATGACTTGGTTGTTACCAACTTTCCAAGGATACTTCCCCCAGACAAATTGATCTCAAATTGACCGTTTGGAATTCCGGTAGCCACTTTCAAAACATCGGGATCAACAAGAATTTGATCAATGATAAATGGCATGACCTCAACGTATTTTGCGCAATAATACCCAGAATACTCACCTTCAGCAGTCATCAGATATTCAGGTGTCTGTTCAAACGTCGCAGGCTTCATCGTCACATCATTTAATGTTACTGTGAGAAGCGGACTGACAGACATATCCTTGATCTCAAATATCTGTTTGCCCTTCATCGCTTTTTCAAGGCTTTTCTCAGCATAATGGCGTACAGAATCCTTCGGGAAAGCCCAAAATACGGCGACAACAAAGGTTACAATAAATAGCGCGACAAGACCAATCGCTAAAAGGAGTTTACGTTGCATTTTGCTCCCTGAGTCGATAGGACATAAGTGTAATAGATACCGTTAATTTCGTATCTGCTGTGGAATTATTACTCGTTCGATTGACCGTCAAATGACGCATATAGATGGGCATATCCAATTTGTGGATTTGGATAATGTATTCGAGGAACTTATCGTAATCGACGCCTTTGAACGTCACTTCGATTTCCTGCTCTTCAGCACCTGAATCATCATTTGTCTTATGTGCATCCTTCGGTGACACCGTCACATCGAATCCAAGACTACTCGCCATACTCGATAATCGGCTGACAATTTTTGCATCGGCCGAGAGAAGTTTGGAACGCATCTTTTCTTTTTCCTGGCGATGAAGCGCATACGTTGACTGATTCTCTGAAATATAGTTCAAAGCAGCACGATACTCTTCGATCGCTTTTTGCTTGGTATCCATATCCTTATTCATCGGTTGGAGGACGACCAACCAAAAAACGACACCGATGACAACTAAAACCGTGAACCCAAGCAACCATCGATCGCGTTCAGATATCGATGACTTTGCCTCTTTCACCTTTACCATAAGTCCTTCGTTATTCATCCGAACCTCCTGCTGAGCAATTGGTTGCTTCAACTCTCAACGTAAACGCCGTACGTTCTTTGACTTTCGATGTCCTAGGTTCTGCGATTTCATCGGGAAAACACTCGTATTGTTCCAGAAGCTGAAGAAACTTGGGCAAACCATCGTCGCCACCGACTTCGCCACGAAGCGTTACAATTTTTCTCTGCATATCGATATCAAGCTGTGAAAGCTCCATATCCATATCAGTCGTTTCATGAATTTTGTTTGACAACCACTCGAAATGCGTAAACGCCGTACGCGCAGGGATAAAACTATACCCTTGACTCGCTTCAACCTCCTGACGCATTTCTTTGAGTGACGTGATTTTTTTGCCAAAAACTTCCATGGATGCCTTTTCAACGGCCTGTTTCAACTGATCATATTCAGCATTGACTGCTTTGACATGTGAGGTGAGTGAAAAAACGCCCGATATCGCCAAAAGAACGACGAGAGCAAGAAGGAACCATTTGTTATCACTGATGTACTCGAGGCTACCTTTGTGCGCCAAACTCCCTTTTCTAAGATTGAGCGGACAATCCCCATCGATACTGCGAGATGCTGCGATCGCCGCGCCAATGGCACAAAACGAAAAATCAGAGCTAAGGACATTCTCATTGCCTGTAACAGTCATGGATGAAGAGCATGGAATCCCGAGCTGCTGCGTCAACCAGTCATCAAGACCAGCAAGATGCGAGGCATTACCTGTTAAATACATCCTTTGCACATCATTGTCGCCTGACGATGTAAAAAGAACGAGACTCTGATAAATGCTCGTAAACAACAAGTTAAGCCCCGACTGACAGGCTTGACAAATAACCATCGGATCCACATCGGTTGGGACAAGCCTGCCAGCTCGTACAAACCCTTCATAACACGCTCTTTCCATGCCTGCGGATGCGACAAAGCCAGAGGAACATTTAATCTCTTCCGCTGCTTGCGTCGAAACCCGCAAAGCTTTTGCAAGCATCTCATCAAGCTGCTTGCCGCCGAGCTTAAAGACGCGTGACATCGTCACCTTTTGCGAAGCATTAATGGCGTATAAACGCGTTTTAGATGCACCCATATCCAGGATCACACAAGGTGTCTCTAGCCCTTGAACAAAGCCATCCAAAACATAATCAAACGCCTGTAATTCAGGTAACACGACATGGGGTTCCAACCGACATGGCGCAAGTTTTTGAATCTTGCTCTCGATCTCGTTTTTAGAGGCATGAAGAACGAAAACATCATACCCATCTATATCGTCTTCCGTCTTGGCACGCACATAGTCACCAACTCTGAAAGCAATCATCGAATCGTCTGTCAAAGACCATTTATCCGCCATCGTCGTGTAGATCGTATTTTCAATGATCTTCGGATCAGAAAATGGAAGAATCTCATGCGATGAGAGCGTCAGCGTCGAATCAAGCGTCATGCCAATCGCTTCGAGCGTCAGCCTTTTGTCCGAATAAAGTTTTTCTGACAA
>JAFOHE010000300.1 GCA_017421975.1 Pseudomonadota bacterium
ACATGGAACGTCCTGTCCAATGACATGGAACGTCCTGTCCAATGACATGAAACGTCCCGGCCCCATGACAGAAAACACCCGTTTCATGGAACGCTCCACAGTCAATTACCATTTTAATCCAGAATCACACGAAGCGCATCTTCGAGACACGTCGATGCAGACGTCTTTTCATCGCGATATTTGACGATCATTGGCGCATACAAAGAGAGTCCATGCGCATCACCGAACGGCGTTCTAACGGCACGTGAGCCAGGCACAACGACGGCGCGTTCGGGAATATGGAGTACGCCATCCACGGCACGTATGACCGTATCATGAACGAGGTCGTAAACGGGCGTCGATCGCGTCAAAATCGTTCCCGATCCGATCACTGCCTGACGACCGATGTGGGTTCCTTCATAAATCCCAGTGTTTCCGCCGACAAAAGCCTCATCTTCAACAATGACAGGCAACTGACCAACGGGTTCAAGCACTCCGCCGAGTTGTGCTGCTGCACTGATATGACAACGTCGTCCAACCTGTGCGCAAGAGCCAACAAGCGCATGGGAATCAATCATCGATCCCTCGTCAATCCAGGCACCAATATTGACGTAAGCGGGGGGCATAATGGTCACACCGCGAGCCACGTAAGCACCGCGGCGTACCGTCGTTCCACCTGGCACAACGCGCACACCACGTTCGGGCATAAAAGCCATATTGGGCCACAAATTGTGTTTATCGCAAAACTGAAAACACCCCTCTGACCGTTCCTCAAGATGCCCAAGCCTAAAAACATTGAGAATGAGCTGCTTTACGCGAGGTTCTATTGTCCACTTGCCATCAGCCGTGGGCACAGCACAGCGAAAAACACCTGTTTCCAGGCAGGATAAAAAACGCTCCACGACATCATCAAGGACTGTCCAATCCGCATCCGACGTCGTCGCTTCCAAAAATGAATCAAGAATATGGGTTTCATTGACAGGCATCATCCTCTCCTGGAAATTCGTGAAAACGCAGCTCTCTATAAAGATACTGTTAACCAGATTGATTACTCCGCATCGTTAACAATTGCAATCCAAGAAAAACACAGATGTCTATGCTTGAAAGCAACGATACCACTCTGGCAAATCGCGTTTTACATGGAGCTGTTGCGTTCAAATGCTTATCACGTTACACTGGCCATGAGGAACACGTTTGTTGCATAAGGAGACAACATGAGCAAAATTGTGATTGATGACCACTTTTATTCGCCATTAGACCGCTTTGAACGCACCGTTCGTATTTACTTGCCGTCGTCTTATGACAAAGATAACGACAGGCGTTATCCTGTGATTTATATGACCGACGGTCAGAATGTCTTTGAGCATCCTAGAACAATACGAAAAGACACGTGGCAAGTCAATGTCACGCTCGACAAGATGATCGAAGAAGGCTCGCTTGAACGAGAGTGGCTCGTTTGTGCCATCGACCACGAAATCGACCGTTTCGCCGAATATACGCCGTGGCCTTATTCGGCACGTGCAATCAACGACCCACGTGGACGCAAATTTTTAAACAATCTCACCGAATTTTTCGTGCCTTATATGAACACACATTACCGCACGCTCACAGGGCCTGAAAACACTGCCATCATCGGTTCATCCTTAGGTGGGCTCATCGCCCTTTTTTGCGGGCGCGAAAGACCAGATGTCTTTGGACGCATCGGCGCGGTTTCACCAAGCATTGCTTGGGCTGATGGACGTACTTTCGAACATTGGAAAAATAAACTTGAGACATGGACGAAAATATATATGGATATGGGCACGAACGAAAACTACACATTCGAAGGCATCTTATACGACATGTCAAAAAAACTCGAAGACTTCTATGAACATCTTCGCCATATCGGTTATGCCGATTATGAAGTCATGATCAACATTGAAAAAGATGGTAACCACTACGAAACAGACTGGGCACGCCGTTTTCCAACACTCTGCCGCTTACTGCTTAACGACAACAAACTGAATGCCTAACACCACAACACATGCTTTTCATCCCCCACACACATTATTGGAGTGCCTCAATGTCTGTAAGCGTCAATCCAGTCATTTGAGCGATAAAAGCCATACTCAATCCTTCACTCAACATCCTATGAACGATCTCGCGATTCCTTGCCTGTACCCCCTCTTCAATACCTACTTTTTTGCCCTCTTCAATACCATCTAACCTTGCGGCTTCAAGCGCCGCGAGGTTATCGCGATATTGCTTTAAGTGTTCATCATAAATCGCACGCTCTTGAGGTGACAGAGCGGCAACATGGCTCACTTTCGAAAGTTCAGCGTACAACTCATCCTGGGAAGCCCAAGGAATATCGGTCAACTGTTCCATGTGATTCATAATATAAGCCCATTTGTCAAGATCGGTGGTACACTCGGACTCCTGCTTGGTGAACTCGGCATTTGCAAGAATACCATCCGAAGCATGCCGAAAAAGGGTGTTTTATGCCGGTCATCTGATGCTTTCTCGTCTGTATTCCGAGGAACGAAAACGGTGTGCGCAAATGTCTCACGCGTTTTTGTGATGCCAAAATCCGAGCGAAAGGC
>JAFOHE010000301.1 GCA_017421975.1 Pseudomonadota bacterium
GCTGGAATAATTATACTTTATGTACAGGATAGAATGTTTTTTGTATTATATATTTATTATATAATATATTATGAGTAAAGAATGAACCATGTCAAAAATGTTTTGAAATACCCAGCCAGAAATCAATGGAAGAACCGATATTCATATCAATGGCAGCCATCCATCCATTTGAAACATTAAACGTCAGGTCGATTGAAAAAATACCGGCACCTGGCAAGAGGACTTTTCCAGCGTATTTGGGACTGCTCAATTGTCCGATCATATAATCGGGTCGATAGCGATATATAAAAGCCATGTTTAAGTCTTTGACAATATTGATACTCAGTTCACTTTCGAGGACGAGTACAGTGCTTAGATCACTGAATGTTGAGACATTAGCATATTTGAAATCATATAATTGAACACCAATGCCGAGTCGATTGACAAAACGGATGTTTGCGAGATGATCGAACCAGGAGCCAAAGTCGAGCGAAAACTCAATATAGGGAAGGAATTTAAGTGTGCTGTATGCATCGCTTTCGAAATAATTATATTTTGTATCAAGCGCAATGGCGACGTAGGTATAGGGGCGTTCGCCATACCAGAGGGCGACGCCAAAATCGGTTCCGATGTAACCTTCGAGTTTTTTGTCTATGGCTTCAGCAATATTCGCGTACAAATAGGGATTGATCCAGAAACGCGGGTTTCTGTAAGCATAACTGAGTTGAAGTCCTAAGTTGAAGTCATCTGACGGCAACCACCGAATATTGAAATCAATGGATTGTCCGAAGGGATCAAGATGGTTGTCTGGCAGCATGATGGCATCCCCTTTAAACGTGCCGAGCACATCCATGAGGTATCCCGTTGCGTAGAGGACGGAACCGAAATGGAAGAGGGAACGCCATAGTGCGGAAACGTGTTTGTCATCTTTGGTGACGGAACCTGCGATGAGCCCTGACGCCATCAAGGCAATAGAAGCGCCTTGCATGATGGTCAGTTTCCAGTAATTCTCTCTATCTCCGCTCATAAAATGGCCGCTACCCTGCCAGACGGTGGATGTGAGGATCGAGAGGAGCCCCCATAAAGTTGCGTCTTTTGAGCGAGCACTGCCTTCGCGCGTCACCCAGTTTTCGGCTTCGAGTTCCTCATCGGATTTACCGGCAACATCGCTTTCTGTCAGCGCGAGTACAGACGCTGGCGCAGAACATAGAGCCATGAACAGGATGAGAAGGCATGCAGTAAGACGTTTCATGAGACAGCTATGGTGATGGTGTAAAAGAAGTGGGAAGGTTAGAGAAAAACTTCCTGAACGGCCGGGACAAGATAGGTGGTATGTTCAGCATCAAATTTGTCTTGAAGCAGTTGTTTAAGGTTATCTTTGTTTCTGAAGGCTTCTACGGGCAAATCGGACAGCATTTTTATGGCAGCATAAGGGAGTATCTCGTAGACATTGGGTGTACGATGGTAAAGCGCATTGAAATTTGTGGCGAAATTGCTTCCTTCTGTTACTGAAGATGTGTAATCGAGATATTTTGCACCAGCGAGGAATTTGAAATCGTGGTCTGGCGGCAGCGGTGTCCAGACGCTCGTCGACAGGCATGTGACCCATTGACGTGTATCTGTCTTGCTCCTGGCATCGCTACGCAAAAGGTTTTCGGTCGTTTGACACCACATATTTTCCTGTGCGACGAAACGCATAAGGCGGTCAGCATCCTTTGCATCGGCTGGCAGAAAGATCGCGTCGGGATGGGTCGAAACGATTTTTTGCGCTATTTTGCGAAGATCCGTGTCTTGGGGTGGATACGTGAGTTTTTCGAAAGAGATACCATGTGGCAAGTTGCTCGTGAGGAGTTCGGCAACCATGTCACCGTAACGTCCTTCGGGGTAGGCAGCGATGATTTTTGAAACTCCAGTCTTGAGCACATTATTGGCCAGGATTTTAGCTTCCGATTCGATACCGAAGGAGAGCATGAAGGCATCTGTATTGGCTTTGAGGTAGACGGGATTGGGTGCAAAACTGAGCATTAACAGACCGTGGCTATCCAGAACCTGTGCGGCAGCCGAAGCTTCAAGCGTATCGATGGGGCCAAGTAGAAGTTTGGCTCCGATGTTGTCTGCATCATCGAGAATCGAGGGTAGGGTTGAGGCATCGGAACGCGTATCGTAGAATCTGAGATCGAAGGTTGTCCCTTTGTGGCTGTAAATGCCTGTTGCCTGCAGAAACGCGCCGAGCATGGCACGTCCCATTTTTCGATCACGCCCGGATAGCGGCAAAGCGACGGCGACGACGGGGTGTCCTGAGTGCTGTGCCGCGTTGAGCCAGGCGATGATATCGTTGGTTTCGTCTGCATGACCGACGTTCTCGAGAGCCGTGACGGATAAGTCAAAATACTGAGAAACACATTCTTGGTCGTCGTCAGCAATACAGCGGCGCAGAAGTTCCAGTCCCGTTGCAGCTACGGCTAAAGGATGGCTATTTTCCGTCCAGATTTGGCGCAGGCTAGCGTCTTTGAGCTGTGTAGCCGCATGAAAGGCGATGTTTCGAGCCGAAGGTTCCCAGGCTTCACAGGCGGCATGTTGGACTGCCGTTTTTAAGGCATGTTCCCAGTCACCTTGCAACTCTGCGTTTCGAGCGAGGCGTATGCCGTCTTCAGCCTGAGCGCATATATCCTCCAGATGGGTGTCGTCGCACGCGCCTTCGTCGTCACATGCTTCATTGAACGTTGCGCTATTGGGCGTGTTATCTGCCGTATGCTTATTTGTCGTCGATGATGTGGCTGATATGCCAGTTTGAGCCGTAGAAGCTTTATCCCTGTCGGTGACGGCTGTTTCTGTATTGGACGTGCTGTTCTGCGTGTTCGTGGGTCGTTTAAGCGTAAACCCCCATGAAGCGCAGCCGTTTAGAAGGAGACAGAGCAACAGGAAGCTGAACTGGCATATTGTTTTTTCGTGTTTGAATCGTCGATTCATGTTATTTTGTCCTCGCGAAAAAATGACGCATCTTCCCTGATACGTCGCTGTTTTTTCTACACCAATTTGCCGGCTTGCGATAGAAGAACACAACATGAC
>JAFOHE010000302.1 GCA_017421975.1 Pseudomonadota bacterium
AAGGCCCTAATGCAATATCAAAGACGGCCGTTGGTTTATTCGGGAAGAGAATGGGAACGGTGAGTTCGATTGCGAGGCCGACATTTTTGTGGAACGTCCACAGGAAACCAATTTGCGGTGCCACATACCACGGCCCATCCAAAAGGATGATATCCGTTTTGTTCTGATCATTTTTGACCTGTGCATTCGCACCGCCCCACCCCGCTTCGAAGCCGATATAGAGACGATATGGCTGACGGGCGATGGCCAGATAGCGGAAAGCCAGACCAGCCATAAGGCTCGCGCGAACCTTATTCATTTTTTTCTCTTCGACGGAGCGATCCGTATTTGTGAGCAAATCGACGACCTGTCCGCGCACGGCGAGGCCGAGCTGCATATTGTACGGGAGGTTGAACATGGCTGAACCGCGAATGAAGACCGGAGACCATGCGCCACCTGTCGTGCTGACATTCGCAGATTTGTTGCGCTCCATGAAGACGCCCTCACGTGCAATGCCAACGCCCGTACCAATCATGACGGAGAGCTGGAAAAGCGGATCGCCGTAGAGTTCGACAAGATCGGCACTCGACAAGCCGGCACATTCGCCCGTGAGAATCGTCGTATAAGGCCGATAGAGCGTGCCGACAGTTCCGACCTGCCCCTTATCCTGATTCGTAGCTTCGATGTAATAACGGAGCTGCGCACCACGCGTTTTGTAACCGGGGACGGCGGCGGTATAGGTATCCGGATCGTTGGGATCCGGCACCATATCGACTTTTGTGAACGTCGTCTCCTGATCCGTCTGATAATAGAGCGAGATAAAGTCGATATCATCCTTATTTGTCACTTTCGTCGAGAAGGTGACCGGCATACAGCGCTGACTCGTCGCAATAGGCTGATGCGCAAGCGCCGGCTGAGCCGCAGCCACACCAGGAACGACGATGGCACTTGAATCACCCGATGAAAGATCATTACGGGCACGATCGAGAATTTCATCCAATTCTGTCGAGCGATAATCGTTTGGAATTTCAATATCTTTGTCGAGCGAAACGGCTTTTAGGAATGCCGCATAAGCACGGTCTTCGGCCACAGTCAGTGCCGAATCCTTGAAACGTCCATACGTGATAACACCTTGCGCAACATAAACTTTGGCGACAAAAGGATCAGTGACATGATCTTTTTCAAGGATCTCGACGGCTTCTCGAATTTTGGCCTCGGCACTTTCGAGTTCAAAATCATCGTATTCGGACATTGCTTCCTTGCTCAACATCGTCGCACGGTTCACCGCCGGCGTGCCAGCAAAGGCGAGTGTCTGCATGCCACAGACACACCCCACAAGCAACATCAGGAATACAAAAGCAGAACGAGTCTTTTTAAGATATGACTTCATGATATGCCTCGAAATGAATGGATGATTGGATTGGACAGTCGGCGCCGTGATAAACACGGCGCATCAACGGGCAACTGCCGACGTACAACGCTTTAGCGTTTGGTAATATGAATCTCGACGCGGCGGTTGAGCGCGCGGCCTTCTTCCGTATCGTTCGTCGTAAGCGGCACATCCTGTCCAAAGCCCTTGGAATGCATACGCTTCTTGTCAATACCACGTTTTGCAAGCGCATCGAGAACGCTCTTCGCTCGGTTGTTCGAGAGCTTGAGGTTGCTCTTGCGTTTACCTTTGTTGTCCGTGTGACCTTCGATCGAGATTTCAATTGTCGGATTATCCTTGAGGACCTGGGCAATTTCATCGAGAAGTTCATTGCTGCCAGGCAGAAGCGTCGCTTTGCCCGTCTTAAACTGGAATTGCTCGTTGAGCTGAATCTCGTTTTCGGTAACTTTGATGAATTTGTGGGGAGGCGGACAGCCGTTTTCTTCGACGACACCTTTTTCGAACGGGCATTTGTCCACGCCTTTGCATACTTCAACGAACTTGGCATCGAAGCCTTTTTCATTGACCCACGGATCACAAACCGTATCACCGTCAGAATCGGGATTCGGACAACCAAAGAATTTATCCGTACCACGCACATCGGGGCAGAGATCCGTGTCATGACACGTCTTCGCAAATTTCTCAGCCAAACCGGCTTCCGCAACCCAAGCGTTACAAATCTCATCACCATCGGTGTCGGGATTGCTGCAACCGCTGTAAGCCAGCTCACCAGGCTCCGCAGGACAAAGGTCAATGCCCTTGCAGTTGAAGTCACTCGTCAGCCCCATCTCTGAAACCCATTTGTCGCAGACGCCATCCTTGTCAATATCGGGATCCGGACAGCCCGCAAACTCGGGTTTGCCCGGCGTATCCGGACATTTGTCCTCCATATCGATAATGCCATCCTTATCACGATCCTGCGTTTTGGGATCCTGGCAAAGCGGATGGAGACTATTCTCATCCGCCAACTTCAGGTTCTCATCCGCCCACGCGATATGGTCTTGTGCACGTTTACCCTTACCACGGCTAAGCTCATGACGCCCAAATTCCTGATGGGCCTCAGCAAGCGCCAGTTCCCGTGGCGTGCAACGATACGCACGGTCATGAATCTGCTCGGCCTGTTCGACAATCTGCTTCTGTTGCGCAGAAAGCTTCATCCCATCGACACAACCCGACAATAGACCCGCTGCCATCGCACAGGCTGCGCACATTCCAACGCTTCCAAAGCGCAACATCCTATGATTGAATTGCTTTTTCATGCTTGTTTCTCTTTATGTTCTGATCGCCGCGGACCACGGTTACTGTGCTTCATTCCCAACGACGCGCACGTTACTCTTTTCTTCGAGCGGGTTCTTCCACGGATTCGTCTGCGCTTTTTCTGCCGCAGCATTCGCCATATCGATCGACTTTTGCGCATATTCCGCACTCGCACCAAAATCTGAATACCCCCAAAGCTCATCCGCTTTATGGAGATATTCCTGAGCAAGCGTGTACTCGTAAGGGGCACGCTCCGCTGCATTGAGATTCGCCGCTGCCTGCAACGCTTCTTCTGCATCCGCACGACGACTCGTCGACAATACCGGACCACATGCCGTCGTCATGATCATGACTGCTGCCAAACCTGCACAAAGACCAACAAAACGCCGTCTTTTCTTCATTGATATGCCTCTTCATCTGTCAAGTTCGTTTCGGATAGCCGCAAAGACTATACACACCTTATCATTTATCAAAACATCGCACATAAGTCAAAAATTGGATGGCATACACAAAACATCGCCCGAAGGATACACCCGCCCAATCCCCTTATTTGGACACAGGCTCAAAGCGTATCGCTTTTAAAAATGGCATAAGCCGTTTTGTTGCCACAAGTAGTGCACGCCCCTCAGGATCCGGTGCACCATCGCGCTTCACCCAGGTCACGACTGTTGCAGCCCGCCATTTGTCCGCACGTATGAGCATACAGCCATAATAATCATAAATATCATTACCAAAAGCCGCCTCAAGATGATATCCCGCCTCGCCGCCACAATATGCCGCCAATTCGCCTTCTTTGGGCTCCGACACCTTCGCACCCCAACTGATGGCGAACGCCTCCACATACGAACGAATGAGCACCGTCGTCGCAACATCGACCAATCCCTCGCTCACCCCCTCCGTCACAATCGCGCCAAAGACGACTTCTTCCTCGCCACGTGCAAAAACCCGCGCTTCCGATGGCGACGAACCGCTAAACACCTTCTCATCCGTCTGAACCCATTCTGCCGGCACATCAAGTTGAATACCGGCATACTGCACTTCGTCCGCGTACGCCATCGCGTGCGAAAACACGCCAAAACACAAAAATAGACAAAAACAAATTAAAAATCTTTTCATAAATCCAACGCTAAGAACACAGGCATTTTGGAGATAAAACAATGGCATCGGGTGGGGGGCTCCCCCCCTACGCGTCTATTTTGCCCGTAGCCGCGTTCCTCAAACGCAGCTACGGGCAAAATACGCCGCTACCCCCCTTTGCGGGGGCATCCCCCGCAACGCCCCCAATACGTTTGTCGGCATAAACACGTTTCCATGCCTATCATAAGCCTTTCCCCATCACGCAAAAGCCTCCTCACCTTCACAGGGGAGGAGGCTTTATACACAAAATCAAGGTTACAATCGATTAATCGTTCTTTCGCGTCGCAAAGAATTTACCATCGACGTTGAGCGATTTGCCTTCCTTCGTCTGGATGCTCATCTGCCATTTACAACGATCATCCGTCTTCTGTCCCCAAACATAGTCGGTCATACCGAAGGATTCGAGAACTCGGTCGCCCGAAGCATCTTTGGCCGCAAAGTTGAGCGCACACGGACCGGATGTTTTGAACGTAATGGCATCCGTGCCCGTCGTGATATTGCCAAGTTTTGAATCAATCAGGGCATCAAGCTTGGCAATACCGTTCGTGCAAAGCGGCGTCAGCAGTGCAGGCTGAATGAACTTGCTCGCAAGCTCACCAAAAGACGTCGTTGAAATCCACGAACTGACGAAGTTGGCACCCGCCGTGGCAATCGCATTACAACTCGTAACCGTGGCTTCGTCGAGGAGCGCACGAGCTGTCACTGTGCCCGCTTCGATGTCAGCAGCGTGTTCCTCGTTCCAGCTCGAAGCGCTCGAGTTCCAGGCTTTGACGAGGCCATAGCCGGCATAGTATTCGATGAGCGAACCGATCGAGTGGATATCGGTCGATGAGCCAGCGCCGAGGCTTTCGAGAAGCTGCGGCAGGAACTGCATAATCACACCATAAATGAGTTTGCCATAGGCGAGCTGAAGCGAGTGGGATCTGATCGTGATACTGCCACAGATGTTGTCATCATTACAGTCATCGACATAAGCCTCAAACGGCCCATAGACCGATCCGATCGAAGAATCGAGCGTCGTCAGATCGACAGAGCAAATGTTGTTGCCGTCCACATCCGTACCGGCAAGTTTACCAAAATAGCAGTCGAATTTGCCCGTATTGTAGAGCATTTTATCGTAGCTATGGATGTTGTTTTTGAGATTATCGTTATCATCCAGGCCTTCGTTGATCATGAACGAACCCGCGAGCGTAAAGTTCGTCGCGATTTCATCGACAATCGTCACAACGCTGCTCGCCGTATCCCACCATTCGAGCTGCCCCAAAAGCTGTGCAAGCGAATCTTCAATAATCTTGGTCACACCGAAGGATTCGAGGAAAACCTTGATCATTTCGGGGCTAAGAAGCGCAAGAATGCTGTCACCTACGCCAATTTTTTCGAGGAACGCCGTCAGCCAATCTGCCTCAAGAACGAGCGGAAGAAGCTGATTGATGACGATATCAGGCACTTTCTTTTCGGGCTGTGCGAGAAGATCGAGTGACCAATCAATCCAGTCGCCCGCGAGCATTTCCGAGAAATTGCTCGATCCCGAAGTCGGCAAAAGCGAAAGTGCATTGAACTGGCTCTGAAGCTGATAAGTGCCTGTGTAAACACCATTCTCGGGGAAAATCGGATCAATGCATTTGTTGGCGAGGCAGACGGCATAATTTTCGTCCGTATTCTTCTTCACGAGATCGCAGCGATTCGCTTCACAAAGATGTTCTTGAATCTCTTCTTCACTCATCGCATCCTGAAGCACAACTTTGACATTGGCATTATCCGCCGAAAGACCATCGGTGCACCCATAAGTCGAATAGGCTTCACCACTGTGCATGGCGCGTGCCACCGCCGCATAGGTATTTTCGTTTCTGTCGAGCGAAAAGACGAGCGGATCCATGGCATTAATGCCTTCTTCATCCCAGTTATTCTTGCTCTCATTCGCACCTTTGCTCAGGCCGAGGATCTCGTTCGGCGTCAGGCTTTCATTCGGGGATGCGAGAAGATCAGCACACTTCTTACCTTCAAAGAGGAAAACATCGGCATAGTTGAGGTCTTTGTCACCAGCATAAGCCAGGGTAACGCCGAGTTCCATCTTTTTATCTTTGGCAGGCACTGTCACCATGATGTTCTGAACGAGGTTGTTGCCCGCTTTGTCTTTTTTGTCATCGCCCGCATTGACCGTCAGGACGACGACACCCTCAGCTTCTGCCGAATCAATAAGCACCGTGGCCAAACCAATGAGCTCGCTCGTCACGACCTTGATATTGTTGCCATTGCTATTGAGATCAACCGGACTCGTCGAGGAAACAGAAATTTCGGCACCGCTCACAGCCCCCTGGGGACAAACATTGCCGTCTTTGTCTGTCGCGGCAGCCGATTCCGCAACGAGGTTGATCGCAAGCGTACCCGTGCCATCCGCTTCAAGCTCGAGGGAACACAAGGTCGGATTGTCGCAATTAAATGCATCCTTTTTGCCACTTAGCGTCATGGTGTACGTTGTGTCACAGGAAACTTCGTCCTTCGGGTCATCGATGGGCTCATCGTCTTCATATTTACCTGCACCATTGCTGCAGGCAGCCATCGCCAGACCGGCGACACAACATAAACTCGCGAACAAAAATTTTCTCTTCTTCATCTATAATATCCTCACAGATTGGGTCGCTGCTTATGGCAAAATGCGTTATGCCAGCACGATGTTTGAACAATCAGTTGCGCTTTGTCGCACTCGAATTGGTGCTTATATAGCGTTTTGTCTAGCAGATTCAACTTTAATTGGCAAATTCGTACCGTTTTTGGTCTAAATCACAGTACTTCATCCTTCACTAAGCGACAAAAACGAAAAAACCCCGAACCTATTCATCGGATTCAGGGCTAAAAAGCGGGGGAATTTCCTCCCCCATAGTCTTAATGCCATGTGCGGGCATTCGCCCCCACATGACAGATATTAAACCGACTTAGAGTGCATTGTCCTCGCCGTGGAAGATACCCTCAAACGAGAAGCTCGCGCCCATGCTGACATCCATCTTGCAACGGTTGGTAGCTTTGGAAGCCGAGCCGAAGACATCGCTTGCTGCAGGCACCGAGCTACCGGCATCCGGTTTGCCAATATAGGTGTACTCATACTGATTGGCATACGGTTTGTCATTATAAGTTGAATACAACGGACAATCGGCAGTCTTCATGACAAGGCCTTGTGACGAATTGACTTCGATATTCGTAAAGGCTTTGGCAATCGTCTCATCGAGTTTGCCAATGACACCGTCGCTACACACAAGCGTCGCAGCGGTCTGAACTGTACCCGCATAGTTTCCGACCTGGGGATAAATCAAATAAACGAGGGCTTCGACAAAGGTCTCGCAGTTGGAAGGCGCATCATTTCTAAGAGCAGGATACGTTACAGCATTGCCCTCATCATCGGTCTTGCCTGTAGGCGTTCCCTTCTTCTCCGCGTTGTAGAAATTCACGACCGGGGTAAAGAGAACGTTATCCAGGAACGCTTTGATGTAAAGACCTCTGGTAAGATCGCTATTACCACTATACCCCAAAGCAAGCGGCAGAATTTCGCCGAAGATGGCGTTGTAAAGCATCGTCGCCCATTTGAAGGTCAGATTATCGACCGCGAAAGACATATAGCCATCGACACCAGACGTTTTGCTCAATTCTATCGTCGGATTGGTCGTTCCAGAAATCGTTTCGATCTTCTTATCAGCAAGCGGCATCCTACGTCGGCATTTGGAATTACCGTATGCCCCATCAATACAACCATCCTGGCCAATGCCTTCGTAAGACCACTGATACTGAAGCTGATCGAATGAGATCTTCATGCCCGTCATTTCGTAATTGGCATAAGTCCCGCTCTCGAAAGTACCTCTAAGCTGCAGATTACTCGAGAGATCTTTGATATCGGGCGCAACCTGGTTAATGATATTATACCATGTCTGTTTTTCGAGGGTCGGTTTGAGTGCATCGCCCAAAGCAGCCGTCGCCAATTTTTTTGTATCAGGACCAGCCACAAGGTCATAAATAAATTTAATATTCTTAATGGCATCAATGTCGGCGAGACGTGAGATCGTGTTATCCCAAACAAATGAAACCAACGTATCAAACGGTTTACCGCAGAAGGCGACGACGAACTGAACCCAGTCACCCGCCTTCATCGTTTCGACTTTGTAGTTCTCTTGCGTTTTATCGAAACTGCTCAGTAGGTCAAAGTTGGCGATCACATCGTACGCTTCGGGGAAGAAGATCGGGGCTTCATGAATGTTCAGGATGACCTCCTGACCATCCTTGCTCGGATCCACACCCTCGACGCAGCCACCGGCAAGAATTTTTTCATTGGAATCGTACGCAATGGCGATGAGAGAAATTGAACCTTCGTTGCGGGAAAGTTCGTAATTTCGCTTGATAAAGAACGGGTTCTCCAGGCGGAAATCAGTTGCCGTCGCCGTTTTTCTCACGCGTGCATTACCCGCAAGGATATCCGCATCGGATGGACACGTTTCGCCCTCACCCCTGCCGTAGACGAGTTTTTTAACATCGTTGTGGCGCATACCCATGTAGCTGACATCGTTTGAATCGGCATTCAGGTAATTAATCTGGAGCGATTTGAGATAATATTCGTCCGCTTCACCGACCTTGACAGCGACTTCGATCGGTTCCATACCCTCGACTGTGAGCGTCACAACCGTCGTGCAGTTGGAGCCTTTGGCCCTGACGGTCACTTCGGCCTTACCATCATTTCCAGTTTCAATATCGGAATAGTTCGGCGTGGCGCATGTATCTTTGGAATTCTCAATTTCGATGTAGGTACCAGCCTGCGGTTTGCCTTTGGCATTGAGGTATTCGACGATGATTTTGGCAGTATCGTCCGCTTTTTCAAGGCTAATCTGGCCACTGCCCGGCTCGACGAGGTTGAACTCAGGATCTTTGGCAACCGTGCCGCCGCCACCGCCATTTTCAGCGGGTGTTACGCTAACAGACACCTGGACGGCATCGGCGAGGTTGTTTTTGTCGATAATGTTGACCATGCCGTTGCAAGCTTCAGTCACATCTTTTGCCACAACCGTAAAGACCGTATCCTGCCCCTTGATCGTGACCTGTTCTTTCGTATCCTCATCTATCGTAAAGCACTTGGTGTTGCCAGACTGTGCAAAAAGAGTCCCACCCTGGGCTTTATCCCCATCGATGGTGTACGAAACAGAAAAATCGGCCGATTTATTGCCTTCAATGCTAAGAGAAGCAGGTGTTGCCTGCATTTTCGCAGCATGCCCGCCGTTTGGCTGATTTTCTCCTTCTTTGTTGTCGTCGCCACTGTCACTGGCACATGCGAACATCGTACCACTCATGAGAAGCGCACAAAGCATCATCACAAGACCATTGCGTTTTTTCATCTTTTCCTCCTGATTGTGGCGTATCAACGCCAGACTAAACGATATCTTCTCCGGACAGAACCGGACAGAACGATCTTTCACATCACGCATTGATGTCTATCTGCAATTATAGCAGTTTATTCCCCCATTTCAAAGTTTTGAAACATTATTCGTAGGGATACAGCATTTAAACTTGGCATGAATCCGTCCAAAGCCCGTAGGGCTTTAGGCGTGTAGCCCCCGGCAACGCCGGGGGTAATGGTGAAGCCCAAAATCCCTTGAACCCCGTAGGGGTTCCCAAAAGAATACACG
>JAFOHE010000303.1 GCA_017421975.1 Pseudomonadota bacterium
ATAATGCCAGGCATCGTACTGTTGTTACGGTTTTTTTTATTTGTTCATGCAAAATAAAATAATTACCTGAACAAACGCTTTATTTTCGTAACACATTGGTGTTGCTTGGCATTATCCTTATGGGGTGGATATTTTACACCTACATATAAACATTAATAGTCTATCTGTTTGCGTAAGCTGTGGGGGCGTTGCGGGGGCGTGCCCCCGCTTTGGGGGTAGTGGCGTATTTTTGTGGTGTTGGAGAGCGATGATCGCGTTCCGACACCACAAAAATAGCCGCGTAGGGGGCAACGCCCCCCGCTATTGATTTTAAAATAGTCTTTTCGAAAAATGAGGAAGTTTTAAGACGTTTATGCTAAAATCATTGTGTGTATTGTGATAACACGAATCACAGGGAGATATTTCATGGCACAAAAGATTGAGAAAGTACGCAACATCGGCATCATGGCGCATATTGATGCTGGAAAGACGACCGTCAGTGAGAGGATTCTGTTTTATTCTGGCAGAACGTATAAGATTTCGGAGGTTCATGACGGCCAGGCAACGATGGATTTTATGGATCAGGAACGTGAGCGAGGCATCACGATTTCGAGTGCCGTGAATGAGATCCAGTGGAAGGGGCATGATATTTACCTGATTGACACGCCGGGACATGTCGATTTTACGGTCGAAGTGGAACGGAGTCTGCGCGTTCTTGACGGCGTCGTGGCATTGTACGATGCTGTCAGCGGTGTTGAACCACAAAGCGAGACAGTCTGGTATCAGGCAAACCGTCACAAGGTTGCACGCATTGCGTTTGTCAATAAGATGGACAGGCCGGGTGCTGATTATGACCGCTGTGTTGCCGAAATCGAAAAAATTCTCGGCGGCAATCCCATTGAAGTTCAAATACCGATTGGTGCGGGTGCTGATTTTGTGGGCGTTATCGATCTGATTCGTCAAAAAGCCTATTATTTTGATACGGAAAGCCAGGGGGCTGAAGTCACGACAGCGGAGATTCCAGCCGAGTTGGTTGAACATGCGGCGATGGCGCGTGAACAGATGATTGAAAAAATCGCTGATGCCGATGACGAACTTGGCATGGCATGGCTCGAAGGCGAAACGATCACGGAAGAAATGATTGTATCAGCCTTACGACGCGCAACGATATCGCTTAAGGTGCAA
Organism: Pseudomonadota bacterium; assembly: GCA_017421975.1. Classification (GTDB taxonomy): domain Bacteria; phylum Myxococcota_A; class Bradymonadia; order UBA4248; family UBA4248; genus RGIG464. The sequence continues at coordinate 1,165 of JAFOHE010000303.1, forward strand.
CCTGTTCTTTGTGGATCGGGGTTGAAGAATAAAGGTATTCAGCCGCTTATGGATGCCGTTGTCGATTATTTACCGGCACCGCATGATCTTCCAGCTCTTGAAGCCAAAACACCGAAAGATGAGGTCATTCTTCGTGAACGCTCCGAAAAAGCGCCTTTATCAGCGCTCGTCTTTAAGATACAGCAGATTGAGGGTAAAAAACTTGCGTTTATTCGCATTTACTCGGGCTGTATGAAAGACGGGGATTCGATTTATGTGACATCTTCAAAGAGTGCCTTTAAAGTCAAGAATATCTATCGCGTCTATGCGAACCGCGTCGATCGCGTCGATCAGGCGCCTGCTGGTTCCATTGTTGCGATTGCGAAGGTCAAGGGATTGGCGACGGGGGTGACGCTTTGTGATCCATCGCAACCGATTTTACTTGAATCCATCAAGGCAACGGCACCCGTGATATCGATTGCCATTGAACCGGAATCACTCAAGGATAAAGATCGCCTTGTCGAAGCGCTAAATACCATTCATGAAGAAGATCCGACCATCGTTTTTGAAGAAGACAACAATACGGGCGAACTCATTCTTCGAGGTATGGGCGAACTTCATTTAGAAGTCGCTTGTGAGCGCCTTCGTCGTGAGTTTAATGTCAATGTCAGAACGGGCAATCCAAATGTCGTCTGCATGGAAACCCTCGTTGGTGATGCCGTCGAAACGGCAACTTTCGAACGTGTCATGGAAGATGAAAAAGAGACGATCTGGGGCGAAGTGACAGTAAGCGTAAAAGCCCTTGAACGCGGTACAGGTACGCGTTGCAGTCTTGCGTTGCCCGAAGGCCATCCATACGTCAGACAAGACGTTCTTGATGCCGTCCTTGAAGCCGCAAAAGATGCAGCCCTCTATGGACCAAACGGTTTTGAAATGGCAGATGTCGCGGTCGAAATTCTTACCATCTCACTTGATGCCAAAGGAGGGACGAATCTCGTGGGATCGCGTATTGCTGCTGGCGAAGCCGTCAGACGCGCCTATAAAAAAGCCGGAACGAAAACGCTTGAACCACTCATGGCCGTCGATATTGTGGCTTCTGAGGAACATATTGGCGATCTCATCAGTGATCTGACGCAACGAAACGGGATGGTTGAAAATCTCGAAAGCGACGTTTTGCGAAGCGTCATACATGCCATTGTACCGCTAAGAAATATGTTTGGTTATACGATGAAGCTTCGAACGCTGACACATGGCAGGGGGA
>JAFOHE010000304.1 GCA_017421975.1 Pseudomonadota bacterium
GGCAGCAGCAGCCAAGGCAGCCGAAGAAGCGCGTCTTGCACAGGAAGCGGCAGCAGCAGCCAAGGCAGCCGAAGAAGCGCGTCTTGCACAGGAAGCGGCAGCAGCAGCCAAGGCAGCCGAAGAAGCGCGTCTTGCACAGGAAGCGGCAGCAGCAGCCAAGGCAGCCGAAGAAGCCAAAAAGGCGCAAGCAATGGTTCAGGCAACGCAAACACAGAGTGCGAATCACGCAAAAGCAGATGCTACTGAGAAAGCGGCTCAAGCTGCTAAAGTTGCAAAAGCAGTTGAAGGGGCTAAAGCAGCAGAAGCTGCTGCGAAAGCGGCAAAAGCAGTTGAAGAGGCCAAAGCAGCAGAAGCTGCTGCGAAAGCGGCTCAGGCTGCGAAGCCTGCGAGTTCTTCTTCACAGGCTGCCAAAGGGGAGGTTTCGACTTCTAAACTCATTGCCGATGCACAAAAATCCCTTAGCCAAAAAGACTATGGTGGTGCCATTGAATTGCTCAAACAGGCAACGGCACAGGAACCCAGCAACCATAGAGCTTGGTTCGTCATGGCGCGTGCTTATGATGCTCAACATAATACAGCAAAAGCAGTCGAATGCGCTAAAAAAGCTTGTGGTTTGAGCAAACAGGCTTCATATCAACTTTTCCTCGGCGATATGCTCGTCAAATACGGTGATAAGGCAGGAGCCAAGAAGGCATACGAGGTTGCCAAATCGCTCGGCGCAAATGCCGCTTCTGTTGATGCTAAACTTAATGCCCTGTAATGGAATGGACATGAAAAAAAATGTGTTAGTTTTGCTTCTGGGGTGTCTGCTGACGTCTTGTCAGGCACCTCATTATAGTTCTAAGGATACGGAAGTTTCTCAGGAACATGTCATGCATGATGCTGCTTCCCATGGACGCGATGAAAAAGCCGAGGAAGCGCTTCCTATTGAAGAAATTTCGAAAAATATCACTGTGACATCGACATCTCATTATCCTGTTTGGCGAGAGAATATTGCTGTCACGATTGATTCTGTTTTTGTTACGAATACAAAACGCTTTGTTTCAGCAAGAACACTTCCTAAAATTCTAATCTATGCTGTGGGTGCAGCAGAACCGTCATATTGGTCTGTGATTAACTTATCCACGTCTTTTGCGCTTGCAAATGAACTTAAGACGTTGCTCGTGCTTCCCGTCGGGTCGCAGAAGTCGATTTCTTCGCCCATTTCAAAATTGAAATGGGCGGATATGAACGCGCCCTGGCCTCACGCTTCTTATTATTCGCTTGTGCCTACGGGAGAATATGAATTCGAGCTCGCTTTGGAAATCTATGATGAGCAAGATAAGCGTATTGATGTCATTCGCACGCCAAAACAAAAATATTCTTCCATATCTGCATCAGATGGTGCTGCAAAGACGGAATGATGCTTGTATATCGACATCAGTAGGGCATTTGGGTTTTCGACTTGCGACAAACGCAAGTCGAAAACAGACCATTGCATATTATGGCATTAAAAATCCCTGATTATCGCGGAAGGTCGGTTCAGGTAACCCAAGATCTTTGATTTGTTCAAGAATGAGGTCCTTATCACCCACGAGTGTGATACTCATCTTGTCTTGTTTTGGAAATTCACGTGCAATCGCATTGAAATCATCAAGCGTCATATTGGGTAACGTGCGTGCAAAATCATTGATTGTGCGAATATCCAATCCATTCATAATTACGCTAACGAGTGTGGACAGAATACCAGATTGCGTTTCAAAGGTTTGGACGAGTTCGGATTGCCATGTTGCTTTGGCTCTTTCAAATTCATCCTGATCGAAATTACCTTGAGAGAGTCGATTGAACTCATAGAGAAACTCTTTTAATGCCAGTCCTGTCACATCACTTGAAACTGAAGATTGGGCAATCATAAAGCCGTCTTCACGTAACGGGGCAATAACTGAGGATGCACCATAAGTATACCCTTTGTCTTCTCTGATATTCTGCATGAGGCGGCTCGTAAAAGAACCACCAAATGGGATGTTGACGAGCTTTAGATTGAGCAGTCGAGGATTATTTGATGCAACACTCGGAAGTGCAATTCGAATGATCGTCTGAGGGGCATTTGCTTTGTGAACAATGGTGACACTTGTTTTATGATCACGTGGAGTAATATGACATTGAGGTATTTCTTGAGATGCTTTTGGAATGTTGCCAAAATGTTTGTTCAAAAGAACTTTGAGTTCATCCTGCGGCATATTTCCAGTAATGATCATGGTTGCATTGGCAGGATCAAAAGCTTGGGCATAGTAGGTTTTCAGATCATCCATTTGAATTGCCTGAATGGTATGGATGTATCCATCGGTTGAGATAGCATACGGATGATCATCGCCAAAGAAGTCTCGGTTTCCTGCCAATTTGGCAAGTTGTTCGGGGGCATCGGCGCGAGCGATGAGATTGGTCAGCCAAAGCTTTTTAAGCCGATCCAAGGATGCTTGTGAAAAATCAGGTTTTCGCCAGACTTCTTCCAGAATATTGAGTGCATCTGGGAAAAACTGAGTCATGGCCTGAAGATCGAGTGTCTGGGCATCCTGAGATGTCGAGGTATAGAGCGTTGCGCCGAGAATTTCGATTTCATCTGAAATAGCCTGTGCGGTTTTGCCATTGGATCCTTCTTTGAGCATGGCAGCAGTCAAAGCTGCGCGTCCAGCTTTGTCTGAAGGATCAAGACAACTGCCTGCATTAAAGGCGATTTTCATGCTCATCAACGGAACGATGGGATTGTAAAGATACCAGACGGGAATATCGTTATCGAGGGTAAATTTGACCGGCATCTGATGTTGAAAAAGCTTGGCAGGAGGAATAACGGGAAGGGCTGTATTCATGATGCTGGGTGGCTCCGAAGTTGCAGTTTGCGGTGTGGGTGCCGAACAGGCATTTAAGATGAGAAGTGATAAGAAAATAGAGAGAATTGGGTGAAGAGAAAAACTACGGCGCATCGGGTGACTCCTTTGCTTCGGCTGAACTGGCATCACTCTGTTTTGGAACGACAATAATGGTCGCGCGGCGCGTGTCGTCAGAAAAGATGGTTTTGGTCACAGACATTAGGGATGTTATCGATGCCTTATGATAGCGTTCAAGATCTGCTGTTGGAAAAGCCGTTGTGCCAGAATAAAAATAATAATTGTTAAAATTGTCGGCACGAGAGCCGATTGACTGAAGCTGTTTGATATACGATGTTTCAATGCTATTGCGTGTTTTATCAAATTCTGACTGCGTAACACCGTTTGCGAGAATCGCATTGAGTTCGTCCAGAATTGCCTTTTCAAGGGTTTCGATAGAAACACCAGGGAGGGGAACCGCATCAATCATAAACATGGAGGCACGCGAGGATATCTGTCCAGCTTGCACGGAAGATGCGAGTTGTTGCTCATAAACGAGTTTGTTAATCAAACGCGAATTCTTTCCTTTTGTCAGGATGGATGAAAGGATGTCCAACTCAGCATCCCCATCACTGAGAAAGGCTGGTGAATGCCACAACATGACGAGGCGTGGCAGCTGGACATCGTCTTCAATGACCGCACGATTTTTTTGTGGATGCGTCAGCTGAGGTATGGCAGCGTGCTTTGGTTCGGGCCGTGACGGAATCGAATCAAAGTATTGATGTACGAGTTTTTTGGCTTTGTCTGAATCGAAGTCTCCAGCAACGACGATGGAGGCATTGGCCGGTACATAATAGGTATTGAAAAAGTCCACAACATCCTCGACGGTGGCGGAACGAATGTCTTCGACGGAACCGATGACTGTATGAGCATAAGGATGATTTGGGGGATACATGATAGATGGAAGCTCAAGCCAAATTTTACCATAGGGCTGGTTTTCATAAGACTGTTTGCGTTCATTTAGAACGACGTCACGTTGCTTGTTCAGTTTATCGGCTGTCATGGCATTGGCAAGATTGGCCAGACGATCAGCTTCAATGAAAAGCACCGTTTCAAGCATATTTTCTGGAGCGACGGTATAATAATTGGTGGCGTCTTCTCGCGTACTGGCATTATTTGAGCCACCGCCGGACTCTAACAGAATGTCGATATCGGGCACGCGGTCTGTACCCATAAACATCAGGTGTTCGAAAAGGTGCGCAAACCCGGTCCGTCCGGTTTTTTCGTCTTTTGAACCGACGTTGAACCACAGGTTGACGGAAACGATGGGAAGCGTATTGTCTTTGAGAAGAAAGACCGTAAGGCCATTATCAAGTTTGAATTGCTCAAAAGGAATTGTAACACTGGCCTGGGTTTGTTCCATGGAATTTGTCTCCTGCGCAGAAACGGGCGTCACGAAAGCCATGCCGAGTGCTGTGGCACAGCTAAGAAGAATAATCTTGAGTCGATGCATACTAGATTCTCCAATAATGTAGGGCATATTCCCCCCAC
>JAFOHE010000305.1 GCA_017421975.1 Pseudomonadota bacterium
AGGAAATAAATCCTCTTCCAAATACATTTTCTCAAAATTCATATCACACCTACAAATTCGAGTTTATCGATTGGTTATATTATAACATAAGAACGGCAAACATCGTCATCCCAGTCGTCGTCATCATCGTCATCCCAGTCATCATCATCTTCATCCTCGTCCTCGTCCTCGTCGTCATAATCATCATAGTCGTCGTCATCGTCATCATACGATTTGCGTGCGGCTTCATAGACGTCTTCTTCACTGTCGAGGGAAAAAAGCATGAAGGAGAGTAGATCGTTCGTCTGGGTTGTTTCTATATTCAACATAAGCAGGTCCTCACAGTAAAAGTTGAAAGAAAAACAATGGGAGCCTGACACCCCCATAGGAGGCGTGCTTGTAAACGTGTCTAAGCGGAATGGCAAGACTACATTTTATGTTTTTTTGATTTTTTGAGCGTGGTAAAGTTCTCTGTCTTTTTGAGTTTGTTCAACATAAAAGAGAACATCAAGTAAGGAGATAAAATATGACGACAGTTCAAGGACGAAACGAGCGTGCGGTATTGAGAGCAGTTTTTCAGTCACTCAAACTTGAGTACGAGAATGTGCGTTGGCGGCGTTATCGCGTGGATGCTGCACGTTTGTGTGCACGCATTTCTTCGCCTGAACACAAGGTGAGCCGTGCGCAGGTTTCAAAGATTGTCGATCGCCTCTCGATTTTTGTGCTACGTAATGACGCAATTCGCCTCAATTTCCATGGGTTCGAAAAAGCGTTCGATCGTCAGTATATTGCCGAGGGGCTTGGAAGTGCGGGTGTCCAATTTTTTCCGACGCATCAGAGTGCCAACCGGTCGGCTTATGAAGCTTCCCGTGAGGCTTTATTCTACGGGTACGGGGATATCGAGTCGCAATTTATGGCGTGCCCGATTGATGCACTTTGTGCTTTGTCTGAAGGTAAAACGGATAGTTCTGTTCCGCGTGCGACGGTGTTGCGCGATATGCGCGAGGCGTTCAAAGAATCGCATACAGTTTTTGAAATGCTTTCGCAGGATCGCTATTTCCAGGAAGATGCCTGGACTGCAGAAAAATTTGAAGTTCTTCAGCAGCTGATTCGGTCAACGATGCTCACCGACGAAATGACTGAAAAACTCGAGTTTTTCTTTAACCGTCGCATGACGATCGGTGTGCGCGATACATTGCGTTGGTCTTTGGGTGCACGCCATCCGCGCTTCGGGTGGGAACGTGCCAAACAGCACATTGAGACGGCCTTCAAGCATTATGGCTCTGACAACTTCAATACTTCAAAGATCGTCTATTATACTTATGATCCCTCCATTGAGGAATGTGATGTCGCAGAAGCCGAACGAAATAACGAGATCGTGGCCAACGCCTTTGCGAGTAAACTTCGTCAGGCTCTGAATGAGGCTTCTTTGGGGCTCGGTAACCAGATTTCCGACATGACGACGCTTTGCCGTTATATCTTCGATATTCATCACGATTATCCGGACTTTGATCTCGAAAGTGACGGTCAGAGCGATGCTGCCGCACACATTGAGTTTCTCAGTCATTCGATTCAAAATTCTGTCTCGTCGGAGCTTTTGGGCGATGCCGGACAAATGCGCAAAAACTATAATTTCAGGGCGCACTTTGCCGCATCCAATCTCGAACAACGCTGGCTTGCCGATCTCAGACAGGAAGAACGCGATCTATTCTACGATGTCCTCGGCGAACTGATTCGAAATTATGATGCGAAAAATGGCATTCTGACGGATGAAGGTATTCTGATGTATCGTCGTCTGCCTGTGACGCTTTTCGTCATTCAGAACCGCGGTGCTTCTGCTCCCGTTGCAGGCGAAAAGCGCCTCGCTTCCTTTGACCTTTCGCAGATGACACAGCTTGAAAATGCCAGCTATATGCGCTCTTTTGTGGCCATCTCCGAAAAATTGCTCATCTTTTTTGTGCTCACGCTTCGCCTCATGCTTAACACAGAACATGTGCCAGACCTCAGCCCGCGTGATCTGATGAAAGACTTTCTTTTGCTCGGCCTTTGGGGGACGCGTACGCCCAACATTCTCGTCGATCTTTATGTCGATGAAAAGACCGATATTTCTCAGCCCATTTCGGAACTTTCTCGGGCTGCAATCCGCTTTGTCGGTTGCGAAGAGGTCGAAATTCACGCCCTTAACAGGCTTGATGTCAATGCCAAGGCGCTGCGGTTTATCGTGTCACAATGCCTGCCGTTGATTGAGCCGAGTATTCTGCGAAATATTGGAACGTTTACGATGGCACTCGAAGAGTTCGAAAGTGGATGTGCTGTCAATGACATGGATTTCGATGTCTTCGGCATTTTCCATTATGGCATGGATATGCTTCACGAATTTGGGCGCGTCGGTATCCGTGGGTCGATTTCGGACTCGCTATCTTTCTGCGATTTTCTCATCCGTTCGACAGTCAATGATGCTGGACGCGTGGCAAACAACGTGTCTAAGTGGTTAAAAAAACAGAAGGAACAAAGGGCAAAAAAAACAGATAAGACTGAATAAAGGCCTTTTGGGGGGAAGTGTCCCCCCAACGCGGCTATGTGAACATACGCCGCGCCCCCTACAGCGGGGGCAAGCCCCCGCAACGCCCCACGGTGTACGCAAAGTCGCATACGGAAAATAAAGTGGTCAATTGATATCCTGACCACTTGCTTAAAAGTTTAACAATTCATTGGCATACACATCCAATTCTTTTGCTTTTACTGCTTTGTTCACGAGATCATAAACGTGACATCTACAAGACATTGTATGAGCAGAATCATCATAAAGAATATCACATATCGGAAATGTTTTTTCTTTCGTTACATACTCGATTTTAATGTAGCTGTTAAATGTCCCATTTTGGATGACATGTGCCAGACATGGCGCTGCATTGCGCATAAGCTCTATTAAATAGTCAGCAAGCATGTCTACGAAAACTGCACGACGGTCAGCCAACGTTCCTGACGATGGTTTTGTTGTTACAGACGGAATGTTTGGAATGTTCGTTTGAATTCTAAAATCACCAGACTCCGAACAACCGACTTTCTCAGCAACTCTTGAAATGTTGTCTGTCAAAACTGATAAGGCATAAACAGGAAAAGCAACACAGCACCGACATCTGGCATTTTTGCAGTCTGCAAGTTTAAGGATACGTTTAATCATATAACTTTTCGCAACAAAAGTTATATTTATTACATCATCAGCAAGTGGAATACTTAAGTCAACACTTTTATGTCTAGGTTGAGCCATCTCGTTGAAACGTCTTTTGCGCTCAAATCCTTGAACCCTATTGGACTCATGGTACTCTCGTAATCTGCGTTCAAGAAAACGAACACGCTGTTCCAGATATTCCACATACGCTCTATGGCTTTCAAAACATTCACGTCTTCTCATTGTCGCCACCTCTCGTAATTCAGATTATTTCTATTCGATAGCAGCCATGACAATCACAGGCACCATCGACAAATCCACACCCTCTCATATCACAAAAAATCGCCCATCCCTCCGCCAGCACCACGCCAAAACAAAAGGCGCATGAACACTAGCTTTCACACGCCTTTTGATACCGGATAATCTTATAGGTTATTCCTGTGCGCCCTTTTTCAGATTGCAGTCACGACAAAGCATCTGCAAGTTATCCGCCGTTGTGTGTCCACCACGTGACCACGGCACAATATGATCGCCGTGCATGGCTTTGTATTCAAACGCTTTTCAACATATTGCGCATTTGTGTTCCTGTCGTTCGTATGCCGCCTGTTTGTCACGATCATCGAAATCCCGAATACTCAGTTTCCGCACATCACCTGTCAGTATAAACTCATACACGCCTTTCTTTGCCGTAACATC